>NZ_SYUT01000010.1:0-158916 GCF_005146325.1 Vibrio genomosp. F6 | reverse complement strand
GTTCGCTTTTTTTGTTTTAATTCTTAATGATGCTGCTCATCAAGCAAATCATCTTTTGCAGCGGCCAAATATTGAACCATTGACCAGTAGGTTAAGATGGTCGCAATGTAAAGTGCACCATATCCTACCCAAATCATCCAATCATCATAGCGCCAGATAAGCACCCAAAGCGCAAACATTTGAGAAACGGTTTTAACTTTACCTACCCACGAAACGGCAACACTTGCTCGTTTACCGATTTCCGCCATCCATTCTCTTAAAGCAGAGATGATAATTTCACGGCCAATCATAGTTACCGCTGGAATTGTCACCCATATTGAATGGTAGTGCTCAGTCACTAATATCAATGCCGTTGCGACTAAGACCTTATCTGCCACAGGGTCAATGAATGCCCCGAAACGAGAAGTTTGGCCTAATTTTCGCGCTAGCATACCATCTAACCAATCGGTAAAACCCGCAACCCAAAACACCATTGCCGCAGCAAATGGAGCCCATGAATACGGTAGATAGAAAACTACGACAAAGACAGGGATGAGAAATAATCTCAATAACGACAAAATGTTAGGTATATTAAAACGCATATTATTAGGCTCTTATCAATTGCGCCTTCATGTTGCGGGATTTTTGCTATTGTTTCAATGCTTGATAAATAATTTCTGCCAAAGAAATACTAATACCGGGCACTTTGGCTATTTCTTCAACAGTAGCACGTTTTAATTCTTGCAATCCGCCCATGTTCTTTAGTAAGGCTTGTCTGCGTTTCGGACCGACACCTTCGATCCCCTCTAAAGGGCTCGTGCGACGCGTTTTGCCACGTTTAGCTCTATGCCCAGCAATCGCATGATTATGGCTTTCATCACGAATATGTTGAATGAGGTGAAGTGCAGGTGCATCACTTGGTAAATTAAACTCTTCACCATCGGTAGTAATCAAGGTTTCAAGCCCGGGTTTACGAGTAACACCTTTAGCAATACCAATCATGATTGGGCGTTTTGGCCAATCTTCCCAATGTTTGGAAATTATCTCTAGTGACCGATTCAGTTGCCCTTTGCCACCATCGATGAAAATCACATCAGGTATTTTATCTACATCCAGTTGCTTGGAGTAACGGCGCTCTAGAACTTGACCCATTGCCGCGTAATCATCACCACCTGTAATTCCGGTAATATTATAGCGGCGATACTCCTGCTTCACGGGGCCTTCATGATTGAAGACAACACATGACGCAATCGTACTTTCACCCATAGTATGACTAATGTCGAAACATTCCATTCTGCGAATTGATTCAACCGCCAACACATCCTGAAGCTCTTTGAAGCGCTGGTTGACCGTCATCTTATGATTTATTTTGGTCGTGATCGCGGTTAATGCATTGGTGTTAGCAAGTTTAAGGTACTGACTTCGACTTTTCGTTGGGTTCGTCTGAAATGTGATTTTCCGCCCAGCAACATCGCTTAAGGCATCCTGGAGAGCGTTTGTCTCTTCAACTAAGCCCGCACTTAATATTATTCGGGTCGGTATAGTTCGCGATTCGTTATGTGCCAAATAATATTGACTGAGGAAACTATAAAAGACCTCTTCCGAGGTTGTCTTGCTGGGTATTTTTGGAAAATGGCTACGACTACCCAGGATCTTACCCTGTCGGATCATCAAAATATGGATGCATGCAATGCCATTCTCTTGAGCAAAACCGAGTACATCCATGTCGTCCATACTGTCTTCAGAGACAAATTGCTGCTCTTGAACTCGTCGAATTGCCTGAATCTGATCTCTGAACCCTGCGGCTTCTTCGAATTTGAGTTGCTGGCTCGCCTTATCCATCTTGTCGATCAAAGTTTCAAGTACTTGCTTATCTTTGCCTTTCAAGAACAGACGAACATACCCCACCAGCTCGGCATAATCTTCATCGGATATGATGCTTTTCACACATGGTGCGGCACAACGTCCAATTTGGTACATCAAGCACGGACGAGTACGATTACCATAAACCGTATCTTCACATTGTCTAACTGGGAATATTTTTTGAATTAAATGAAGTGTTTCTCGAACCGCACCAGAGTCAGGATAAGGACCAAAATATTCGCCTTTGCGCTTTTTCGTTCCTCGGTGCATTGATAGCCGAGGATGTTTATGTCCGCTGATAAAGATGTATGGGTAAGACTTATCATCTCTCAATAAAACATTGTACTTAGGCAAATACTGCTTAATGTAGTTATGTTCTAAGATCAGAGCTTCTGTCTCAGTATGTGTCACTGTGACATCAATTTTATCGATATTACTTACAAGAGCGCGCGTTTTTTCACTATCTACTCTTTTGCGGAAATAACTAGAAAGGCGTTTTTGGAGGTCTTTGGCTTTTCCAACATATATCACAACAGCATCGGCGTTATACATACGATAAACGCCGGGCTGATGTGTGACTGTTTTTAGAAAAGCTACCGAGTCAAACGATGATGTCACTACAAGGTCTCGGTGTCTAAAATTCCATGTCGAATAGCCAAATGCGTCAACTCGACATCACCACCTATATCTAACTTGCTAAACAAGCGGTAACGGTAGCTATTGACTGTTTTTGGACTTAAATTTAATTGTTCTGAAATATCCGTGACTTTCTGTCCTTTGGTGATCATCATCATGATTTGAAGTTCACGTTCAGAAAGATCTTTAAATGGATTCTCAGACGCAGGCGAAAATTGACTTAATGCCATTTGCTGCGCAATTTCTGGGGAAATATATCGCTGTCCAGTATGGACTACACGAATAGCATTCACCATTTCATCAGGACCTGCACCTTTGGTTAGATAACCGGCAGCTCCTGCTTGCATCACTTTAGTTGGAAACGGATTCTCCGTATGAACCGTCAAAACAATGATTCTAACATCTGGATTGTATCGCAAGATTTTTTTGGTCGCTTCAAGCCCACCAATACCCGGCATATTCATATCCATCAAAATAACGTCGGTATTATTACTCCGACACCATTTTACTGCATCTTCACCGCTTTCAGCTTCCCCTGCTACGTTCATTCCACGGACGTCTTCTATAATACGTCGTATCCCTGTGCGAACCAGCTCGTGATCATCTACAAGGAAAACATTTATCAAACTTGTATCTCCACACTTGTCTATTGGTTCTGCATCCCCAAAATATGGGAAGCAGCATGGTTGCTTATAGTAACGCATTTCGTATAAAAATGCTTATCAAGAATATGTGCCCAAACTCAAACTTTAGCAAGAACTTATTTTATAAGAACAAAAAATCATCGTTAAAGTTCTTATAGATCACTAAGTTAAAGTATTACCTGAGCAACTAAAACGATTGTGATCAACTTGTTACATGTGCAACTAACAACTTAAATCACTCTGCTGAATATTAACTTTTGTGTATATTTATCCACCGCATTTATTTAATACTCGCATAACAACTCCCAATCTTCTTTTATTCTTACTGAGGTTTGTTATTATCTCATCACTATTTTTTTGAGTGTCTATTTTGAATACTGAACAGGGGTTTATTCTTACCCGCCAAGCCAGAGATACATCTGGAGCAACTCAAATTGACTTATGGCTCAGCACGCCTAACGGGCCTACGCTATTAACGATACCTCAAGAAAAACCCATTTTCTTTATTCCACAATCCACTCTTTCTCAGTGTCAAACCATCGCGCAGCAAGAGTCGGTTAATGTCCAGTTTAAACCTTTACCTTTAACTTCTTTTGAGCAGCATTCACTTACTGGCTGTTACTTCAATACGAGTAAAGACGCCAATAAATTTTCAGCGACGTTGGCATTAAATGACATCACCACATATGAGGCCGATATTAAACTCGCCGACAGGTATTTAATGGAGCGATTCATTAAAGGCGGTGTTGAATTCACAGGGCGACAAAAACAGAAGCAATCGTATCGACATATCGAACAAGCAAAATGCAGAGCGACCGATTACATACCGTCACTTTCTGTCGTATCAATTGATATCGAATGTTCCGAAAAAGGGATTCTTTACTCTATAGGGTTAGATAGCCCTATGGACAGCCGAGTCATTATGATCGGGCCTTCGCAACCCAGTGAGACACAGATCCAATGGGTCCCCGATGAGAAATCCCTGCTAATCGCAATGGTTGATTGGTTTCAACAATTTGATCCCGACATTATTATTGGGTGGAACGTTATTGATTTTGATTTTCGGCTTTTGCATAAGCGCGCTGAATGGCATCACTTAGCTTTAAAAATTGGTCGAGCAAAGCAATCCAGTTTCTTTAGAACCTCAAACCAAAGCCAGCAAGGGTTTATCACCATTCCTGGACGAGTCGTTCTAGATGGTATTGATACTCTAAAAACGGCAACCTACCACTTTCGTTCCTGGTCGTTAGAATCTGTCTCAAGAGAGTTACTTGGTGAAGGTAAAGACATCCATAATGTTCATGACAGAATGGATGAAATCAATCGAATGTTCCGTGAAGATAAGCCGTCACTCGCTCGTTATAACTTGCAAGATTGCGTGCTCGTAAATCGAATATTTCAACATACGCATTTGCTTGATTTTGCTATAGAAAGAACACGATTGACTGGAGTAGAACTCGATCGGATTGGCGGTTCTGTCGCGGCTTTCACCAATTTGTATCTTCCACAGATCCATCGCTCAGGCTATGTTGCCCCCAATTTAGCGCCTGAAAATTGGATCGCAAGTCCTGGCGGCTATGTTATGGATTCTATTCCACAGCTCTACGACTCTGTTCTGGTACTCGATTTCAAAAGTCTTTATCCCTCAATTATTCGTTCATTTCTGATTGACCCTATCGGTTTAATTGAAGGGCTGAAACAAGAGATTGGGAATGACGAAAAGGGATCGGTACCTGGCTTTAGAGGTGGTCAATTTCATCGGAAACAACATTTCTTACCTAAAATGATCGAAGATCTTTGGGCCGCTCGCGATATCGCAAAGAAGAATAATGAAAAAGCATTTTCACAAGCGATAAAAATCATCATGAACTCTTTCTATGGTGTTTTAGGATCTTCTGGTTGTCGTTTTTTTGATACCCGACTAGCATCCTCAATCACTATGCGCGGTCATGAAATAATGAAACAGACCAAAGTGCTGATTGAGCAACGGGGTTATCAAGTGATCTACGGTGATACTGACTCCACCTTTGTTTCGCTAAACGGTCAATTCTCACAGCAAGAAGCTGACAAGATTGGTCATCAATTAGTGCAAGAGATTAACGACTGGTGGACTGATCATCTCAGAGAAGAGTTCAACCTCACGTCGATTTTAGAGATTGAATACGAGACCCATTACCGTAAGTTCCTCATGCCCACTATTCGGGGATCAGAGACGGGCTCAAAGAAACGTTATGCAGGGCTGATTGGAGAAGGTGACAATGAGAAAATCATTTTTAAAGGATTAGAAAGTGCCAGAACGGATTGGACACCGCTTGCACAACGATTTCAACAGCAACTCTACCAAATGGTTTTTCATGGTGAAGATCCAAGTGAATACGTCCGTCAATTTGTTGAACAGACCAAGGCAGGTCAATTCGATGATGAGCTAAGCTATCAAAAACGATTACGCAGAAAACTGCACGAATATCAGAAAAACGTGCCACCTCAAGTCAGAGCAGCGCGTATGGCGGATGAGATAAATGCGAAGCGCGGTCGTCCTCTTCAATATCAGAATAAGGGACGAATCGAGTATGTCATCACCATCAACGGCCCTGAACCAAAAGAGTACCAGCAGAGCTTAATCGATTATCAACACTATGTAGACAAGCAGATTAAACCCGTTGCCGAAGCTATTCTTCCATTTATTGATATCGACTTTGAGCGACTCAATGCCGCTCAGCTAGGACTATTTTAATAAAGAAGCACTACCCAATTTTAAACTCTGTTTTTTTATACTGTTTCGTCAACCAAGCACCAAACCCATCCAAGATCCCAATCACGGAGCGTTTCGGAATCAACTTTCCTGTGAGCAGTATATTTAATCGTTGAATTTCGACCTCTTTATCTGGATGGTAACGTAAGAACTCTTTCCCACATTCCGTTGGGTCATCAAACCAGCGTTTATCGCGATACATGATCAGCGAGTAACTAGCCCTAAGCAACTTTTTAGCAATCGTAACTTGCGCGTGTATCTGCTCGTGTGCCGTTGCCGCTTTTGCGATCCTATGGCGATAGATCTCCAACCAATCATCTACATCCATATTCCAGTGTTTTGCAATTTCCCAGCTAGGTTCGAATTCACCATAACAATCTGACAGATCTTCTCCATAGATGCATACGCAGCAGTGCTTAAGCATAAAACCCCAAGTGAAAATATTATCTAGATCGACAATATCACTCACCAACGCTGTCTTAATGGAAACCTCAGTAAGTTGCGGAAAGCTTTTCTGAAAACGCCATTTAATAGTATTAAGCAGTGTCGTTCGGTTATCGTTAAATTCGCGATGAGTGATCACAACGACATCCAAGTTGGAGCGACCAACCTTTGCCGACTTTCTTGCAACACTACCGTAGAGATAAACACTGTGTAGGTTGGTTCCAAGCCCACCCTTGAGGAATTTCAAAAGATCAGTGATTGCCGGTTGGAATTCGGCCTGAAACGGCGAGCTTGGATTGATAACAGGTAATACCATCTTGATTATTTGTCTTTAAAAATGAAAAAGAATACACAAGGTTATGATCTACTAGCTGAATCAATCGATCAAGTTATTCCTTTTATAGTGCGTGGCTTGATATACTATGTCCCAAGCACTTTAAGCCTACCCAATGAAGGTTACACAATGACAGAACTAATTTCTTATGATGACGCTATCGATGTGGCATACGACATCTTCCTAGAAATGGCACCAGACAACCTAGAACCTGCGGATGTCATTCTATTCACTGCACAATTTGAAGACCGAGGCGCTGCTGAACTGGTAGAGACTGGAGACGACTGGGTACAAGAAGTTGGATTTGAAGTTGATAAAGAAGTTTACGCTGAAATTAGAATTGGCCTAGTCAATGAAGCTGACGATGTCCTAGACGATGTGTTTGCTCGTTTACTTATCAGCCGAGACCCAGACAACCGTTCTTGCCACGCCCTATGGAAACGCGACTAGTTCTTACCATTTTCGCTTCGTTTTCATCAGCGTAATGATTAAGCCTGAGCCTACTTTTAACTACGGCACTCAGGCTTTTTTATTCTGTTTTACTTATCTTTAGCATTCGATTTCAATTATGACAAAAGCAACAAATGGCACCTTAGCTAAAGGCTACTCTTGCATTGGCCTATTCAATCCAAAAACACCAGAGAACGTCGGTTCAGTCATGCGCGCTGCGGGTTGTTACGACGTAAATTCAGTATTCTACACGGGAACACGTTACGAGCTCGCGAGACAATTTTGTACTGATACAAAAGAACAGCATTTAGATATTCCTCTTATCGGAGTTGAAAGCTTAAAAGATATTATTCCTTTGGGCTGTGTTCCTGTTGCGGTCGATTTAATCGAAGGGGCGAAACCTCTTCCTGACTACAAGCATCCACCTCGTGCCTTTTATATTTTTGGCCCTGAAGATGGAACGCTTAAAAAAGAGATCACTGATTTTTGTCGTGAAACCATCTACGTACCGACCAATGGTTGCATGAACCTTGCGGCTGCGGTAAACGTAATCCTCTACGATCGAATGGCGAAAGGCGATAACTTTTCAAACCATAAGTGATCTAAGTTAACGATGAATTGAAGAGCATCAATCTCATTATTGAGGCACAAAAAAACCTGCCATATTAAGCAGGTTTTTTTATTTAACTCATGAAACTCTAGATACGAGTTCTTGGTTTACTCGGCTTACTTGGACGGCCGTTATTCGGTTTTCTTGAACCCGGTTTCGGCTTCGCCTTGTTTGCAGAACCTTTCGGTGGTGCTCCAGCTTCATTTGTTGTCGTACCACGAGTATTCGGTTTTTGACGTTTCTGCTGATTACTGCGGCCTTTCGGTGCATTTGCACGCTCTTCGTGACGCTTAACTGCGCGACGAATTTTTTGACTACGAGAACGTTCACGCTGACGCGAAGTATTGTTCGCATCAAGATCAAGCATTGTCTCTTTCTCAGCAGGAAGTTCTACTAATGTTCTTAAGTAGTTAACTTCTGTTAGATCAAGCTCTTTCCAACCGCCTCGAGGTAATTTCTTATCTAAGTAGATATCACCATAACGAACACGCTTAAGACGGCTTACCGTGGTATCTTGCGATTCCCACAAACGACGAACTTCACGGTTACGACCTTCGTTGATTGCTACATAGAAAGTGTGGTTCATACCTTCACCGCCAGCATAAACAACATCTTCGAAACGAGCCATACCATCTTCAAGCTTAACGCCGCGAACTACATTCTTAACTTTGTCTTCGTTGATTTCACCAAAAACACGAACCAAGTATTCACGCTCAACTTGACGGCTAGGGTGCATCAAACGGTTAGCAAGTTCACCATCCGTTGTAAAAAGTAGTAAACCAGAAGTGTTCGCATCAAGACGACCCACTGAAATCCAACGAGAACCACGGATTTTTGGCAAGCGATCAAATACGGTACGACGACCTTCAGGATCGTTACGTGTACACAACTCCCCTTCCGGTTTGTAATACGCAAGTACACGACATACAACTTCTTCCGAAGCTTTACCAGAAACAGTATGACCATCAATACGGATAACCGCACTTTCGTCTTCTAGGCGCTCACCTAGTTTAGCAACTTGACCATTAATACTAACACGACCCGCTTTAATCAAAGCTTCAAGTTCACGACGAGAACCGTGACCTGCGCGTGCTAGAACCTTCTGTATTTTTTCGCTCATTTATCTACTATCTACCTAATTGTCGTCTTCACAGACGTCGAATGAATATTTTTGCGATCGAATCGCGGTCGCGTATTATCGCAAATTCAATGAAAAAAAGCATCTGTTATTTCGACAAATGCAGATGCTCGTTATCAAATCAGTTTTATTCAAACGGTACCGTATCACCAGCACCAATACGTGAAATCGTGACATCGTCTTCACTAAAATCAACAACCGTAGTTGGTTGCTCACCTAAATAGCCACCATTTAAGATCACATCAACGGCATGCTCCAGACTGTCACGAATCTCTTCTGGATCGGATTCAGTATGGCTATTACCAGGAAGAATCAATGACGTAGACATCAAAGGTTCACCAAGAGCTTCAAGAAGATCTAAGGCAATTTGATTGTCAGGGATACGAATACCGATCGTCTTTCTTTTTGCATTCATCAAACGACGCGGCACTTCTTTAGTCCCTTTAAAAATAAAGGTGTATGGCCCCGGGGTATTGCTTTTCAATAAGCGGAATGCAGTATTATCGACTCGTGCATACAGTGAAATTTCAGAAAGATCACGACATAACAGCGTGAAGTTATGCTTGCTATCTAAACGACGAATTTGGCAAATACGCTCTAACGCTTGTTTGTTTTCTAACTGACAACCCAATGCGTAACCGGAATCGGTTGGATAGACCACAATCCCGCCATTACGAATGATTGCTACGGCTTGACTGATCAAGCGAGCCTGAGGGTTTTCAGGGTGTACGTAAAAAAACTGGCTCATTGTAATTCCTCATTATCGAGTCTCTCGACTCTATCTGTGTGGCGTACTTATTGTTCTAAAGGTTTTTCTTTCTCAATAAGAGCCCAATCTTGCCATACTGGCTCAACCCCAGAAGGGAGCCAGAGGTTTCTTCCTAACTCCATCCAAGGTGATGGATAGTGAAAGTCGCTGCCTTGGGAAGCTAATAGTTTGTATTGTATAGCATAATCCGCCAAGTTGCGCCTTTCTTGCTGAGCTTGTTGCGGTTGAGCAACTTCCATTGCATCCCCACCCGCTTCAACATAGGCGCTTAGTAAACGCTTAACCCACTTAGCAGTCAACCCATATCGCCCAGGGTGAGCCAATACAGCTTGCCCACCAGCAGCATGAATCGCTTCTACCGCATCCGTCATTGAACACCATGTCGGTGGCACATAACCTGGATTATTCCGCGTTAAAAATTTCTTGAACACTTGCTGCATTGTTTTGGCGTAGCCGTTATCGACTAACCATTTAGCAAAATGAGCGCGCGTAACAGGAGCGTCTCCCGCAATAGCTTGCACCTCTTCAAGCACACCTTCACGTGTTGCCTTACTCAATCGCTCTGCAATTAACGCAGCACGTGAAACTCGATGCGCTTTTTGGCGCTCAATAAGCGCCGCAAGTTCCGCGGAATTAGGGTCAACATTCAATCCAACAATATGAATATCTTTATTTTGCCAAACCGTCGAAATTTCAATGCCATTAATCAATTGAATCGGTAGTTGGTTGTCTTCAATATAACGATGCGCAACCGGCAAACCATCCAAAGTATCGTGATCTGTGATCGCCAACACTTCGATATTAAAGCCCAAAGCGCGATCGATTAATTCGCTAGGTGAAAACCGACCATCAGAAGCGGTTGTGTGACTGTGTAGATCTATTCTCATTATTCATTACTTTTCGGCTTGACTTTTTACCTCCGCACCAGTTAACTAGTACGCAAATACACTAAATCATTTTTTGGGTTCACTATGTTACAAGAATTTAACCAAAACCATAAAGACAAACTTTCAGTTAATGCAGCTGATCTTAGTTGGTGGCGCACTTGGACAAGTTCTTGGTGGGCTAACGTATACTTTTAATTAATAAAATCTATACATTTAGCCCGCTCAATGAGCGGGCTTTTTATTTTGCTGTACATCTCACACTCAACTGAACAATAAAACATCGATATCGGAAGATTGCAGATTGGGTGCGTTCTCGCTTTATGCGACTATGTAGGCAGGAAGAATTAATAAATATTACTCAAGGAGGTCTTGTGAACAAGGCCATTGAAATTAAGAAGCTAGGAAAAATCGACGTCTTGCATACCTCTATTCCGTATGCTCAAGATCCAACTCGTCTATTCCATACATTATGTGAAAACAAAACCGACAGTCTTTTACTTGAGTCTGCTGAGATTGATTCAAAACAGAATCTTAAAAGCCTATTACTGATTGACGCAGCGGTTCGAATTGTCTGTCATGGGCACAAGGTTGTATTTAATGCCCTAACAGACAATGGGCGTAACCTAATTAAACACTTAGCGCGTAACATCCATCAACACATCTCATCCCAACTTGAAGAGAATACGCTTACTATTATCTACCAAGATGATAACGCTTCTGATGATTCAACGAATAACCTCTGCCTAGATGAGGACAGTCGCCTAAGAGAAGCGTCTTCATTTGATGCTCTGCGCTTAGTGCAACACAGTTTCAACTTAGAGAACCAAGACAAACATGCGATCTTCATTGGTGGCCTATTCGCTTATGATTTAGTCGCAAGCTTTGAACCTCTTGGCAATGCGAAAGCAACGAACCAGTGTCCAGATTATGTCTTCTACGTGGCTGAAACCTTGATGATCGTCGATCATCAAACAGAATCCTGCTCACTTCAAGCTAGTCTATTTGAAGCTACTCAGGTAGAAAAATGTCAACTTGAGCAGCGCCTAGAGCAGATTAATCACCAATGCCAATCTCTAGCAAATCTACCTGCTGCTCAAACCGTTGAGTGCACTGATGCGGTTCCAAGCGTCAGTGATGAAGATTTCTGTCAAACCGTTCGTGATTTAAAAGAGTTTGTTGTGAAAGGTGATGTGTTCCAAGTTGTGCCTTCACGCCGTTTTACTCTCCCTTGCCCTTCTCCCCTTGCTGCATACAAAGCATTAAAAGAGAGTAATCCAAGCCCTTACATGTTCTATATGCAAGATGAGCTATTTACCCTTTTCGGGGCATCACCAGAAAGCGCATTGAAATACGAAACAGACACAAACCAAGTTGAAATCTACCCAATAGCCGGAACTCGTCGACGCGGAAAACATGCAAATGGCAGTATCAATTTTGACTTAGACAGTCGAATAGAACTTGAACTTCGCACAGACAAAAAAGAGAACGCTGAACACATGATGTTGGTCGATTTAGCTCGTAACGATGTAGCAAGAATCAGCGCCGCTGGCACTCGTCATGTTGCTGACTTACTCAAAGTAGACCGCTATAGCCACGTCATGCATCTCGTTTCTCGCGTGGTTGGGCAACTAAGAGAAGATCTTGATGCTCTTCATGCCTATCAAGCGTGCATGAACATGGGAACGCTGACTGGCGCACCTAAGATCAGAGCAATGCAATTGATTCGTGATGTCGAACAAGCTCGTCGAGGCAGTTACGGTGGTGCTGTTGGTTACTTAACCGGTGAAGGCGATTTAGATACCTGCATTGTGATTCGTTCGGCTTATGTTGAAAACGGAATGGCACAAGTTCAAGCGGGAGCTGGCGTGGTGTTTGATTCCGACCCACAAGCAGAAGCAGACGAAACTCGCGGCAAAGCTCAAGCTGTCATTTCTGCCATTCAAGATGCACACCGCAAACCAGAAGTCGCATCTAAAAACCTCCAACAGCAGGAGTCATAAGCATGGCTAATATCGTCTTTGTCGATAACTTCGACTCCTTTACTTATAACCTAGTTGATCAATTCCGCTCACTAGGTCATCAAGTGACTATTTATCGAAACAACATTGCCGCTACGGTGATAGCAGAAGCCGTTAATCAACTCGATAACCCACTGGTTTTATTGTCACCGGGCCCTGGCGCACCATCAGAAGCGGGTTGTATGCCTGAACTGATCACAGCACTAAAAGGCAAAGTGCCGATGATTGGTATCTGCCTTGGACACCAAGCCATTGTTGAAGCTTATGGCGGCACAGTTGCGGGCGCAGGTGAAATCATCCATGGTAAGGTTTCGATGATGGAACACAGCAATCACTCGACCTATCAAGGTTTACCCTCTCCACTTGCGATTGCGCGTTATCACTCACTCGTGGCAACTCATGTGCCACCAACATTAACCATTACCGCCGAAGTGGATGGTTTAGTAATGTCAGTGGTTCATGAACAAGACAAAATTTGCGGCTTTCAGTTTCACCCAGAATCAATTATGACGACTTACGGAGCAACACTGCTTTCCAACGCAATTGAATGGGCTTTAGACGAAACACACGCCTAAACGGATTTAGAGGAAAAAATTATGGAATCAACAATGGAAAGCATCATCAACAAATTGTACGACCAACAATCTTTGACTCAGCAAGAGAGCCACCAGCTTTTTGATGTCATTATTCAAGGTGAATTAGACCCAATTCTGATGGCGGCAGCTCTTACGGCTCTAAAAATAAAAGGCGAGACACCAGATGAAATCGCAGGTGCCGCAAAAGCGCTACTTGCCAATGCGAGCCCTTTCCCTCGCCCTGATTATGACTTCGCCGACATCGTTGGCACAGGTGGCGACGGTTCAAACACCATTAATATTTCAACCACTGCTGCGTTTGTCGCGGCGGCATGTGGCGTAAAAATCGCAAAACATGGCAACCGTGGCGTATCAAGTAAATCTGGATCATCGGATCTACTTGACTCATTTGGTATCAACCTTGCGATGAGCGCAGAAGACACCCGTAAAGCCGTCGATGATCTTGGTGTCGCTTTCTTGTTCGCACCGCAATACCACGGTGGCATCCGTCACGCGATGCCTGTTCGTCAAACCATGAAAACGCGCACTCTCTTTAATATTTTAGGGCCATTGATCAACCCTGCTCGTCCTAACATCGAGTTAATGGGCGTCTATGATACGTCACTGGTTCGTCCTATCGCGGAAACCATGCTACAAATGGGAATGAAACGAGCGGCAGTAGTACATGGTAGTGGCCTAGATGAAGTCGCGATTCATGGCGAAACCTTAGTAGCTGAAATCAAAGATGGAAAAATCACAGAGTACACACTTCAGCCCGAAGATTTTGGATTAGAAACTTACCCGCTTGACGCCATTAAAGGTGGAGAGCCAGAAGAGAATCGCGCAATCATTACCGACATGCTGACAGGCAAAGGAACCGATGCTCAATTAGGTGCCGTTGCTGCCAATGTCGCTCTATTACTGCGCCTATTTGGACGAGAAGATCTCAAAGCAAATACCCAACATGCGATTGAGGTAATGAATTCAGGCAAAGCCTTTGAGCTAGTACAACAACTCGCGCAACGAGGATAAATAGATGACATCGAGATCAGAAGCCAAAGCAGAACAACTTTCAGAGCACATCTCTATTGAAAATACCGAGATGGCTGAAGTGCTGGTAAAAATTGTCAACGACAAACACAAATGGATTGAGGCGAGAAAACAGTCTCAACCTCTAGAAAGCTTTAAAGCATCGTTGGTTCCATCCGACCGAGATTTCTACGCGGCGCTCTCTGGTGATAAAGCGGCCTTTATACTGGAATGTAAAAAAGCATCGCCTTCTAAAGGGTTAATTCGCGATAACTTTGACCTTGATTACATTGCCTCGGTTTATAACAACCACGCCAGTGCAATCTCAATTTTGACCGATGAGAAATACTTCCAAGGTAATTTCGATTTTTTACCCCAAGTTCGTAATCAGGTCACACAACCTATTTTGTGTAAAGACTTCATGGTTGATATCTACCAAGTCTATCTCGCTCGCCATTATAGTGCTGATGCCATTTTACTGATGTTGTCCGTACTTAATGATCATCAATACCGTGAACTTGCAGAAGTGGCTCATTCACTAGGGCTAGGCATTTTAACAGAAGTCAGCAATGAAGAAGAACTTGAACGCGCGGTTGCACTGAAAGCGAAAGTGATTGGAATTAACAACCGTAACTTACGCGACCTATCAACAGACTTGAATCGCACCAAAGAGTTAGCGCCATTACTTCCTAAAGGCACCACCATCATTTCGGAATCGGGTATTTATACCCACCAGCAAGTTCGAGAACTCTCCGAGTTTGCGTCTGGCTTCCTTATCGGCAGCTCTATTATGGCTGAAGATGACATTGAATTAGCCGTCAGAAGTGTCACTCTAGGCGAAAATAAAGTGTGTGGATTAACTCATCCCGACGACGCAGCCAAAGCTTATCAAGCAGGTTCCGTCTTTGGTGGTCTTATTTTTGTCGAGGCATCCAAACGCTTTGTGAATCCGGAATCAGCCCGAATCGTAATGAGCGGTGCACCACTTAAATATGTGGGTGTTTTCCAAAACCAATCTATTGAGCAAGTCTCATCTTATGCCATTGAGCTTGGGTTAAGCGCGGTGCAACTGCATGGTGAGGAAGATCAACACTATGTCGACGCATTGAAAGCTTTACTACCGTCCTCAACTGAGATTTGGAAAGCCTATGGCGTTGCTGAAACGATGCCTAGCTTACTCGCCTCTCACATTGACCGTCATTTATTGGATGCCAAAGTCGGCAATCAATCTGGTGGAACAGGAGTGAGTTTCGATTGGGAACTCATTGATGACACAAACAACATTATGTTGGCGGGCGGATTATCGCCACAAAACGCAAGACAAGCAGCAGCATTGGGCTGTTTAGGTTTGGATTTCAACTCTGGCGTGGAATCACAACCGGGAACAAAAGACAGTCAAAAGCTACAACATGCGTTTGCTGAAGTTCGAGCGTATTAACCACAACTGAATCCGTAGCAATACTGAGCAGTAAAACGAGTTCTCAAGAACGAATAAATAGCAAATCAACCAAATTAAATGCTGATGTATTAACAATACCAACCGATATGTCAGCAACAAAAAGATAAAAAAGGGATGTAATCATGGCGAAACTTGATGCTTATTTTGGCGAATACGGTGGACAATACGTACCACAAATCTTAGTACCTGCACTGGACCAACTGGAGCAAGCTTTTATTGATGCTCAAAAAGATCCTGAATTTCAATCTGAATTCATGACGCTATTGCAAGAGTATGCAGGTCGCCCAACCGCACTCACCCTAACTCGTAATTTGACTAAGGGCACAAAAACAAAACTTTATCTAAAACGTGAAGATTTGCTCCATGGTGGCGCTCATAAAACCAACCAAGTATTAGGCCAAGCGTTACTTGCGAAACGTATGGGTAAAAAAGAGATCATCGCAGAGACGGGTGCTGGTCAACACGGTGTTGCCACTGCTCTAGCGTGTGCGCTGCTTGATCTAAAATGCCGAGTTTACATGGGTGCAAAAGATGTGGAACGTCAGAGTCCTAACGTGTTCCGTATGAAATTAATGGGAGCGGAAGTCATTCCTGTTCATTCAGGCTCTGCAACCTTAAAAGACGCGTGTAACGAAGCACTGCGTGATTGGTCTGCAAGCTATGAAGAAGCTCACTACTTATTAGGTACTGCTGCGGGCCCTCACCCTTTCCCAACCATTGTCCGTGAATTCCAACACATGATTGGCGAAGAGACGAAGAACCAAATCCTAGCTCGCGAAGGTCGTCTGCCTGATGCGGTTATTGCTTGTGTCGGCGGTGGTTCGAACGCGATTGGCATGTTTGCAGACTTCATTGAAGAAGAAAATGTACGCTTAATTGGGGTTGAACCCGCGGGTAAAGGTATCGATACCGACCAACATGGCGCGCCTCTAAAACACGGTAAAACAGGTATTTTCTTCGGTATGAAATCGCCTTTGATGCAAGATCCTAACGGTCAAGTAGAAGAGTCATACTCAGTATCTGCCGGGCTTGATTTTCCATCTGTTGGCCCACAGCACGCCTACTTAAACTCGATTGGTCGAGCGCAGTATGAATCCATTACCGATGATGAAGCACTAGAGACGTTTCAGCTATTAGCTCGTAAAGAGGGAATTATTCCAGCACTAGAATCAGCACATGCTTTGGCTTACGCAATCAAGATGGCTCAAGACGAACCAGAAAAAGAGCAATTGCTTGTCGTTAACCTTTCAGGACGTGGAGATAAAGACATTTTCACTGTACATGACATTCTTGAACAACAAGCTGCAAATAAAGCAGACAACAAAGAAGGAGCGCTATAATGGATCGCTATCAAACACTATTTCAGCGCTTAGCTGACAAACAACAAGGCGCTTTTGTTCCTTTCGTCACTATTGGCGATCCAAGCCCAGAGCTCTCTTTGCAGATCATGCAAACACTGGTTGAATCGGGTGCAGATGCGCTGGAGCTTGGCATTCCATTCTCAGATCCTCTTGCAGACGGGCCAACCATTCAAGGGGCGAACATCCGAGCTTTAGAGTCAAAAACCACTCCAAGTATCTGTTTTGACCTGATCGCAAAAATCAGAGCTCAACATCCAGATCTTCCAATCGGCTTATTGATGTACGCTAACCTTGTATTTGCGGGTGGAATCGAGAATTTCTATCAACGATGCGCTGAGGCGGGAGTTGATTCTGTATTAATCGCAGATGTTCCTACCAATGAGAGTGCCGAGTTCGTCGCAGCTGCTGAAAAACATGGTGTGCATCCGATTTTTATCGCCCCACCGACAGCAAGTAATGAAACTCTGAAATCGGTATCTGACCTTGGGGGTGGCTACACTTACCTACTTTCACGTTCAGGGGTAACAGGAGCAGAAACCAAAGCGAATATGCCTGTTACGGCTTTATTAGAGCGCCTCAATACATTTGACGCACCACCAGCCCTACTTGGCTTTGGTATATCGCAGCCTGAACAGGTTCAAGAGGCCATTCAAGCTGGAGCAGCAGGCGCAATCTCTGGGTCAGCTGTCGTTAAAATTATTGAGAGTCACCTTGAACAGCCAGAGAAGATGCTTAGCCAGCTTTCGAGCTTTGTCTCCTCAATGAAAGCGGCAACTCAAAGATAAACAGTAGGTGAAATAATGATCTGAATCCTGGATCTGACTTACACACGACTTGAACAAAAAGAGTACGATTTCGTGCTCTTTTTTTACTCTCCTCGCCCATAACACAATAACAATCACCGACTCAAAAAATAACATTCAACACAAAATGTTGTTAAATTTAAGATCTAAAAACCAACCCCCACCATCCCCTCACAAGTGTTAACAATCCACTTGTTTTCATAATTCACAATTCATATAGCTAGCATTCACTTTATAAATAAAACACATAAACAATGTGGCACAAACCTCAGCAATCGGTTGCCAGCGTGTGCAATTTAACCCAACGGTACATAAAACAGCACTTTGAGACCATGCGCAATTGTTCTCTCATTGCTAAATATGAAAATTAAGTGTAAAACTACTGCGAGATATTAGTCCACATCTATGCCGTACAGTAGAGACTAATACTGGGAAATTACAATTAAATAGCACAGAGGTTATGGAAGTGTTAAAACAAAACAATTTATTAAGCAACATCGGTGTCCAAGTTGTCATCGCTATGATCATTGGTACTGCCGTTGGTGCCATGATGGGTGAAAGCGCGACAATCTTTGCTCCACTAGGCGCAATCTTTATTAATTTAATCAAAATGCTGGTTATACCTTTAGTCGCAGTTGCACTTATTTCTGGTGCTGCTGGTCTAGGTAATAGCTCTTCTGCTGGTAAAGTTGGTGTGACTACTCTTGGTTACTTCGCTTTGACATCAGCTCTTGCGGTGACACTTGCTCTAATTATGGGTGAGGTTTTCGAACCAGGACGTGGTATCGACGTATCTGGCGTCGAAGGCATGTTCTCTGCTGAATACGCTTCTAAAGGTGAACTACCTACTTTTTGGGCTACCATCACTGGTATGATCCCAACCAACGTTTTCCAATCACTGAACGAAGCTAACATTCTTCAAATTCTTGTTTTCTGCCTATTTTTTGGTATCGCTATCTCGAAGCAAGCAAAAGAGAAACGTGAGCCAATTATCAATGGCGTGAACGCAATCGTTGATGCAATGGTATGGATGATCAACAAAGTGATGATCATCGCTCCACTGGGTGTGTTTGGTCTTATGGCTGAAGCTGTCGGCACATTTGGTTTCGGCGCACTGATGGTCGTATTCAAACTGTTCGTCGTTTATGTTGCTGCTATCTTAATCTTTGGTTTTGTTGCTTACCCGCTAATGATCCAAATATTCACTAAGACGTCTGCGAAGAAATTCTTAACCGCAATGAAGAAACCTCAAGCCGTTGCTCTGTCAACTGCATCTTCAATGGCGACACTTCCAGTAACAATGGAAACCTGCGAAAAAGAGCTAGGCGTGCGTAACTCAACAGCATCTTTTGTTCTTCCTCTTGGTGCCACCATTAATATGTCGGGCAACGCAATCTACTACGGCCTTGTTGCGATTTTCTTTGCACAGCTATTCAACATCGACCTTTCGATGGGCGCATACATCGCAATCATCATAACTTCAACACTGGGTGCTGTTGGTCAAGCGGGCGTTCCTGGACCTTCGTTCCTAGTTGTAGCTGTACTACTTGCTGCTGGCATTCCAATCGAAGGTCTACCGCTATTGTTCGCTCTTGACCGTATTTTCGATATGATCCGTACTGCACTAAACATCACTGGTGATGCTGCTTGTGCTGTTATCGTTGATTCATTAATTGAAGATGACGTTGTGAAAGCAGAACTAGAGAAACAACAAGCTTAAACCTAAGCTCAAAAGCTTAATTGTCATAAAAAGCTGCTCTATTTTGAGCAGCTTTTTTTATTCGCAATTAACCGAAAATAATGTCACGAATTCAAACACTCCCACTCTAATTGTCCCCTTTTATCCGACCAAAACAGGCTAACTAATTAAAAACAGTCAAACTATGAAAGTTTTTTCCTTGGTAACAGGTCTTAAACAGAGATAACATTACAAAATCATTAACTTGCCATACAATAAATTACAACAATACTTAAACGCACTGTTGCCGTTTAACTAAAATGGATTTTTGACATTATGAAACGATTTTTTTTGCTCCTTTGTACATCCCTACTCTCTCTGTCGTCCCATGCCGCATCATGGCAAGAAATTGAAGCAAAAGCGGAAGGCCAAGTGGTCTATTTTCATGCTTGGGGTGGAAGCCAAGAAATCAACCAGTATTTACGTTGGGCTGGACAAGAGCTAAACAGTCGCTATGGCATCACTTTTAAACATGTGAAAGTGGCAGACATATCAGAAACGACAGCTCGTTTATTGGCAGAAAAAACAGCAGGAAAGAGTGATGGCGGCAGTGTCGACATGGTATGGATTAACGGCGAAAACTTTAAGTCGATGAAAAACAGTAATCTACTCTTTGGTCCTTTCGTTAACACTTTACCGAGTTGGGAGTATGTAAACCAAGATTTCCCTGTTGATTTTGACTTTTCTGAACCAACCGATGGGCTAGAAGCGCCGTGGGGAATTGGTCAACTGGTATTTATTCACGACCAAGCAACATTAAATAATCCTCCTTCTTCTTTTAGTGAGTTACTCAGCTACAGCAAGGCCTTTCCTAATCGTATCGCTTACCCAAAACCACCTGAGTTTCATGGGACAAGCTTTCTGAAAGCGCTGCTTATTGAACTGACTCGTAACGATGCGACACTTCAAAAGCCAGTTAATGATGCCGATTTCCCTCTTGTTACCGCTTCGCTATGGAAATACCTAGACGAATTACACAAAACCGCTTGGCGTCAAGGTAAGCAGTTTCCTGCTGGATCATCAGAAATGCTTCAACTCCTTGATGATGATCAGATCGATCTCGCGATCACGTTTAATCCAAATGGTGTTTTCTCTGCTCAAGCGAGCGGTAAGTTAGCAGAGACGACTCAAGCATACGCTTTCGAGGCGGGCGCTCTGAGTAATATTCACTTTTTGGCTATTCCATGGAATGCTTCAGCAAAAGAAGGGGCTCAAGTTGCTATTAACTTCCTTTTAAGCCCAGAAGCACAATCACGCAAAGGCGACCTGAATATTTGGGGCGATCCATCTATCCTACAGTCGCAATATTTAACAGGCAGTGCGAAAAATACCAAACTATTCAAGTCAGTTGCTGAGCCGCATCCAAGTTGGCAAGTTGCACTGGAAAAAGAGTGGCTTAAACGCTACGGAAAATAAAATAGGTCATCACTATCATCTTAATTAAAACGATTAACGCACCATTAATAATTCAGTTAGGCCCTCAATGTTAAGGGGGCTTTACATACTGATCATGACGATATGTATTGTGCCTATCGCTCCAGGTATTGTCGGGGTGATTTTATCGTCACTTGGCTACATTCCTGCGATAGGTCTGAGCCAAGTTTCGCTTAACGGCTATCTAGCGGTTTTTCAATGGAGTGGCAGCGCGCAATCTTTAGGCTTAACCGTTTTCAGTACTCTTACGAGCAGTCTTCTCACTTGCTTGATCACTTTCGCCATCCTACAAAATAGTTGGCAAAGTACTGCCTGGAAAAAAATAGAGAACCTCCTTTCTCCACTACTGGCAATGCCACATGTTGCGTTTGCCATCGGTTTTGCGTTCCTTTTCTCACCTACCGGAATGCTTGCTCGCTTGATTGAGCCTTTAGCTCAGTGGCTACCTTTCATCAGTGCCCCTTCCTCTCAGAGTTGGCTCATTAAAAACGCTTACGCTCTGGGACTAACCTTGGTTCTGGTCATCAAAGAGGTTCCTTTTCTGCTGCTTATGAGCATTCCCATCATTCAGCAACTTAAGATCGACCAAACTCACAAAGTAGCCAGTAGTTTAGGTTACACACCTGCCCAAATGTGGTGGAAGTGTGTATTACCACAATGGCTCACCAAAATTCGCTTCCCGATGATGGCGATTATTGCTTACAGTGCGTCCGTCGTTGATGTGGGTTTGATTGTGGGCCCAACCAACCCGCCAACATTTGCGGTATTAGTGTGGCAGTGGTTTAGTGATCCAGACTTGAGCTTGCTACCCCGAGCAGGTGCAGGGGCGATGTTGTTATTTGCTCTTACGCTAGTGCTGATTGGCTTTGCTCGGTTAGTCGAGCACCTCGTGACCAGCTACAGCAGACATTGGCAAGTATCAGGCCGTTCTGGCGTAAGCTTTCCGGGCCTTAGCCTATTCATAGGTTTAGCTAGCATCAGTATCATGACGCTGCCTCTCATGCTGCTCTGGAGTTTTGCTCAACGCTGGCGATTCCCTGACCTATTCCCAACGCAACTAAGCACTCGATTTTGGATGACTGAGTGGCAAAACGTGGTGCCTACCATCGTTGATAGCACTCTCATTGCCATACTCGCCGCAACCATCGCCCTATTTTTCGCCATTATTTGTCATGAATACCGAGAAAAAAATCGCTGGCATGTGCCGGGCATTGTGATTGCTATCCCTATGCTGGTGCCTCAACTCTCCATTTTATTCGGCATTCAGATCACCACACTCTACTTTTCTGGCGATGCCTATTTCTTTTGGGTGACATGGTCACATATCTTCTTTGCGTTTCCTTTCGTTTTTTTAGCCCTAGACGGCCCCTGGCGCAGTTACGATCCTCGTATCTCACAAGCGGCTCTAAGTTTAGGAAAAACGCCACTGCATGTGTGGCTAAAAATCAAAGCGCCTATTCTTTTCCCTGCCATCATGTTTGCTTGGGCAGTCGGTATGAGTGTCAGCCTAGCGCAATATTTGCCGACTCTCATGCTGGGAGCAGGCAGAATTTCGACCTTAACAACGGAAGCGGTTGCTTTAGCTAGCGGCTATGATCGACGTGTCACTGCTATTTATGCCATGTGGCAAGCTCTTCTGCCGTTTATTTTCTTCTCTTTTGCGGTGCTTGTAAGCCGCCTTCATCTCGCTAAAACGCGATCTCACCATCAGCAACCTCAAATTGTTCGGAAGCCATTAAAACATGACTCTATGCATAAAAAACCTCGCCATATCTAAACATAAAGGCGATCTGCTATTTCCTGTCATCTCGACCCAAGTTAAAGCTGGAGAAGTATTAACCTTAATGGGTCCAAGTGGCTGTGGGAAATCAACGTTATTAAGCGCTATTGCAGGTCATCTATCTCCCGATTTCACGGCACAAGGCACGATAGCGCTTTGTGGTAACACTATTGGCGATCTACCACCACACAAGCGCCAAGTGGGGATTCTATTTCAAGAAGACCTCCTTTTCCCGCACCTTAACATTTGGGAAAACCTTGCGTTTGCACTGCCAAATAGAATCAAAGGAAACGAGCGTAAAGATGCTGCCATGGCGGCTTTAGACAAAGTGGGTCTATTAGAACTTGCCCATGCACTCCCCGACCAAATTTCTGGTGGGCAGCGAGCAAGGGTCAGTTTAGTACGCATGTTATTGGCTCAACCCAAACTGGCATTATTAGATGAACCATTCAGTAAATTAGATAAAGAGCTAAGAGTTCAGTTTCGTGATTGGGTATTTACGCAGCTTAAACACGCCAATATACCAACAATAATGGTGACGCATGACAGTGACGATGTACCACCAAATAGCCAGTGCTTAACGTGGCCATGGGGAGATAGTCATGCTTGATCGCTTTAGTATCCAAATCATTCGCCAACCCCTCACCTTCGCGGCTAAGTACGCGAATACCGCAGGGCTTACCGCCAATCAAATCACGGTTGCTGGCTTCGCTTTCGGTTGTTTAGCCTTTCCTGCTCTACTTTTTCAGCAGTATCAGTGGGCCTTGTTGTTCATTGTTATCAATCGAATCTTCGATGGTTTAGACGGGGCTCTTGCGAGAATTCAAGGGATCACAGACTCTGGTGGCTTCTTAGATATCAGTTTAGATTTTTTATTTTATTCGCTTGTTCCGTTCGGCTTTGTACTGGCAAACCCCGATCAAAACGCTATTGCTGGCGCTCTGCTTATCTTTTCGTTCATTGGCACCGGCAGTAGTTTTCTCGCTTTTGCTGTTATGGCAGGAAAGAGAAACATTAATAATCCGGTCTATAGTAATAAGTCCCTCTATTACATGAGCGGATTAACTGAAGGAACAGAAACTATTGGCTGTTTTGTGTTGTTCTGTTTATTTCCTTCTCAATTTGCAAATATCGCTTATGTGTTTTCAGCGCTTTGCTGGATCACAACCTTTACTCGAATTTGGTCTGGATTTCATACCATTAAAGCAGATGAAAAACAGACGTCTTAGACAATGAGAGGAACAGTAAATGGTGAGGGATGCCAAATATTCAAATTGATTTTCAAATTGAGTATTTGTGGCATAAAAGCGATAAAATAGCGTTAAAACTTTGGCATTTGTTTTGCTAGTTATTCTTCATACACAGTAGTGACCAGTATCGAAATTGCTGACAAACTACTCAGACATGGAGTACAAGTTATGACTGTTCAAAGACACACATACTACGGGCTCATCCATCACGGAATCAAAGCCCTGCTACTAGACAGAATTGGTCACTTTACTGAAAGTGAATACCATCAATACTTAGACTTGATGACAGGAAAATCTTCATGCTTTGCGATGAGTTGTGAAGAGCTTCACTCGACTGTTGAGAACTTACGAAGCGAAGGTTACTTGGAAGATATAAAAGGGTTAATCCCACAATTCCAATCTACAAGTATGATGAAATAACTATCTTTGCTTATTTTTTGTATCCAATTGTCACTATCTGTTTTGCATTGGGGCACTTTTCGTTAGACTGTGCCCAATTACTTAAATAGGATATATCTTGCAACATGAAGCAAATAATTGATTTTATTCCACTAATAATATTTTTCGCCCTTTACAAGATGTATGACATCTATACCGCAACTGGCGCATTAATTGTGGCATCAGCAATTCAGATTGCTATTACTTACTTCATCTACAAAAAAGTTGAAAAGATGCAAGTCATCACCTTTTTAATGGTGGCCATATTTGGTGGCATGACGATCTTCCTGCATGATGAAAACTTCATCAAATGGAAAGTGACGATTGTTTACACTCTTTTTGCGCTTGGGCTTTTGATCAGCCATATGATAGGCAAATCGGCAATCAAAGGGATGCTAGGCAAAGAGATTACGCTTCCTGATTCAGTCTGGAACAAAATTAACTGGGCATGGGTTGTTTTCTTTAGCTTCTGTGCAGCATTGAACGTCTATGTTGCATTTAGCTTACCACTCGATGTATGGGTCAATTTCAAAGTATTCGGCCTACTTGCTGCAACCTTCGCGTTTACCTTATTAACTGGTGTTTATATCTATAAGCATCTGCCAAAAGATCAACAGCTACCGGAAGACCAGGCATCTAATGATAAAAATGATGGTTAAGCTTTATCATTAGGTGATCAATAGATTATTTTTGATATAATCCCGCCATTAAATTTTCAGCGACCGTATTGGTCGCTGATTCGTTTGTCGTTTCGGAACCCTCTAAACATGACTCAAGAAATCAACTCGCCAAAAGGCCAACTTCTTCTTCGTACACTTGCTATGCCTGCTGATACTAATGCTAACGGTGATATTTTCGGTGGTTGGATCATGTCACAGCTCGATCTCGCAGGTGCTATTCTGGCAAAAGAAATTTCTTGCGGCCGTGTTGTTACCGTATCAGTATCAAGTATCACTTTTAAACAACCAGTGAGCGTTGGTGATGTGGTGTGTTGTTACGGTGAATGTACTCGAATTGGCCGCACTTCTATGTCTGTCAATCTTGAAGTTTGGATTAAACCTGTGAAGATTGATGGCATTGGTGATCGATACCAAGTTTGTGAAGCGACATTTAATTATGTTGCAATCGACAGCGAAGGCCGCCCTCGCCCAGTAAATCAAGGATAGATTCACAAAATAGCGCTCAATTCGAGGTTAAAGGTGTGAACTTCCAGTACATTGAACGGACTAACTTAGCTGTATAAGCATTTATAGAAGTCAGACATAAAGTAAGGATATTGAATATGTGGTATGTCATCTTTTCACAAGACGTAGAAAACTCTTTAGAAAAACGTATGAGCGTGCGCGCGCAGCATTTAGAACGCTTACAGCTACTGCAAGATGAAGGCCGCCTACTGACTGCGGGTCCTATGCCAGCCATCGATTCAGATAATCCGGGTGAAGCGGGTTTTACTGGTTCTACTGTTATCGCACAATTCAACTCCCTTGCCGAAGCTCAGACATGGGCTGATGCCGATCCTTACATCGGTGCTGGTGTGTATGAAAATGTTATTGTGAAACCATTCAAAAAAGTGTTTTAGATGACCACAATTCGTATAGCCATTGCTCTCATGAGTTCTTTACTTGTTTTATCAGGTTGCGCATCAACCGAAGAACAGGAAAAGCAACGAATGATAGAGCTTACCGCTCAAAGCCGAGCCAGTGTTCTTTCTGCTGGTTTACCGATTGAGCAAGGCCCGCTTTCAATCATGCGAGCGTCGGCTAAAAATGGTGTGGTTGAATTAATGATGCTCTATAACACCGACGCGAAAGGTGCGAAACCAATCGACAGCGTCATAAAAAGTAGCATGGATTATTACTGCAATAATGTTGAAGTGCTTCAAAACCTAGAGATAGGTGTGAGTTACCGAATTATGCTGAGAAACTCTCGCGGTCAGTTGATGGTCGATGAGCTTATCTCTCAGCAGCGCTGTGAAAGTTTATAGAGCCTATTTCACGTAGGCTGTTTGATGCAATGAAACGAAAAGGTTGATACCGATTCTCTATATAAATAGCGAATGTGTATCAACCTTTTTTATTTTAGGTCATTCCATTTTTGTATCACATTAAGCATTCATACTAACGAATTAACGAACAAACAGAATTACCACCGCCCCTTTGACCAAACCCAGAACCTTTTAAGCCAGTTCTACGCGCAATTTCTTCGCCGCTGACACGAGGTTCGCGAGAGCCGCTTCTGTCTCTTTCCAATTACGGGTTTTTAGACCACAGTCAGGGTTTGCCCATAAGCGTTCTGCTGGGATTTTATCCGCCGCTTTACGAAGCAGATCTTCAATCCACTCTTGCGTTGGAATGTTTGGCGAATGAATGTCATAGACGCCAGGGCCAATTTCATTCGGATAGTTAAATTCCTCAAACGCTTTGAGCAACTCCATATTCGATCGTGATGTTTCAATGGTGATCACATCGGCATCTAAATCGGCCACTGACTGAATGATCTCATTAAATTCGCTGTAACACATATGAGTATGTATTTGTGTTTCTGGTTTTGCACTTGCCGCCGAAATCTTAAACGCATCCACAGCCCACTCAAGGTATTCTGCGTGATCACTCTTCTTCAACGGCAAGCCTTCACGGATTGCAGGTTCGTCAATTTGAATAATGTTAATACCTGCATCTTGAAGATCTGAAACCTCATCACGAAGCGCAAATGCCAATTGTTGGGCAATCTCTTTTCGGCTAATATCTTCACGAGGGAAAGTCCAACACAAAATCGTCACAGGGCCGGTTAGCATTCCTTTCATCTGTTTTGATGTTAAGGATTGCGCATAGGTAGACCACTCGACAGTCATTGGTTTTTCTCGTTCGATGTCTGCTACGACAATCGCCGGTTTAACGCAACGTGAACCATAACTTTGCACCCAGCCAAACTGAGTCGTTTGAAAGCCTTCAAGGTTCTCAGCAAAGTACTCAACCATATCGTTACGTTCCGCTTCACCATGAACAAGAACATCCAGATCCAAAGCTTCTTGGCGCTTAACCGCATCAGCAATATGACCTTTTAGCGCACTGTTGTACTCCGCTTCTGTCAATTGCCCTGTGCGATACGCATTGCGCTGAATTCGAATTTCTCCGGTTTGAGGAAATGACCCTATGGTTGTGGTCGGCAATAATGGAAGGCCAAGAACCTCTGCTTGATGCGCTGCACGTTCAGGGTATGCTGCGCTTCGTTCAGCCAAAGTCTTAGTAATTGAATTCAACCGAGCTTGCACCTTGGGTTTATTGACATGCACATCAGTACGACGAGCAACAATAGGTTGACTGTAAGTTTCACAAGCTAGAATTGCGTTTTGGTCGCCATCAAGCGCCGCCCCTAACAGGCTCACTTCGGTCACTTTTTGCTTCGCAAATGCAAACCAACTCTTCACTTCATCTGACAGTTTCTGTTCTAGCTCAAGATCTACCGGGCTATGAAGTAATGAACAAGAACTCGCAACCCACAACTTATCACCCAGCTTATCTTTCACTGGCTGTAGACGAGCTAATTCAGCACCTAAATCGGCTCGCCACACATTTCGGCCGTTAATCACACCCGCAGAAAGTACCCACTCTTGCGGTAATTTTTCAACCACATAATCAAGTTGCTCTGGTGCGGCAGACAAATCAATATGCAGGCCATTGACAGGCAGTTCAACGATTTTATCGAGGGTATCTGACACCGAATCAAAGTAGGTGGTTAAGAGTAGTTTCACATCACTTTGTAGGACTTGATAAGCAAGTTTGAATGAGTTCAGCCACTCTTTTTCTAGCTCTAGCGACAAAATTGGTTCATCAATTTGTACCCACTCCACCCCTAGTTTTGCGAGTTTTGCTAGAATAGTTTGATAAGCCGTAAGCAATCTCGGCAATAAGGTAAGTCGATCAAATCCCTCTTCAACCTCTTTACCAAGATACAAATAAGTCAGCGGACCTAACAGCACTGGCTTCACTTTGTGGCCAGCATTAATGGCTTGGCTTACCTCTTCAAATAACTGAGGCCAACTCACTTCAAAACTGTCATCTTTACTGAATTCTGGCACGATATAGTGGTAATTAGTATTAAACCACTTTGTCATATCAGATGCTGCATTGCCTTCACCAGAATGATTGGAGCAGCCACACTCAACTTGAGACTGACCACGACCAACGCGGAAAAGAGTATCCAGATCTGGAAATGCCTTTTCGCCCTCTTCTCCACCAGCATGTCGTTTTGGCGCATGACCAAGCAGTAATGTGGTTGTGAGAACGTGATCGTACCATGCAAAATCACCCGCGGTGGCAAAAGAGAGTTTTGCCTCAGCCTGAGTATTCCAGTTACGAAGCCTAAGTTCGCTTCCTAGTTCTTTCAAACCGTTTTGATCAATTTCGCCACGCCAATATTTTTCTAAAGCAAACTTCAGTTCTCGCTTCTCGCCAATACGTGGGTAGCCAAGAATGTGAGTGGTTGTTTTATTTTCTACTGCTTCAAATCTAGCCATCTTAATATTCCTTATTATTCGCTTAAATAGGTCATTTCGCTCAGTTCACTTGACTACCCTAACGCACTCAAGATGTCTGGATGGCTAAACTATCGCGTCAAACGACTCATTGAACAACCTCCAAATATTCATTTTGTTTATGAATTAAATTCATGTTTCTCAGCTCCCCATTAAATTTAATTAATCCATTTAGCCATCTAGATGTTTACAACTCACAAAAAGAGTCGTAGTTTAAGTCTTATAAACAGCGAGAAAGAACTCTGATGTAAGTAATTCAATCACGTAAAAGTATTGATAACGTTCAGAAAGCTTAAGGAATATGAGGGACACTCATGATAGAGCTAAAACATTTACGGACATTAGTAACGCTAAGGGATACGGGCTCGTTAACGGCAACCGCGACGTCATTGCATCTGACACAGTCTGCGCTGTCTCATCAACTCAAAGATTTGGAAGCGAGGCTTGGTGGACAGCTTTTTTTACGTAAGACTCGTCCGGTAAAATTCACGTCTGAAGGTGATATTTTGCTTAAACTGGCTGACGACATAATGCCTAGGATGGCAAAAGCAGAAAATGAGTTAGCAAGCTTGAAAGAAGATGTAAATGGTAGATTGCACATGGCGATTGAGTGCCACTCTTGCTTTCAATGGTTGATGCCTGCACTTAAGGAGTATCAAGTTACGTGGCCAAGTGTCACGTTAGACTTCTCTTCTGGCTTTGGTTTTGAACCTTTACCAGCACTGCTCGCGGGAGAGCTTGATTTGGTGATCACATCAGATATCCAACCACGATCTGAAGTGCACTATGAGCCACTATTTGATTTCGAAATGCGTTTGATTACTTCTACCCACTCCCCGCTCGCCCATAAAGAGATCATCGAGCCCAAAGATCTCATCAATGAAACGATGCTGTCTTATCCCGTTCAAAAACAGCGCTTAGATGTCGTTAAACATTTTCTGAGCCCCGCAGGCGTTGAGCCCGCAAAATGGAAGCAAGCAGATAATACGTTGATGCTAGTACAGATGGTATCCGCAGGGCTAGGCGTCGCAGCATTACCCAACTGGGCTATCAGTGAATTCTCTCGACAAGGTTTAATTACCAGCAAACCTTTAGGGGAAGGGTTATGGAGACGTTTATTCGCGGCAACAAGAAATGCAGAAAAAGATAAACATTACCTTCAAGCTTTTTTTAATACCGCTCGCCAGCAATGCAAAAGCCACCTTGATGGGATCAAAATGGCATAACACGAGCCTAATCAATAATAAAGCTACCTACATAACGTTTACCATTAGAAAGTTAGCCAGTAGAACGTTTACTAATAGATAGCTTGCCAATAAAAGCCATTGATGCCAATAGAGAGAGGGCTCTATCGGCATCACTGGTTTCAATTTGAAAGCTAGCACTTTGAAAAGCAAGCACTTAATGAAGCGAATGAATCACGCTCGATTCACTAGTAGGACTTAAACTGATTGGTCAATGGATCATATTGATAGCCCAAACCATCAAGTTTGCCGACGACATTCTGTTCATCCATTTCATACATACTCACTAGCTCTTCAAAGCTATCACACTCTAAACGCAGTTTTTCATTCACAATGCCTAATAGAATACTGCTGTCTAGGCTTCCCACACTGCTCAATTCCATGATCACGCTCCTAGTGGATTTAGTTACTTTAAGCGTAGACCGAATTTTAAGGTCATAATGTGACTTTTTGCGAAATATGATGAAAAATTTCGCAATTATCTCAAACGATAAAAAAGCCCTGTAAACCAATGGTTGCAGCCAACAAAGTAAGGTTTGCAAGAGTCAGTTGTAACTTATTCGGAGACTGAGACAAAAATAGATGCCAGCACCAAATAACAATACCGATGATAAGTAGAGCAAAGCTTATTAATAAGCCTTGTGTCGCCAAAGCCAGTGACTCTTCATTGAGACTGTATGCGTGCAACAAGGTCGCCAGCACCACCAGCATACCGCTCAATACGCCAGCGACAGGTAAAATACGATGAAATGCGTCCAATCGAGAGCGAGCAATCAACAGTAACAACTGACCGAAGATCGCCCCTAATGTTCCAATATAGGCAAAATTCACAATCGATGCTGCGATTGATGGCTGCTCACTGATAACAATGCCAACGTAAGCGAGTGCAAGTCCGTTCGCTAGATAAAGCAACCATAACGGCCCTTTATCGCGGGTTTTATTGGTCTGAACCTTAGAGAAAAAATAGAATATCGCAAACACGACTAAGAAAGCTTCAATCTTAATCGAAGCTACTGCGAGCCAAAGTACACCGATCGCAGGCAGCATTTTATGCACTCTTCCTCGCTGACCTGGGCATATATCGCCTTTGACCAAAACTAGGGTTAACACTAGCTGTGCACCTAACAACATAGGCGCGAATGACATTAGAATAGACTCAACCATCTCAATTGCTTCGTAATTTGATTTTATAGGGGGCGGATCATATCAGAGTAAAAGGGTGAGTTCCTAATGGTTCTATTTCATCCATGTTCAATAACAGCGAAAAGCCCAGCAATTGGCTAATATCTCACCCATATCAACACATTTACCGTTATTTTATAGTCATAAGCTGTTTTAAAGTGTGCGAATTCCACCCTCCAAATAAGAATGAGATTCACTACCTTATTAGCATTAGTCAAAGATAGAAAACACCCAGAAAATCAAGGGGGATGTTCCACTAGCTACTCACATCACATATCGCTATAATTCCCGCCTCAAAGATCAGAGGTCAAAATATGCACAGCGATATCACTCCTATTCATCAATACAAAAAATACTGGGCCGAGTGCTACGGAACCGCACCCTTTTTGCCTACCAGTAGAAAGGAGATGGATGCTCTAGGTTGGGATAGCTGCGACATTATCATTGTCACAGGTGATGCTTATGTCGACCACCCAAGCTTCGGAATGGCTATCATCGGACGCCTTTTAGAAGCGCAAGGGTTCCGTGTTGGTATTATTGCTCAACCTAAATGGGACAATAAAGACGCGTTCATGAAGCTAGGTAAGCCAAATCTATTTTTTGGTATTACTGCGGGTAACATGGACTCGATGATCAACCGCTATACATCTGATCGTAAACTTCGCCATGATGATGCCTACACGCCAAATAATGAAGGCGGTAAGCGTCCAGATCGTGCCACTTTGGTCTATTCACAGCGTTGTCGCGAAGCTTATAAAGAAGCGCCTATCGTACTCGGTGGTATTGAAGCGAGTTTGCGTCGTATCGCACACTACGATTACTGGTCTGATAAAGTCCGTCGCTCAGTTCTGTTTGATGCAAAAGCAGACATACTTCTATTTGGTAATGCAGAACGTGCCCTCGTCGATATCGCTCACCGCTTAGCAAACGGCGAATCCATCGCGGATATGACCAATATTCGTGGTACGGCTGTTAATTTACCAGCGGAGCCGGAAGGTTTTAAAATCATTGACTCTTCTCGTATAGAAAAGCCGGGGAAAACCGCTTATGTTCCGGTTAACCCATACGAAGTTGAAACCCAGTGTGAAACAAATAAAGATGCTCAATCGGCACAAGATAAGCCTGTTGAAGTTGAAGCAAAACCTATTTACATAAGCCCTTCGCGCCACGATTCGAAAAATACAGCAATACGTTTGCCTCCTTTCGAAAAACTGAACAATGACCGAATTCTATATGCTCACGCTAGCCGTATTATGCACTTAGAAACAAACCCACATTCTGGCCGAGCACTGATTCAACGCCACGCTAATCGCGAATTGTGGGTTAACCAAGCACCTATTCCTCTTACCACTGAAGAGATGGATTATGTGTTTGGGCTATTCTTCGCTCGAGTTCCGCACCCTATGTATCGCGGGGCTAAAATTCCAGCTTATGAGATGATCAAAACATCGATCAATATCATGCGTGGATGTTTTGGTGGCTGTTCATTCTGTTCAATTACTGAGCATGAAGGACGCATTATTCAAAACCGCTCGCAAGAGTCGATCATCAATGAGATGGAAGAGATCAGAGATAAAGTTCCAGGTTTCACAGGCACAATCTCGGATTTAGGTGGCCCTACCGCAAACATGTACCGTTTAGGCTGTTCAATACCTAAAGCAGAAGCGACTTGTCGCCGTCCTTCATGTGTCTTCCCTGTGATTTGTAATAAGCTCAATACCGATCATAAGCACACTATCGATCTTTATCGTGAAGCTCGTAAAGTGAAAGGCATAAAACGTATCATGATTGCATCTGGCGTTCGCTATGACCTTGCGATTCAATCGCCGGAATACGTGCGTGAACTGGTGACTCATCACGTTGGTGGCTATCTGAAAATTGCCCCTGAGCATACAGAGAAAGGGCCATTGGATCTGATGATGAAACCGGGCATGGGAAGCTATGACCGTTTCAAAGAGATGTTTGAGAAGTACAGTAAAGAAGCAGGTAAGAAGCAGTACCTGATTCCATACTTTATTTCGGCTCACCCAGGAACAGAAGATGAAGACATGCTTCATCTAGCTCAGTGGTTGAAGAAAAATAATTTTGAGTGTGACCAAGTACAAAACTTTTACCCATCACCGATGTGTAACGCAACGTCAATGTACTACTCAGAAACCAACCCACTGAAACGAGTGAAATATAAAAAACGCGAAGACGTCCCTGTACCTAAAGGGGAACGTCATCGTCGATTACACAAGGCTCTATTGCGCTACCATGATCCAGCAAACTGGCCGATCATTCGTGAAGCTCTGATTGAGATGGGGCAAAAACACTTAATTGGTGACAAGCCTCACTGTTTAGTGCCTGCTGAAGACTTAGAAACACAGACTCCAGCACAACGCCGTAAAACAGGGCGACATGGTGCAAACCGCTTTGCGACTAAACACTCAAAAGGTCAACCAGGATTGGGTGGTGAAAAAGAGCGTAAATCGCCAAATGGTCATTCGAAAAACAACCATTCACCAAGTAAGAATGGTAACGGTAAACCGACAGGTCAGCGTAACTCGGCAAATAATCAACAAGGTGAAAATCCAAGCCGAAGCAAGCAACGCCCTCAAGGTTCTAACCAAGCGAAAGCGAATGGAAACCCCCAAGGTGGAAATGCAAAACCGAAAGGAAATCGTAAGCCTAAACATCGTTAATGGTGCAAGCGGGCTCACTTCAGGTCTATAAATAATAAAAAGCGCAGAGAAATCTGCGCTTTTTTGTATCCGTAACATTAAATAACTTAACGTTAAATTGCTAACACGAACTTGAAGCCTTGAACACCCATCGAGAACTCAATAAAAAGTTACTTATCATTCCCGCCAGTACACCTAATACTAAGGCGATATAGACATACCATCCATCGGGTCCAATCCACTCAAGGCTCAATTTAAACACCACAAAGTTAGGCACCGCAGAAATAGATGCCGCTAGGATAAATTTTTTCCATTGCTGCAAACGAGGAGCGTCTTCAACGTCACTAAATGTATAGATTCGATTTCCTAGCCAAGTCGTTGTAGCGGCACCAATGAAAGCTATCGTTCGAATCAGCATCAGATCCCAATGAAAGAATATATTCAACGTCGCAAAGATGGTGGCATCGACTATAAAGCCGATACCTCCCACTACAGAAAACTTAATCAGTCGTTGTATCATTTTCAATCTTCATGCAGGTAAAAAGTGAACGCTTAGATACCGCGGTAAATTCCATTCTACAATTCAGCGATAAATCCTTAATAAGCGTTTCAACAGGTTCCATCTTTCCAATGAGGTAAAAACGATCTAAGTTAAAGATCTGCTGATTTGAGGTAAATCGTTTAGCCTGCCCTCGACTATAAAACTGGCCAGAGAATGGTCGTTTACCTACATAAAAAGCAGGCGCACTGTCTTGGATTTGTTCAAAGATAACGCGATCACTTCTGCGCTCAGCTTTACCGAGATTAAGCATCAATAGTGCAATCATCAGTACTACAGGTAAAATACATGCGACTCCTGAAAACCACTTCAAATCTTTCTCTTTTATCAGCATAGCAATCATGAGACCAAGAGCGGGTATTCCTGGTAACACGTATGCAGGAAGAATATTTCCAGCCGCAGTAAAGAGTACTAATGGAGAGATCAACCAACATAATAAAAAACTAAACAGCCCATGGTGAGTGGTACCGACTTCTTTAATCATAGCTCGTCTTCGCCAAGCTAAAAACGGTAGAACAATAGACCAAGGGGCCGCTGCTTGTAGCCAGAAGACCCAAATCATCCCCTTCACTTCATCATGAGCAGAGCCGTATAGATCGCCTTCCCATCCACTAACGACGAAACGTTTAAAATGCTCCCCGACAATGAAGTAATCAATAAAACCGGGTGTTTTCAGTTCCGCTAAAATGTACCAAGGTAAAGCCACACACAGCATAGCAACTGAACCAAAGACAATTGGGAAACGACGCCAAAGTTCACGAAATCCATTCAGAAAACCATGTTGAAGTATAAGCCAAGGTAAAACTGCAATACCCATAATAACGATCGCTACGGGTCCTTTCGCCAGTAGTCCCATGGCCAGCCCTAAAAACCCGATTATTCCCCATGCAAATCCCGCTTTTGTTGCTTTGTTGTCGAGCCAGCAAAAGTAAAAACCGACCATGGCAATCGTCATCGCTAAGGTTAGTGCCATATCCGTCATAACGGCACCAGCCGCAATCGAGAAGATACCGCAAGTAGCAAGCACAATACCGGAAACTAACCCACTCACACCCACTCTTCTCGCCATGTAAGCAATCAGAAGAATGGTGGCCACTCCTGCCAACCAATGCGGTGCTCTTACTGCAAATTCATTCAGCCCGAAAATTTGAATGCCGTAAGCACTCATCCATGTAAACAGCGGTGGTTTACCCCAAAAAGGAATCCCGTAATCAAATTGTGGCGTCAACCAATTGCCAGTTTCGACCATCAACCTTGCCATTTCACCGTAACGAGCTTCGGTCGTATCCATTAATGGGTAAGCGGCTAATGAAAGTAATCTGAGTAAAAGTGCAAAGCCAAGTAAAATCCAGAGGTGATTACGCTTGATGTCAACGTTCAGTTTCATGCCATCGCCTTTAAAAAAGTGGTATGTTGTTTCGCTGGCTGTTCTGAAATTGATTGAACGAGATACAACGGCCTTGCTTTCGTTTCAATAAATATTCGACCTATGTACTCACCGAGTAACCCAATACTCAATAGTTGAATCCCACCAAGGCCAAGCATCACAACCATCATGGATGGGTAACCACTTACAGCTTCACCATACATGACTGTTTTCGTAACAATAATTGAACCGTATACAAAAGCAGTGCACGCAATCAGCGCACCAAGAACGGTCGCTATGCGTAATGGGCGGATTGAGAACGAAGTAATGCCATCCATCGCTAACCCAAACAGCTTTAAATAATTCCATTTTGTTTCACCGCAAAAGCGAGCATCACGTTCAAATTGCAGCGTAGATTGTTTAAAACCAGGCCATGAAAAGATGCCTTTCATATAGCGATTACGCTCTGGTAAGCGATTGATATGATCAACCACTTCACGGCTTAGTAAGCGAAAATCCCCGACATTTTCGGGCACTTTCAACTGAGCCATTGAGTTTAAGACTCGGTAGAATGACGCAGCGGTAAAACGTTTAAACCAAGATTCCCCATGTCGATGACTGCGCTGCATATTGACCACATCAAAGCCTTTGCGCCACTCTTCCAGCATTGAAGGGATGAGCTCTGGTGGATCTTGCAGATCGGCATCAATGAGAATGACAGCAAGCCCTCGACAGTGCTCCAATCCAGCAGACATCGCCGCTTCTTTACCAAAGTTTCGACTCAGCCCTAAACTAATCACGTCGCAACCCGAAACAGGAAAGCTCTCCACTAACGCCTTACTATTATCAGAACTTCCATCATCGATATAAATTATTTCACAACGGTCATCTAAAGCATCAAGAACGGCAGTCAACCTAGAATGGCATTCAGGTAATACCTCTTGCTCATTGAAATAAGGCACAATAACCGAAAGTACTACTGGCTTCTCAAAGTAGTTTTTATGTAGTGTATTCATTCATGCAACAATCTATAAAATTGGATTTGTTTGCATTGTCTACTAGTTAATGTGGAAGATATGTCGTTGACATCTTTTTCACATCAAATCATGATCATAGGAAAGCACCTTTAAACGTAGATTTTAAAAATGAAGAAAGTACTGTTAGTTGAAGATAACCGAGAAGTCGCTGGCGTTTTATTTGATTACTTCGAATGCATTGGAATGGAACTGGATTACGCAGACAATGGCGAACTAGGCTTACAACTGGCTCTCGAACAAAGCTTTGACATCATCATTCTTGATTTAATGCTACCGCGTATGGATGGGTTAACCGTTTGTAATCAACTGAGAGATAAAGGCAACTGCACTCCAATATTGATGTTAACCGCGCTAGATAACCGCGAAGATATGCTTAAAGGCTTTGAACATGGTGCTGATGACTACCTAACAAAACCTTTTGATTTAGACATCCTTGAAGCTCGAATGAATGCTTTAATCAATCGCTATCGTGGCAGTGTAGCAAGCACCAAAATGAGTTACGGTTCGCTGGTTATCGATCAAAAAACACATCAAGCTTACCGAGATTCAAAGCGATTAGCACTTAACCCGACAACCTATACAATACTTGAATTGTTGTGCCAGCAAGCTCCTGAAATTGTCACTCGCGAACAGATAGCAAACAAACTTTGGCAAGAAAACGAACCCAACAATGACGTTCTGAGAAGTCATATCTATCAATTAAGAAATCAGCTTGATAAGCCTTTTTCTTCCCCAATGCTAATTACAGTGCCAAAAGTAGGGTTTCGTTTGGAGGTAGCCAGTGATTAATACCTTTCGCTCCAGCACGAAAAGTTTAACGGGCAGGCTAGCTCTATTTTTCGCACTGCTATCAACCGTTGTCGGGGGAGTGAGTTACACCATTTTTTACAGTGCAATACATTGGTCAGAAGATAGATTTGGCGAACGACGGATCATACTTGATCGTAACGAAGCTATTTCTCGTTATCAAGCTGGTGAAGATGGGGTCATCACCATTGATATATTAACAGAGGCCTATAATGACTGGGATCTCATTCCGAAGGAGTACTTACCTTTCTTTCAAGATAAGACTTTTTTTATAGGCGAAGTGGGTGACGATCCACATTCAAGAATGGTCTATGTGGGTAATTTTTCAAAAAATGGCACTCAGTTTCCAATAATTCTCTTGAGTGAAATCGACAAAGTTGAACTTCAACTAGATGAAATTATTTTTTCTGTCTCTGTGGTCATGGGGCTTGTCACAACCTTGATGTTACTATTCGGCGCACTACTATACCGACTTTCGAAACGTCTGATCGAGCCAATTAATTCATTATCCAAACAACTAGAAACCAATAAAGGCAAAGTGGATCAAGCGTTTTCAATCAATAATGCCGCTGCTGTTGAGTTTAAATTGTTAGCCGATCAGATGAACCATTATCGGCATGAAATCAACTCTCTTTTAAAGCGGGAGCAGGCATTTGCACGCTACGCGAGCCATGAACTCAGAACACCACTAACTGTCGTTCGAGGCTCAAATAAACTATTGAGTCGTGGTGATAATAATGAATTTCAGACAAGACAGATCAAAAGAATCGATGATGCGGCGTATCAGATGTCAACCATGGTCGACGCCTTACTCGGTCTAGTGCGTTATGAACGTGACCATGATTCAGAGCCAATGCGAGAATTTAGTGAATCTGAACTCAAATCGATTCTTGACCAAAATTCGGAACAGGCTGTTTTAAAGCAAGTAAATGTGGAATGCACCATTGAAACCTCACCTCAAGTTCAAGCAACTACAGCGGTCATGAACATGATCATTGGCAATTTAGTACGAAATGCCATTGCTGCAACGAACCAAGGCGTTGTTGAAGTAAGGATGACATCAGAATATATAAACATAAAAGATCAAGGTGAAGGGCTAACTGAGAAGCCTTCCGCAGATGGACATGGCTTAGGCTTGCTCATTGTTGATGATTTATGTTCACGATATGGCTGGTCTTTCTCACTAAGCAACCATAAGAGCGGAGGCTGCGAAGCTGTCGTTACGTTTCCATCACTTCAAAAATCAATCCCCCTAGCCGACTCATAACTGATTATCGCTATCCGCTTATCTACATTAGCGGATAGCGGTAAATTGTATTCTATAATTATTGTTGGTTTACTCTTTAACCATACTACTAGATACTGTGCCCAACTTAGTTAAACATTTTGTTGTATGAAATTAGACAATAGCCCTATAACCCAACATCAATTTCAGAAAAGCACTTTCTTTCTTAAACGTGATGACCAACTCCATTCCCATTTTTCAGGAAACAAAGCTCGTAAATTCATTAACATACTAGAGAGTGACTACCCTAAAGTCACCACTCTGATATCTTATGGATCTGCGCAGGCCAATTCATTCTATTCATTAGCGGCTCTGGCTCGAATAAAGGGTTGGTCTTTCGAGTTTTATGTTGGTCATATTCCAGCATCGGTTAAAGCATATCCAAGAGGTAATTATCGTGGGGCGCTCGAACTTGGCGCCAATATTATTGATCTTTCCGAAGTCGCACCAGATCTGCATCCAAAATCTTATATTGAAGAGATTCGACAGCCAGACGAAAAATGTTTGTATGTTGAAGAAGGTGGCCGATCTCCTCTCGCTGAATATGGCGTGAAGCAACTCGCAAGAGAGATACTGGGTTGGGTTCGATTTGAACCGAATCATAATTTCGTGGTTGCCCTACCTTCAGGGACGGGGACGACGGCACTCTACCTTCACAAACACTTAAAAACGCATAACATTCCTGTGATTACCTGTGCCTGTGTGGGTGGGAATGATTATCTGACAAGCCAGTTTGATGAATTAGGTGAAAGCGATCATCCAGAAATCTTGTCTCTGGATAAAAAGCACCACTTTGGCAAGCTCTATCAACAAGATTACCAAACGTGGCTAAATTTAGAGCAACAAACCGACATTGAATTCGACCTGCTTTATGACCCTCTCATGTGGCAATGCTTAGACCGATGGAGCGCAGAAAACCCAGAGAAAACCCTACTGTATATTCATCAAGGTGGGCTACTCGGTAATGAAACGATGTTGCCGCGCTATCAAAGAAAGTACCCACAACTCGCAAGCTCTATTGACAAGTAATCATGCTCACTTTAATGCTCCCTATTTGGATAAGGAGCATTCTATTAATGTTGACCCTAATTAGTTTGAGTCAATCGTGAGCAGCGCTTTATGCTCTTCAGTTTTAAGTTTTGTTTTGCTATCCATGATGAATACGCGGTTTGCTTGCACTTTATTAACCAATAGCGACGTTTTGATTGCTTTTGCTCGCTCCTGAGCCAATTCACCTAACTCTTGGTACGAGACGTCTTGTGCCGAAAGCAGTTGGTTGTATAAACTAATGGAAAGCGCTTTAGATATTTGTTCTGGCTCTGCGACTTTTTCCTGTAAAGTTAGACGCTCTTGAGCAAGATCTATTTTTAACTCTTCAACGGCTAACACTTCTAGTGCTTCTTTCAGCGGCCCAGTATCTGGAATACGGCTCGCACTTAAATCTTCAGGAAGCCTAGCAAGACCACTTTTCTTTAATAGTTTCTGCTGTAACTCGTCTTCTGCTATTTTAGCCGAATCGTCTTTAATAGAGACGGAGCCTTCAACGCTAAGGTTTAGATTCGGCCTTGCATTGAGTGCTTTTGCGAGTAAAACAATTTTCTGTTCACCAGCCTCATTCAGCTCTGAAGTTCCCGGTTCAAATTCGACATAATCGAGCTCTTCATCACTGCCAACCATATCCGCTAATAATGAAAATGGAGCGGTAACCGCTTTCGTGATCAGGTTTTCCAAGACGGTTAAAATTGCACCGCCGAAGCTAAAGTCAGGGCTATTGACATCACCAGAGACTCCAAAACCAAGATCAATAACGCCATCCGTATCTTTCAACAACCCAATCGCAAGCGTGACAGGTAGACTCGTCGCAAGATCAGATTCACTACGTTTACCTAGCGTCAATTGATCCACAACAACGTTATTTTCGCCTTCCAAGATATTGTTTTCTAGACGGTAATTGATATCTATAGATAACTGACCTTTATCAATGTAATACCCCGCATAAAGCCCAGAATATGGACTTACCGATGTCAATTCAGCACTCTCTAATTTGAAATCCAAATCTAGATAAGGAGGCTGTGCCAGAGGGTTTACTTCTCCAAGGATGGTGACCGGTGCGTATTTATCAATTTTGCCTTTGATATCCACTTTCGCACGAGTTTGAGGATTGGATGAAATATGCTGAATACTGCCTTCTAGCATTTCAATTCCTGAAGCGAAGTTCGGAACCAATGAGTAATCGGCAAAAAAGGCAGAGCCATTTATAAACGCAATTTTATCAATATCAAGCGACAAGGTATTTTTATCACTACCTTGTTTTTCCTTAGAAGTAGAGGCTACAACCTGTGGTTCATCCGATTGAGAGGACGTTACTGAGGACGCTTTTTTTCCTTCTGTTTTTTGAGCTTCTGTTTTCTTACTTTCTGCTTCTACGCTCTCTTGTTTTTTCGTTATTTGACCAATATTAGTCAATCGATCTTTCGTTACAAGAACTTTAGCATACGGTTTGTTGAATAAAATAGTATCGATTTTCAACCGTTTTTTCTGCTGGTCAAAATGCAACGCTTCCAGCGACATACTCTCCCACTTAAGCAGAGGTTCTTTTTCAAGCACATCTTTTATGACTAAGTTATCTATTGAGCTTTGCCCTTGAAAAATAGCTTTACCTTTACTGTTGGCACTCAAGGAGCCTTGTGTACTGAGCGTACCGTTATCCACAATAAGGTTGAGATGCGGAGCGATGTAACGTTGAAACTGTGTCAGATCCAGCGATACAAGTTTCATTTGCGCAGCAAACTCTTTATTCATTAAGTCTGCCAAGCCTTCCACGCTGTATTGACCACGAGCTTTGGTCGGCGCCTTGTTAAACTCTGAGCCTATTGCTAAGTCAAGTTTATAATGAATAGGATCGGTTAAATCACTATTTAACGCACCCGTTTCAAAATCTAATGGAAAGATTCGCCAGTGCATATTGTCACTCACAAAACGATCTTCGAGGTTCAAATCTGCTTGTATAAGTGCAAATTTTTCCAGATTCACTCGCCATGCCGCATCTTGAGAAGTATCACTTTCTGAAGGTTCAGACGTAATGACATCCACCTGTTTTTGCTCTCGGTTAGTTGGGGTGAAATAACGAGGTAAATCTAACCCCTTACTATTTAATGCTGCATCCCCCCATAAACCTGTAACCGATAATTCTTCAAGATCTACCTGTTTATCAGCAGTACTTATTTTAATACCATCAAGTGCCAGTTCATCCAATTTCACTTTGGGCTTACCATCATACTCAAACGCTAAATCATCGATAGAAAATCGCCCTTGATTAAGCTGAATATTGATTTGTTCTTGCAATTCACTCACAGAGAAATGTGAGTTGAAGTTAATGGCACCACGACTCAAATTAGCGCTGATGATATTTTCACTTAGCGGCCATAAGGGTGGTAACTGGATCGCAGATACCCCGATGTTGCCTTTTGCGAGTAGCGGCTGAAGTTGAAACTGCCCGTTAGATTCAATACGACTCTTATCGCTTCCAGACAGCTCTAGAACAAATTGGTTTGTCGGTAGAGACGTTGCAGCTGCACTCTTCTGCGGAGCGTCAAAGACTTGGGCCTGAGTATCAAGTTCGTTTAGCTCAAGGTTAATGTCCTGATAGCCAAGCGTTACGCCTGTTTGTCTATCGTGAATGTCGATGGCAGCATTCGATAAGTTGATTGTCAGCGCTTTAAAGGGAAACACTTTTTCAACAGTCTGATTTGATTCTTCCTGCTTGATTTCGGAGGAGGTCTTTTGAGGTAAAGCCGCAATATGCTCAATAATGTCTGTAAAGTTAAACCTTGTCGACGCGCTACTTTGGCTTAATCTCGTCAGTTGAACTTGAGGCTCTATTAGAGAAAAATACTCTAATGTCGGCGTTAAGGTGATAATACTTTGCCAAAAATTAAACTGTGTTTTTAACTGCTTAAAATGAACAAAGCGATTGATTCCATCACTCTCTGCGATCATGAAGTCATTAACTTCAATCCTCAGTAGAAAAGGATTCACTTTAATATCTTGAACGCTAACATCACGCCCGATAAATTGGTGAAGCTGTTTTGGTAATTGAGACTCTATGGCAGCAGGTAAAGCTAAACCTATTAACAGTGCATAAGAAGCATAGGCCGCCACAATATAAGTACCGATTCGAATTGAACGGTGAGCCAACTTAAAACGTTTAATAGCCGCACTAAAGACACTTTTCATACCGTGATTCCTTGCCCTGGTATCCAGATTCTTGTTTATTTTTATGAAGATAGATTATTGCCAATCAGTAGTAACAATATCTGATATCAGTTTGCTCAGCCAGTATTTAAGCCTAATACTCTGACTTAGGTATGCTTTCATCAGATCTCACACAGCATGCTATCAGCAGCTCGCTATGATAATACCAAGCGGATGAGTATAAGAGGTGTTACTGGAGACAGGTTTGCATTTCCTTACCGGCATAAAAAAAGACGCCCTAAGACGTCTTTCTTCAAAAATGTGGCGGTGAGTGAGAGATTCGAACTCTCGGTACGTTGCCGTACACACACTTTCCAGGCGTGCTCCTTCAGCCACTCGGACAACTCACCGTATTTCGTTAACTGCTTGGTCAACGAGGCGTTAATTTAATGATTTAACTCATTTCGGTCAAGTGAAATTGGCGAAAAAAGTCATATTACGCGTTTGTTTGTTCACTAAGTAGCTAATTAGATCAAAATAAAACCAAAGCAAGCAAGTTAAGCCGTTTGGTAATAGCCAGGAACTTTAAACCACTTACGGCACATATCTAAAAAGTAGCCATATAGCACCCCCATACCACAAGAGATGACGGCATTACTTGAAACTGCTGTAATAATTTGATCGGTCGATGCCCCAACTGCAAGCAGAATGCCTGCATATACTGGTGACTGGAAAAGGACATATGCTAATAGATCAGAAACATTCTTCATTAGTTTTGATGTTGATACTTTATAACCACTGCGTATGAACCAATCTCGAAATACTCCATAAGGCCAAGCAATCGCGATATTTACGGGAATAGATAGAACACGAGATGCCAAAGATTGTTCAAAGCTCATTCCTGAGATGAACACTTCGACAATCATTCCCGAAATAAAACAAAATACAACCATTGCAAACGTATCTGCTGCCGCATTACGAAAACAGAATGACCCATTAGCCTTCATTATCATACCCCAACACTTATCACTACTAAATCACAATTAAACCGCAATATAAAACCAGCTTTAAATTACCAGCCAGTTATTTGCGCTATTAAAACACATATTTTGCAGTGATAAACATCAAAGTAAGAACGAGAGGGTAAATTAATAACTAATTAAGATAATAAAAGCAGCTTATAACACTGCTTTTTGGACAACTGCTCAATAACTAGTCAAATGGCGAGTATTATCAGTAAGTAAATTACATTTTAGTTATTTATAAGAAGTAAGGTTAACTGGTCGAGATCACTTTGCTTCGGTACGGCATTAAGTTGCAATGATGACTCTATGTTTTGAAGCAAAATGGCAAGATCGGGAGATATTGGCCTTGAGCATAAATGTTTAAGCTGATCCAATGTCGCGCTTGCTTGAGAAATATTCAAATTTTCAAGCTCAATAAAGAACTGAACAAGAAGTTCTTCTACATTTTTGACGGCTGTTGACTCAGTTTGATACTGATATAATTTTCTAGCGTAACGATACAACGCGTCATCCAGTTCACGTTCATCTATCGGTTTTGCAATAATATAATCAGCGCCAACCCCTAGCATCCTCTCACGAGTTTCACGAAACACGTCAGCTGTACATCCAAAGATCAGAACCGTGCCCGTAGGGGGGCTAAGTGATCGAATACCAGAGATCGACTCAACACCATCCATCACTGGCATATGATTATCCATCAAAATTAAATCAAACTTCTGCTCCGCAACGATTTGAAGAGCTTCTTCTCCGTTTCCAACACATACGCATTCAAACCCTTTATTTTTCATGAAGGTTTCAATAATGATGGTATTAGTACGATTATCTTCCACAATCAATACTCTCAGCCCTGAGTAATTTAACTTCCGTTGTAGCTGGGTTTGTTTTGAGCCTGGTTTACATGAAGCAATCTTCACTTTCACTTCAAAGCTAGTACCGATTTCTTCCTCACTAATAACCGATACCCCACCGCCCATAAGCTCCGCGATCCGTTTAACAATCGTAAGGCCAAGCCCTGTTCCGCCAAAACGACGTGTTGTACTGGATTCAGCTTGTTCGAATGGATTAAAGATTCGTTTCTGCGCCTCTTTCGAGATTCCGATCCCTGTATCTTTAACTCTTATCGATAAAAACTCGCTTCCATCTTCTTCATATTCTTTTAAATACACCTCAACAAAACCACGAGACGTAAACTTCACCGCGTTATTAAGAAGGTTAAATAATATTTGCCGTAAACGCGCTTTATCCGAGTAATACCAACGTCCAGCAGGAATCTCAGAGTAGACTTTAAATTGAAGCCCTTTTTCAGTGCATAATGTGTGATAGACACTATTAATGCTGCCGACAATTGAGTCGATTGGGAATCCGCTTCGATCTAGTTCAAGATGACCTTGTTCAATTTTAGAAAAATCTAAAATCTCATTGAGTAGCGTCATCATGTGTTCACCAGAGTCATAAAGAGTTCTTAAATATTTTTCTTGAGCCTCTGTAAGCTCAGTTTTAAGTAGAATTTGAGCCGTTCCTAGCACCCCATTCATTGGCGTGCGGATTTCATGAGATAAGGTTGCCAAAAACAGGGATTTAGCTTCAGTCGATGCTTGGGCTTTGATTTTCTCTTCTTCTAAATAAACCGTTTTCTCATTAAAAGCGTCAACCAAGTGCCGTATTTCATCCCTGCTCGAGTAAGCAATTTCAATGATCCCACCCTGCTTCGATTCGTCCACTTTTCTGGCGATGACGGTTATTGGATTAATTAAATACCGATTAAGAAGATAATAGCCAGCCATGACACAAATAAGCAGTAATGGCACGATACCTAATTCGATATTCATCACTTGCTCGAATACTTCATCGGACACTAATCGTTTAGAGTTAACCACTTCAATTTGCCAATCAAAAGCACCGAATGTATAGCGACTGATGTATATATTATCGACAACCTGAAAATTGTGTTCGGTTAATACTTTTCCATAATTATCACGCAACACCACGCCAAGATCGTACTGTTCAGCATGCTTTTTGACAAAATCAATCAAACCAGCCAAAGACAAATCAACGGTTGCGACGCCTGCAAATTGCCCGTTTAAGTAGTAAGGCGTAGACGCGGTGATCATTTGTATGTGTGTATAGGGATCGATATATACATCAGACCACGAGATAGTTTTTTCTGGTCGTCCAGCCACTTCGGTGTACCATGACTCCTTATGATAACCTGCCGCTTCTGGGTTATTCCAAGAGACTATCTGATCGATCTCACCAGTATTGTTTCTGTTGTAAAACAAGCTTGAATAAGGGGTGTTGCGATCAATGCTGTAAGGCTGCGGCCAAATGCCACCACTCACTACAATGTTATCGCTTAATAAAAAGATGGACCGAAAAACCTCGTCGAGCTTTTCTTGGGTTTGATCAGTTTGCACAATGCCGACTATTGAGAATAGAACCCCTAAAGAGCTATTGAGTGGTTCATTGATTTGTGCGGAAAGTAATTCTGAGCGCAAGTCTAAATTGCGGACAAGTTTATCCCTTACTGGCGGCTCTACCACCCAGTAGGTTACGCTGCCAATAATTGCAATGAAAAAGCAAAGGTAAAGACCCAGTGCTATGATGCTTTTTTTCTTAAGTGACGAACGTATATCCATATTTCTTCGATACTTTTCAATTATTCATTAAAATTTATAGTGATTAACTCAGCACATCAAGTCTTTTTCCCTTTGCTATTGCTTGGTAAGATAGCCACTTCATTCTACACCCTCTTAACTGATACGGTATTCTATTTTGACATTACAAGAAATTCTGTCTTTACCAGAACTCGAAGATAAATTAATTAATGAAGCGAAAACATATGGATTCGTGACGGCAATGGCAGCCGCTCCGAACGTCTTAACACCGCACGAATGGCTTTCGTTTCTATGGGGGGGGGAAGAAACCGCTCCTTTTTCTGATGGTGAGCAGCTAGAAACTTACGTTGAAAGAGTCATTGAACTATGGAATAGCTTCCGCCCTGCACTTCTTGAAGGTGAATGGGTTTGGCCTACCATTTGCCAGCTTGATGAAGAAGAGATTGTGAATGAAGCCACACGAGATTTTTGTGAAGGCGTCCTTCAAGGCTGGCAACTTAGTCGTGATGACTGGGAGACGTTAATGCCAGAAGAGAGCGAAGATAACGCCTTACTCGGTGGAGTGCTGCTCTCTTTAAGTATGCTTTACGATCCAGAGACATCAATCACGGCCTTAAAAGAACAAGGCATTGAAGGACTTGAGCAGTTTGAAGAGATATTTAATGCGATGCCAATTATGCTATGCGGTCTAACCCAAAAAGGCGTTGCATTAGCTGAGAATCAATAAGCTCGATAAAACGATCTCATTAAAGTAAACATACCGTTATTAGAATAAACAAAGGCCAGTATTCATTGGCCTTTGTTTATTATTCATCGACAGAAGCTTTCATTTATATCTAATTGAGCTTATTCCAATCAAAGTGCTCAAGCCTTTCATCAGCAATATAAAAAATCTTCGTCCCAGGTTTAACTACCGTTTTTAACTCAGGGTTAAGTTCAATCCCCTCGCCTGCATCTATTGCAATCAGTGTTGCCTGATGCTCGGATTTGAACATATGAAAAATAGGCTCAATCAGTGTTTCATCTTTGTCCATAGGAAAGATAGTTGAGTACTGTGTCATTCCTCTTGTTGAACTTAATAACTCTTGATGCAGTGCACTTGAACCCGGATCAACGGCCGCTTTTGCTAACATTTCAGTGTCGATCGCAGGAATACATTCCGAATTAGGACAATGTTGGTGCAATAAGCGGCTTAATGCTTCGTCTTTGAAGTAGACAAGTAAATGCGCGGTAGGGTTGATGTTTGAGCAGTACAGTGCAGCTGAAAGCGTAATATCATCTTCGGGGTTGTCAATTAAGATACAGCTTGCTTCTGCTATCTGCGCATTCTCCATCTCTTGGCTATCTGTGTAGCTCGTTACTTTTACAAACCCAATCTCACCTGGTAACGGATTTTCGATATCTGAGCGACTGCATAGTACGATGGGTCTGCGTCCTGTCTCTTCATGTTGAAGCATTCTTATTAAGTGAATGGTTCGCTGCCCATTCCAGCCCAGCAATAAAATATGGTTTTCAACATTCATTTTTCTTTTCCCTAATAGACCAGCGCGCCAATACTCAATACCAACGCTAGCAAATTGCCCAAGTAATGCCGCAAATAATGTTAAGCCACCTGGAATAACAAACAGCATCACAGCCCACTTTCCAGCATTGGTTTCCGGTGACATATCGCCATAGCCAACCGTTGAAGCCGTCACGGCTAAATAATAAATGAAGTCAGTAAAAGAAGCGGTTAATGCGCTTTCTCCTGTCACTCTTAACAAACACCAGCTCACGCCTAGATAAACGACAAAGGCAATCAACAAGTTTCGTCCATTGAGTTCAAACAGGTTAGCATGAGCCCAACGTTTGAACTGCAACCAAATCATCATCTACTGCCTACCTTATTAATACACTTGTTAACATTCATCATGCGTTAAAACTTTTGATTAATCAACGTTATATAGGATTTTCAATATCACGTTTTCTCGCCCACAAAAAAGCCAGCATTAAAGCTGGCTTTATATAAATATAGTATAAAAAGCGTCCGCGCTATGCGTTGCCCTTCACTTTTAAATTAAGCTGTTCTGCAAAATCCAGCATACGATTTAATGGAATCAACGATTTCACTCTAAGTTCTTCACTTACGAAGATCTCATGCTGCTCACCGCCTTCTGTCAGTGCCTGCTCAATCGCTTTCAATCCATTCATTGCCATCCACGGACAATGAGCACAGCTACGACATGTTGCACCTGCACCTGCAGTTGGCGCTTCAATTAGCTCTTTCTCTGGCACAAGTTGCTGCATCTTGAAAAAGATACCTTTATCCGTCGCCACGATCATTTTTTGTTGAGGAAGCTCTTTCGCCGCCTTTATCAGTTGGCTTGTAGAACCCACAGCATCTGCAAGCTCAACCACGCTAGCTGGAGATTCAGGGTGAACAAGAATGGCAGCTTCAGGGTAGACCGCTTTCATATCCTTCAATGCTTTAGCAGAAAACTCGTCGTGAACCACACACTCACCTTGCCATAACAGCATGTCGGCGCCGGTTTGATTCGCGATGTAAGAGCCTAAGTGACGATCAGGCCCCCAAATAATTGGTTTATCTTCCGCGTCTAAATGCTCAACAATTTCTAATGCGATGCTGGATGTAACTACCCAGTCCGCTCTCGCTTTCACAGCAGCAGAAGTATTCGCATAGACAACAACGATATGATCGGGGTGAGCGTCACAGAATTCTGTAAACTTGTCTGCTGGGCAACCTAAATCTAGTGAGCATTCTGCTTCTAAGGTTGGCATGAGGATTCGTTTTTCTGGGGTCAATATTTTTGCAGACTCACCCATAAAACGAACACCAGCAATGATCAATGTACTTGCCGAATGACGATTACCGAACTTGGCCATTTCAAGAGAATCACCGACAAAACCGCCAGTTTCTTCCGCTAGTGCCTGAATTTCAGGATCGGTATAATAGTGGGCAATTAAAACCGCGTCTTTTTCTTTGAGAAGCGTTTTAATTCTCGAAATATGCAACTGCTTCTCTTCAAGAGTAAGCGGCATCGGTTTCGGAGGGAAAGGGTATACAGTGTCGATGGTGTCCAGTATGTGGCTCATTGTTTTGCTCTAGCAACTTCCAATAATCCAAATAGTATAACCTTGACTAGGTTTTGAATCAAAAAGGATTCAAAAACAAAAAAGGCTGCCTCAGCAACCTTGTTTTGTATATGGGTAGCAAACCTATAAATGCGTAGCAGCCACTTTAGCTGAAGCACTTCCAGGATATTCACTAATGACTTGCTGATAGTACTTTTTCGCTTGGTCGGAGTTATTATTTCTCGCTGAAATATCTCCCAACTTAACTAATGCATCCGCTCGCTTACTTGACTCTTTGTAAGAAACCACGGCTGCAAAACTTTTCACTGCGTCTTTATCTTGCTTCTTCGCAAAGTACAATTGGCCTAGCCAATAATGTGCATTAGAAGCAAAGGCAGAGTCAGGGAAATCGACTTGGAACTGCTTAAATGCAGTAATTGCACCGGTGTAGTCTCGTTGCTTTAGGATCAAGTCAACCGCATTCTGGTACGCGGTTTGCTCATCAACATCAGAGCTGAAAGTTCCACCTGTTACGGTGCTGTCTTTAGCATCCACTTTCGGCGCTTGGACAGAGCTATTTTTCACTTCACCACGGATACGATCTAACTCAATGAATAGTTCGCGCTGGCGTTCTAACATCTGTTTCATATCGTAGCTGTTTCGTTCTAGTTCGCCTCTTAATTCACTGATCTCAAGTAACATTCCATCCATTTGTTGTTGCATTTGCAGTTGAACTCGATTGCGATTTTTCAGCAAGCGTTCCAAACGTTGGATATCAGTTTCAGATGAATTTGACGCAGAAATACTAGAAGACGTAGCAGAATTCGAAGAGGTACTGTTTAGGTCAGATACTGGAGCTGGTGCAGCGAACGCAAAGTTCGCTGCACTTGCCAGTAACGTAAGCGTAACAGCACGCTTAGTGTTACTGAACATGAGGCAATTCCTCGATTAGTATACTAGAACTGCGCGGCGGTTCTTAGCGTATACGTCAGCAGACTGGCCAAGAAGAAGTGGCTTCTCTTCACCGTAGCTTACAATACTAATTTGGTCAGCTTGAACACCTAGAGCTTGAAGGTATTTACCAACAGCTGCGGCACGGCGTTCACCAAGTGCGATGTTGTACTCAGGAGTACCACGCTCATCAGCATGGCCTTCAATAGTCACTTGTAGTGATGCGTTTTTGCTTAAGTAAGCGGCATGAGCAGCTAACATATCTTCGTAATCACCAGCAATTGTTGAGTTATCAAATGCAAAGTAGATAGTTTGAGTTTCACGAAGAGCTTGTTCTTTTAGCTCTTGCTCAGAAAGTGCTGCGTTCTCACCGATTGGAGAAACAACTGTTGTATCCACACCATTTGAAGAACCCGCTGTAGATTGGTTAGTCTCAGTGCCAGATGTTGAAGTTGCATCATCGCTTGAGCTACATGCTGTTACTGCTAATACAGGAAGAGCAATAAGTAACCCTTTAAGAACTTTGTTTAGTTGCATTTTTTATTTCCTTACTTTATCAAACTGAGTCGCTACAAAAACGGGGACCATGAGGGCGCTCTTACACGTCCATTTGTTGCCGGTAATCTAGCTTTGAATCGACCATCTATAGAAACCATGGATAATACATTGGTCTTGTTATAAATGGAGCTATAAATGACCATTCCGCCATTTGGGGCAATACTTGGTGATTCATCCAAGAGTGTTTTGGTTAACACTTGAACGGCACCAGTCTCCAAATCTTGTTTTGCCAAATTGAAACCAGAATTACTGCGATTCACCATAATGAGGAATCGTCCATCTGGCGTTATTTGGCCGCCTAAATTCTGGCTACCTTGCCAAGTCAAACGGTTAGTCGAACCATTTGCCAAATTTACTCTATAAATCTGAGGTTTACCACCCCGATCCGATGTGAAAACTAAGGATTTTCCATCAGGATGCCAAAACGGTTCTGTATTATTTGATCTACCGCTCGTTATTTGAGTCAATTTACGTGTTGCTAAATCCAATGTATAAACTTGCAAGCTGCCCGTTTTAGATAAGACAATAGCCAATGTCTTGCCATCAGGTGAAAATTTTGGCGCACCATTGTGTCGAGGGTATGACGTTACTTTTTCCGTCTTTCCGGTATAAATGTCCATGATGAAAACTTCAGCTTGTCCATTTTGAAAACTTACATACGCAAGCTGTCGACCATCAGGAGACCAAGCGGGAGACATTAACGGCTGCTTAGAACGCAACACAAGTTTTTCATCGTAACCATCGTAATCGGCTACGCGTAATTGGTAGGGGTATTTATCTTTATCATTCACGACGACATAAGAGATACGAGTTAGAAATGCGCCTCTCTCACCCGTTAACTCTTCATAAACTAAATCAGAAATACGGTGAGCATATTCACGCATTCTCTTGCCATCAATGACCGCTCTTTTGCTAAATAGGACATGGTCTTTTGACAATACAAGCTGTCCATCAGTACTCAGAGCTTTGCTTTGTCCTTGAGTTAACTGCCCACGAACCACATCAACTAATTGGTAATTGATGACAAATTTGCCCTCTGCATTTTGAGTAACAGAACCGGTAAGCAGTGAATCAACGCCTAAACTTGTCCAAGCATCAAAATCGACCTCACCCTCGTTGTAGGGAGTTTGAGGCATTTTGCTGATTTTTATCGGACTAAATTTACCACTACGTTGTAAATCTGAAGCCACAATGGCAGACACATCGTGTGGTAATGGTTTCGTACCGTCCCATTTAAAAGGAACGATCGCAATTGGTCGCGCAGAATTTATTCCGTCCGTAATCACCAATTCTAGAGCGGCATTCGCAAGTTGAACACTACTCGAAATAACCAACAGGCACCCAATGATCAGTCGTTTAAACACAAGTTATTCCTTTTACTCTGGTACTACGGTTAAATTAATATTTTTAAGCTTTTCCACTACACTCAAATCTTTTGGCAATGGAAAAGAACGAACTTGAGCTACGGCTCTTTTAGTTGCTGCGCATAACCTAGTATCACCACCAATAATCGACAAATTACTCAACATAGCATCAGCACCCGTTGGGATTAGTCTTAAGTTGACTTTACAAGACTTTCCTTTATAGCTGTCTTCTAGTAACAAATTTTGTTGGATCAATTGAGTGTAAATTGCACCGTAACGATCAGTTTCAGAAGTGATGAACTGCTGCTTTGCAGAATTATTTTGTGACGCTTCATCTTCAAGGCCAGAAAAGATATTGTTCATCGCCTCTTCTTGCTGCTTGCGTTCTTTTTCCAACTGCTTTAATCGAGCTTGCTCTTTCTTAGCCAAGTCTGCTGCTTTCTTTGCCGCTTTCTCTTTTGCAATACGATCCGCTTCCGCTTTTTTTGCTGCTTCTTTTGCTCGTCGCGCTTTTTCTTTCGCAGCTTCTGCGGCTTTCTCTTTCTCTATACGTTGTTTTTCCGCTCTGGCAATGGCGGCCTCTTTTGCTACTCGTTCTTTCTCAGCCTGTGCAATCGCGGCTTGTTTCGCTACGCGTTTTTGCTCTGCTTTCTTGAGTTCTATCTCTTTCAGCTTACGAGCTTCTTCCGCTTTTTTTGCCTTTTGCTGCTCTTTCTTAACACGCTCTTCTTCCGCTTTGCGTTTTTTCTCCGCTGCGCGTGTCGCTTTAGCTTCACGAGCTTGTTGTTCTTTGAGTTTACGTATCGACTCTTCTTCTGCTTTTCGATTTTTCTCTAGGCGTTCGCTTTCGCGTCTTAATTTTTCAAGTCTATCTTGTTCTTTGTTAGCCGCACTTTCGCGTTGCTTTCTAATTTCACGAGCTTGCTTACGCACGAGTTGCGGATCGATAACTACAGCCTGAACCATCTGTCCTGAAACTTCAGGTTTCGACATGGTAAAATCTGTTCCCCACAGCAGACCCACAACCAATATGGCATGTAAGCCTAAAGAAATGGCCACTGGTCCGCCGTAGCTACCTCGACTGTTATTTTTTTTATTGTTTTCTTTCATGCTAATACGGAAACTTATCCCTTTATGTCCGTTAATAACCCAACTTTAGGCACACCCGCTTGGCTTAATTCATCAAGGACTAATACAACGTCAGAGTATGGCGTCGCAGCGTCCCCACCAACAGCAACAGGTGACTCAGGGTTTATCGATAATTCAGCTTTCACGCGTACAATAACGTCCGTTAATGACAAGCCTCGCTGCACATCTTCATTATTAACGCTTAAGCCCAAATTACCCTCTTTGTCTATTTCGACAATAATGAAACTTGACGCTTTATCACCTAATAACTCAGGTGCTGATTTCGCACTTGAGGCAGTTGGTAGCTCTACATCAACCCCTTGTGTAACAAAAGGGGATGTCACCATAAAAATGATGAGCAGGACTAACATGACATCAATATAAGGAACAACATTAATCTCAGCAGTCATTTTACGCTTTTTGCGTTGATAACCCGCCATCAATTACTCCCTTCCCGCCATTGCTTGACGGTGAAGAATGCTATGAAACTCTTCAGAGAATGTCGCGTAGTTATGTTCTAACTTACTGACTTTGTTACTTAATCTGTTGTAAGCCATTACCGCAGGGATAGCGGCAAATAAGCCCATTGCGGTTGCAACTAGAGCTTCTGCAATACCCGGAGCAACCATCGCAAGAGTTGCCTGTTTAACTTCACCAAGGGCGATAAAGGCATGCATGATCCCCCAAACGGTTCCAAATAGACCAATGTAAGGACTAATCGAACCTACCGTAGCAAGAAAAGGTAAATTAGTTTCAAGTTCATCGACTTCACGTGCAACAGAGACGCGCATGGCTCGGCCTGTCCCTTCCATAATAAAGTCAGGAGAGGCTGCATTACTCTTACGTAACCGAGCAAACTCGGTAAAACCTGAATAAAAAATCTCTTCCGTCCCCGTAATATCATCCTTACGCTTTTTTACGTCTTGATATAGCTGGGATAAGTCCGCACCCGACCAAAATTTATCTTCAAAGGTTTCGGTATTTTTCGCGGCAGCAGCAAGTACTTTGCTACGTTTAATGATCATCGCCCAGGAAGCGACAGACATTCCCATTAAAATTAACATTACGATCTTAACTAGGATGCTAGCTTGCAAAAAGAGATCGAGAATAGAAATATCAGCATTCACTGTCGGTAAACTCCAAAATAATTGATTTAGGCATCGCCTTGGGTTTCATTTTCATATTATCGATACATGCTACCTTAACTATGGCTTTACACAATATGTCGCCATCAGGATTGACGATCTCTTGACAGAAGATCAATGAAGCTCGTTTCATTTCAGTTAAATAAGAGACAACAGTAAGCTTGTCATCTAACTTGGCTCCTTGTAAGAAATCTATATCGATATGTCGGACTACAAAGCCGATGTTTTGTTCCAATAATACTTGCTGACTAATTCCTTTTGCTCGCAGCATCTCAGTTCGTGCGCGTTCAAAGAATTTCAGATAGTTTGAATGATAAACCACACCACCAGCATCGGTGTCTTCATAGTAAATCGTCACTGGCCAGTTAAATGTTTCTGCCATATTGATTAAATTAAAACCATCGTTAGCTTAAGTAAGCAAATACTATAACCCATCAATTACTGATTAGTATAAAAGTCACAGCTTTTTTTGAATTGAGTATAAAAAAATAGAGGCCATCTGATTAAGATAGCCTCTATTCGAATAAAAAACATTCAACTCATTGTTCCAGCATGTAATATCACGATGCCAAACGAATCACTGTTAAATAGAGCAATATGGATAGAGAGAAGTAAGGGCTAAACAATAACTGCCAATACCAAGCTCTTGGTTTAAAACCAATCCCAAAAATCATACTTGAGCATATTGCCCAAATGAGTAACGGACTGATGATTGCGTTAAAACCACCAATGCTTTGCCCGTATGTATCAGGATCCCACATAACCAAACCTACATGCATGAAGCCCAAAATCAATGCTAATGCTCTTAGCACAGTTTTATTCATGGGCGCATGTAAGCGGGTCACTTGCTCTGTGAGATTACTCACTGTCTTTATCCATCATTTCTGAGTGCTCTAACCAAAGAGCATTGATGATCCCAAAGGCACATGCCAGTAACACACCTAGGATCCATGCGAAATACCACATAGTAATGCTCCTTAATAAGCCGATGTACTGTTGTCTTCGATAAATTTCTTATCAAGACGACCAAACATTTTGTAATAAGTCCAAGTTGTGTATGCCAAAATGATTGGCACCATCACGAACGCAACACCTGTCATCAGGTTTAATGTCAGTTCACTTGAAGTCGCATCCCACATCGTTAAGCTGTGGCTAGGAACTAGGCTTGATGGCATAACAAATGGGAACATTGCTAAACCAGCCGTAAATACAACACCAGCATTCGTTAAGCTTGATGCGATAAAGGCAATGGCACCTTTCTCAAAGCGAGACGCGATGACTGCAATCAACGGCATGACTACGCCAAGCGCTGGTGCAATCCACATTAATGGGTATTTTTCAAAGTTCGCCATCCAAGCACCCGCTTCTCTAACCACTTCTTTGTTGATTGGGTTAGACGGAGCGGCATGATCTAGCGCACTAACAATCACATAACCATCAATGCTTTGAATCCAAAAACCTGCTGCTACAAATGCAACTGCAATCACAAGACCCATTACCTGAGCAATAGTACGTGAACGCGTATGTACTTCATCAACGGTTTTCATCTGTAACCATGTCGCGCCTTGCAGCAAGAACATAGACAAGCTAATAACACCGCAAAGTAAAGCAAATGGATTCAATAAACCAAAGAATGAACCATGGTAAGTTGGCATCATGAAGTCACTCAGTTGGAAAGGCACGCCTTGCAACAAGTTACCAAAAGCGACACCAAAGATAACTGGTGGGATCACGCCACTCGCACAAATTGCGCCATCCCAAGCTTTACGCCATCTAGGATCTTCAATTTTAGAGCGGTAATCCAAACCAAGTGGGCGTAGCCATAGAGCGGCTAACGCTACAATCATTGCAAAGTAGAAGCCAGAGAATGATGTTGCGTACACTAATGGCCAAGCTGCAAATAAAGCACCACCAGCAGTAATTAACCAAACTTGGTTACCATCCCAGTGTGGAGCGATAGTATTAATCATCACTCGACGCTCTGTATCGTTTTTACCGATTACTGTAACCAAGGCACCCACACCTAAGTCAAAGCCATCCGTTACGGCGAAACCAACCAGTAATACACCAATTAGTATCCACCAAATAAGTCGTAAGATTTCGTAATCAAACATAATTGTGCTTCCTCACTTATACTTCTACTTGGCGACTAACTTTGTCTTCAACAGAGTTTTCGTCTTGTTCAAAGTGATAACGACCTGTTTTTAGACTACTTGGTCCTTTACGTGCAAATTTCACCATTAGGAAAACTTCTGCAATTAGGAACACCGTGTAAAGCGCTAGAATGGCAAACAGTGATGACCATAGCTGACCCATTGTCAGAGCAGAAACCGCCACATTCACAGGTAAGATTTCACCAACAGCCCATGGTTGACGACCGAATTCAGCAACAAACCAACCGGCTTCGATTGCAATCCAAGGTAGTGGCATGCCGTACAACGCCGCTTTTAATAACCACTTCTTCTGACCAATTTTTTGGCGGCAGGTTTGAATAAACGCAAAGCCAAAAATCAGAAGCATCGCAACGCCACATGCAACCATGATTCGGAATGAGAAGAATAGAGGCCAAACCGTCGGAATTGAATCGTCCGCAGCAGCTTGAATCTGGTCTTCAGTCGCATCGACAACATTGTCGGTATAGCGTTTAAGTAGAAGTCCGTAGCCAAGATCATTCTTAACTTCGTCAAATGCCGCTTTGTTAGCATCTGTCTTGTCACCAGCACGCAGCTTTTCAAGCAATTCGTAAGCATACATACCTGTGCGGATACGCTCTACGTGCTCTTCACGTAAATCACGTAAGCCTGTCACTTGAGTATCAAAAGAGCGAGTTGCAATAATACCCATTACGTAAGGGATCTTAATGGCGAAATCAGTATGCATCTCTTCTTGGTTAGGTAAACCAAACACAGTAAATGCTGCTGGCGCTTCTTCGGTATGCCACTCGGCTTCTATCGCCGCAAGCTTCACTTTCTGCACTTCACCTAGCTCATAACCAGACTCATCGCCTAGAACCATTACCGATAAAATAGCGGCCATGCCGAAAGATGCGGCAATCGCGAACGAGCGACGAGCAAAGGCAACATCTCTGCCTTTTAGTAGGTAGTATGAGCTGATACCAAGTACGAACATTGAACCTGCGGTATAACCAGAGGCAACAGTATGAACAAATTTAACTTGCGCTACAGGGTTGAAAACGACTTCAGCAAAGCTGACCATTTCCATACGCATGGTTTCGAAGTTAAATTCTGCGCCGACAGGGTTTTGCATCCAGCCGTTCGCAATCAAGATCCATAGTGCAGAGAAGTTTGAACCTAACGCAACCAACCAAGTTACGGCCAAGTGCTGTCGTTTAGATAACCTATCCCAACCGAAGAAGAAGAGACCCACAAAAGTAGATTCAAGGAAAAAGGCAACTAAGGCTTCAATGGCAAGCGGAGCACCAAAAATATCACCTACGTAATGAGAATAGTAAGACCAGTTGGTTCCGAACTGGAATTCCATGGTAAGGCCTGTTGCCACACCAAGTGCAAAGTTAATCCCGAATAGCTTACCCCAGAACTTTGTCATGTCCTTATAGATTTGCTTATCGGTCATTACATATAGAGACTCCATGATGGCAAGCAAAAATGCCATACCTAAAGTCAATGGAACGAATAAGAAGTGATACATCGCCGTGAATGCAAACTGCAATCGCGAGAGATCAACAACGTCAATCATGGTAACTCCTTTGTGTCGGCTGAGTGACACGTTAGACATTCTGCAACATCAGCGTGAAATGTTAAACCACCCCACAAACTGTTATTAATAAAGAAATTATTGTTGCGAAAATGTACTCCAATGGTTAGTTATTTGTTAAGCTCTAGCTAATATAGCTAGAGCTAATATTACTGCTAAAATCAGATTGTTTCAAAAGGTTTATAACCAATTCTTGCTTTGATTTAAGTCAATTAAACACCAAGCAATTTGATTGCTTTTTACCCAACTTGATTTAGATCAACCGAACATTAACCTCTAAGGTTACAGTCCGTGATAAAAGTCATGAATAGTGATTGTTTTATTAACAGAACACCCAAATAAAAACACACAAAATCCACATATTCCGCTCTTTCGATACTAAGCATTAATCAACTTACCAAAAATGGAATCATAGATTGCATTATGCGATAGGTGGTTTCAGTTCTACAAATATCAAAAAAGCCGACTTATTCTTAAAGTCGGCTCTTCTAGCGGTACTGCTATGATGGTTTACTTGTGATTGCTCTAGACTAAAGGTCTAACCATCTTAGTTGTTTTACTGTTTATCGATCCCAAAGTGTAAATACGCTCTATCAGTCGCAATTCGACCGCGAGGTGTTCGTTGAAGATAGCCTTGCTGAATCAAATAAGGCTCTAGCACATCTTCAATCGTATCTTTCTCTTCACCTATTGCTGCGGCTAAATTATCTAACCCTACCGGGCCGCCTGAAAATTTTTCCATGATGGCCAGCAACAATTTTCTGTCCATGTAATCGAAACCTTGATTATCGACATCAAGCATGTCGAGCGCTTTATCCGCTATATCTGAACAAATGTGTCCATTGCCTTTTACTTCAGCATAATCACGAACCCGACGTAACAATCGGTTGGCAATACGTGGCGTACCTCGGGCACGACGAGCCACTTCGAGTGCGCCCTCTGAATCCATCGACAAGCCTAAGCAATCCGCACTGCGCTGCACAATATGTTGTAGATCTTTGACATTGTAATACTCAAGACGTTGAACAATGCCAAATCGGTCTCTTAGCGGTGATGTTAATGACCCCGCTCTCGTGGTTGCCCCTATCAGAGTAAAGGGTGGCAGATCGATTTTAATGGAGCGTGCTGCTGGGCCTTCACCAATCATGATGTCGAGCTGGTAATCTTCCATTGCAGGGTAGAGGATCTCTTCAACAATAGGGCTCAGACGGTGAATTTCATCAATAAATAAGACGTCATTCTCTTCTAGGTTGGTCAACAAAGCAGCCAGATCCCCTGCTTTTTCCAAAACAGGTCCAGAAGTGGTGCGAATATTCACTTCCATCTCATTCGCGACAATATTAGCAAGCGTAGTTTTACCAAGCCCTGGAGGCCCAAAGATCAACAGATGGTCAAGAGGCTCTTCACGCATTTGTGCGGCTTTAATGAAAATTTCCATCTGATCGCGGACATGATCCTGACCTCGGTAGTCAGCCAGTTTCTTCGGACGTATCGCACGGTCAATAACATCTTCATCTTTAAAGACTGGATTATCAGGGGCGATTAAACGATCAGCTTCAATCATCAATTACTCTACTTTTATAGTGATTTGTTTAAATAGTTAAATTCGAAAGCGGTAACTCTCACTTTACACCATTGCTCTTAGCGCTTCTCTAATCAAAGCTTCGCTGGTCATATCAGGTTTCGCTACCTGTGAAACGATCTTAGATGCTTGAACAGGCTTGTAACCCAAAGCAAGCAACGCACTTACTGCTTCATCTTTGGCACTGTTAGGGTTCGTAATCGTACCATTATCACTTGGTGCCGCATCTGTTGCAGGAGTGAACAAATCACCTTCTCCCCACCCCTTTAGACGATCCTTCATTTCTACCACTAAACGTTCAGCGGTTTTCTTACCTACACCCGGTAATTTCACTAATGTAGAAATGTCTTCTCGTTCAACACTTGAGACAAATTGGCTCGCGGTCATACCCGACAAGATACCCAAGCCTAATTTTGGTCCAACACCATTCGCTTTTATAACTTCTCGGAACAAAGCGCGCTCTTTAACGGTGTTAAATCCATAAAGTAACTGTGCATCTTCACGAACCACAAAGTGGGTATAAATAATGGCCTCATCACCTATATTTGGTAATTCATAAAAACAGCTCATTGGCATTTGAACTTCATAACCAATTCCGCTGACTTCAATCAATAGTTCAGGAGGCTGCTTTTCAATGAGGGTTCCACGAAGACGTCCAATCACAATTCATTCTCTTAAGGGTAAAATACGCAAATAAGAATATAAAAGAACTGGATACATATCCAGTTCTTTATTGTTGTTCACTGTAGGAATTTGAGCTAAATAGTCGTTAAATGTTTATATTGATTAAAAGATCGTCACAATAAAAATCACTATCTATAACGCCCTCTTTTTGCTCCTGTCGCTTTCCCAGCTAATGCAATCAATGTTTTATTAGTATTCGCATGACAAATTGCCACACCTAACCCATCAGCAGCATCCGCTTGAGGTTTCGCGGGGAGTTTTAACATCGTCATGACCATATGCTGAACCTGCGCTTTATCTGCCCCACCAGAACCGGTAACCGCTTGCTTAATTAGCCTCGCAGCATATTCATAAACGGGTAAATCGGCATTCACTGCGGCAACAATCGCACTACCACGGGCTTGACCTAGCTTGAGAGCTGAATCGGCATTCTTCGACATAAAGACTTGTTCAATGGCAAATACATCCGGTTGAAATTGAGTGATGATCTCCGTCACTCCGGCGTATATTTGTTTGAGTCGCCCTGGTAGCTCTTTTTCAGACATTCGGATACAACCACTACCTAAATAGTGTAGGTGGCGACCATTTTGTTTGATCACACCGTAACCTGTAATGCGAGAACCCGGATCGATTCCTAAAATAATTGACATAAATCCTTACCATCCCAAGCTAAATAAAGCGGCTGCATTTTGCTCAATTCAGTTTGGTATAAATATAAAAATGCCCGTAACAAAACGGGCATTCATTGTTAAAACTTAACGAACAAGAGTCCACTCGAGATTGATTACTCGGCTTCTTTCTCTTTCGCTAAATTAACCGCAATGGCTAACTCTTCTAGTGATGCTGGGTTAGCAAGACTAGGAGCATCAGTCAACAAACAAGCAGCCGCTGTTGTTTTAGGGAATGCGATAACGTCACGGATGTTCTCTGTACCACAAAGTAACATTGCAAGGCGATCAAGACCAAAAGCAAGACCAGCATGTGGTGGCGTACCGTATTTTAGAGCTTCAAGTAAGAAACCGAATTTCTCTTGTTGCTCTTTCGCTTCAATACCTAAGATATTAAATACTGCTGTTTGCATGTCTGAGTTGTGAATACGAACAGAACCACCACCGACTTCGTAGCCATTGATAACCATATCGTAAGCATCAGAATTCGCAGCAGCCGGATTAGCTTGAAGCTCTTCCGCTGTCATGCCTAGAGGTGATGTGAATGGGTGGTGCATGGCATGCAAGTTACCTTCACCATCTTCTTCAAACATTGGGAAATCGATAACCCAAAGTGGTGCCCACGCTTTCTTATCTGTCAGCTCAAGATCGTCACCAAGTTTGATACGTAGAGCGCCCATTGCCTCAGCAACGATACCCGCTTTATCTGCACCAAATAGGATGATATCGCCTGTTTCAGCTTCAGTACGCTCAAGAATACCATTCACGATATCTTCGCTTAGGAACTTAGCAACTGGAGATTGAACACCTTCAAAGCCCGCAGCACGATCGTTCACTTTCATCCATGCTAAGCCTTTCGCGCCGTAGATACCGACAAATTTACCGTACTCGTCAATTTGTTTGCGAGACAGTTTAGCACCGCCAGGAACACGAATTACTGCAACACGACCTTTTTCATCATTTGCAGGACCAGCAAATACTTGGAATTCCACATCTTTTACAAGATCGGCAACGTCAACAAGTTCTAGTGGGTTACGTAGATCAGGCTTGTCAGAACCAAAACGACGAATCGCTTCAGAGAATGGCATCACTGGGAATTGACCTAGTTCTACATCTAAAAGCTCCTTCCACATGTCGTGTACAAGACGCTCTGTTACATCACGAACTTCTTGAGAAGACATGAATGATGTTTCGATATCGATTTGAGTAAATTCAGGCTGACGATCAGCACGTAAATCTTCATCACGGAAACATTTTACGATTTGGTAGTAACGGTCAAATCCAGACATCATCAGCAGCTGTTTGAACAACTGTGGAGATTGTGGAAGCGCGTAAAAGCTACCTTTATGAACACGGCTAGGGACTAAGTAGTCACGAGCACCTTCTGGTGTTGCTTTAGTAAGTACAGGCGTTTCAATATCTAAGAATAGGTTCTCATCTAAGAAACGGCGCACAAAGCTAGAAGCACGAGCACGTAGTTTAATACGATCGCTCATCTCTGGACGACGCAAATCGATGTAACGGTACTTAAGACGCTGCTCTTCTGAGTTCGTTTGGTTGAAGTCTAGTGGAAGCGCTTCTGAACGGTTGATGATTTCAAGACCGCTTGCTAATAATTCCACTTCACCTGTTGCCATATCTTTATTAACTTGGCTGTCAGGGCGAACACGAACTTCACCTGTAAATTTGATACAGAACTCATTACGCAGTTGGCTAGCTACCTCAAATACATCTTTCATATCTGGGTCAATAACTACCTGAACGACACCTTCACGATCTCGCATATCAATGAAGATAAGACCGCCTAAATCACGGCGACGGTTAACCCAGCCGCAAAGTTCTACAGTTTGTCCTGCAAGGGACTTGTTCAGGTCACCACAGTAATGGGTACGCATAATGAATTTCCCAATCTCTTTAATAATGTCTAATTCTAGGCTGCCAGAAAATGGACTTCCGACAGAGCAAAGTGTCATTTATACGCTGAAAATCACTTAAAATCGACCTTCCAGAATACAATTTGTTGTGTTTTATCATGCTTTGATGCATTTCACCCCAACAAGCGGCTAAATAAACATCAAAAGTCTAACTATTTATCGGATTATATCGTTACCGTTTCCAAACGATCAAAAGTTTCGTACAGTTAAATATCGGCCACTTACTTCACAGAGAGATGATGACTCAATTACCCATTCGACTTGGATTAACCATGTGGTCGCACTCTCAGTGGCAAGCAAGCTTCTATGGAAGTGGTACTAAACCAGCAGAAAGGCTCGAAAAATATTCTCAGGTCTTTCATACCGTCGAGGGTAACACCACTTTTTATGCGACCCCGTCAATGGCGACAATTCAAAACTGGCAAGCCAGTACGCCAGATGAATTTCGCTTCACATTTAAGCTTCCAAAAGAGATCACCCACCAGCAGATGCTGCGTCATAGCCAGCAAAGCTTGAAAGATTTCTTAATTGTGATGCAGCCGCTCTGGTCTAAAATTGGTCAATGGACCATCCAACTGCCTGCCGCTTTCTCTCCTGCGGACTTACCTGTTTTACAGAAGTTCTGCCAAGGTTTTCCGCCAGAAATGAAATTAGGCATTGAGGTCCGCCATTTGGGCTTCTTCAATAAGAATGATGACGAAAAACGGTTTAATCAGTGGTTAATTGAAAACAACATCAACCGGATCATTATGGACAGTCGTCCTGTGTTTTCAGCTCCGCCGACAACGGAAGCGGTAAGAGAAGCACACAGAAATAAACCCAAAGTCCCTACCCATGCCATTGCAACAAGTACCAATCCCATGATCCGCTTCATTGGACACCCAGATATTGAAGCTAATGTGGCTTTTTTCCAACCTTGGCTTACGAAGCTCTCCACTTGGATCCAACAAGGAAAGCAACCCTATTTAATGGTTCATACACCAGATAACGTTGAAGCCCCTGAATTAGCGCTCAAACTTTATGGTCTGTTACAGCAGGACATAACCCTTCAACAACAGCATACCCTGCCGTCCCTCCCCACTTTTCCGAATAGCGTGAACAGCCCACAAATCGATATGTTTTGAGTGTGTAAATCTACTTCCTCATTATTAATGACAAAGTGAGCAATTTTTCATAAAATACGCCCCCTTTTTACAGGCATTATTCGCCGATTCTGAATATTGACTGTATTCGCAACACTAATTTGTAACGTTGGCGCATGTATTCCACACACCAACTCTTGCATTGAGAAATGAGCATGAACACTAAAGACACTATCTTTTCAGCTCCTATCGATAAGATTGGCGATTTTACTTTTGATGAAAGAGTAGCTGAAGTTTTCCCAGATATGATCCAACGATCGGTTCCCGGCTACAGCAATATTATCTCAGCTATTGGTATGCTTGCGGAACGTTTCGCTAAGCCTCACTCAAAGGTTTACGATCTCGGTTGTTCTCTCGGTGCAGCGACGCTCTCTATGCGCCGCCATATTCAGCAGGAAGGGTGTCAAATTTTAGCCATTGATAACTCATCAGCAATGGTTGAACGCTGCAAATTACATGTTAACGCTTACCGCTCTGATACCCCAGTCACGGTTTTGGAAGCGGATATACGTGAAATTGAAATCGAAGATGCTTCCGTTGTCGTGCTTAATTTCACGCTACAATTTCTCTCTCCTGAAGATCGCTCTGCACTGCTTAAAAAGATTTACGCGGGGTTACGCCCAGGCGGGATACTCATCGTCTCCGAAAAATACGTATTCGAGAACGAAACCTCAAATGAGCTATTAATTGATTTGCACCATGATTTTAAACGTGCCAATGGCTATAGCGAACTTGAAGTAAGTCAAAAACGTAGCGCCATTGAGAATGTTATGCGACCTGACTCAATCCAAGTTCATAAAGATCGCTTTAAAGATATTGGGTTTTCAAGCTACGAAGTTTGGTTCCAATGTTTCAATTTCGGCTCAATGTTTGCCATCAAATAGCACGATAACCACACTATTAGCTGTGGGCTTCATCCATTTAGCGGCACTTTATACTGAGTGCCTCTCTCATTTATATAACGATTAAGATAACTCATGTTCAATTTTGCTAATTTCTATCAACTGATAGCACAAGATACTCGCCTTCAACCTTGGCTAAATGTTTTACCTCAACAGTTAACAGATTGGGGTAATGCAGATCATGGAGATTTTGAGCGTTGGGTTAAAGCGCTGAACAAAATTCCATCAGATAAACCTGATACGATTGAGCTAAAAGAGTCTGTCACCATTTCGAATGCACAACCGATTGCGGATGGTGAACGTAAAAAACTAGAAAGCTTGCTGAAAACATTTCACCCTTGGCGTAAAGGTCCTTATACCGCTCACGACATTCACATCGATACAGAGTGGCGCTCAGATTGGAAATGGGATCGAGTATTACCTCATATCTCACCGTTGAAAGATCGCTCTATTTTAGATGTCGGCTGTGGTAACGGTTACCATATGTGGCGCATGCTCGGTGAACAAGCTCGCCTATGTGTGGGTATTGATCCTTCACATCTATTCTTGATCCAGTTTGAAGCGATTCGTAAATTGATGGGCGACGATCAACGCGCTCACCTTCTGCCTTTAGGCATCGAGCAGTTACCAAAATTAGAAGCTTTCGATACTGTCTTTAGCATGGGCGTACTTTACCACCGCCGTTCACCGTTAGATCACTTGATTCAACTGAGAGATCAGCTTGTTTCGGGTGGTGAACTTGTGCTTGAAACCTTGGTTATTGCTGGCGATGAAAATGCGGTTTTAGTACCAGTAGACCGCTACGCACAAATGCGCAATGTGTACTTTTTCCCTTCAGCCAAAGCACTCAAAGTGTGGTTGGAACAAACCGGATTTGTTGATGTGAAAATCGTCGATGAGAATGTTACGACAGTGGGCGAGCAGCGCTCAACAACATGGATGACACACAACTCACTTCCTGATTATCTTGACCCGAATGACTCGACTAAAACGGTCGAAGGCCACCCCGCACCAAGACGTGCTATTTTGGTTGCCAAGAAACCATAGTCACACGCCAAAGTATCCAAAATCAAAAACAGTGTTAAAAAAGACCATTTTTGACACTGTTTTTACCCAATAAGCTGAGCATGACTTCACATTAACATAAGGAAGCTTCACGCATTCTTGCGGATAGGTTAAACTTACGATAACAATAACTTAAAGTTCAATATTAAGGTCGTACATGTTTAAGCGATATGCTCCTATCGTCATCGTCAGTTTACTTTCTGGTTGCTCTCTCACCAGTGCAGATAAAAATCATCAAATACTGGTGAATACGATCCAACAATCAGAGACGAATCTTTCCAACAAGTTGACCAATCTTGAATTGCAGATAAGCAACCAAGCTGACTATATTGAAAGCCTTGAGACTGATATCCAACAATTGAATGATAAGCTTGATGTTGCAATACAAGCGACTCCCATCACCAATTCCGTCGATGAACCTGCGACAGAAAGCCCAGTCGAACAGACAAGCAATACCACTCATCAAAGCAGCATCATTTTAGGTGCAATAGAAAAAGTTACCATCGAGTCAATGAAGCAATCATTTGATGCTCGTATTGATACTGGAGCCGCGACCTCTTCGCTTAATGCCATTGATATTCAAGAATTTGAACGCAACGGTAAAAAATGGGTAAAATTCCATCTTGCAGACGGTTCAGAAACATCAGAAAACCAAGCAGATAAACACTGGATTGAAGCGCCTATTATTCGCTATGTAAAAATCCGCCAATCCACCACCAATGAAACAGAGCGCCGTGCCGCCATTGAATTATGGGTGAAAGTCGGAAAAATCCATGAAAAAGCGCAATTTACATTGGCAGATCGATCTCAAATGAGCAATCCTGTATTACTTGGAAGAGAATTTATAAAAGATATCGCGTTAGTGGATGTCAGCAAAAAATATCTTCATACAGATAATAAGACTGAAAAATAGGAACACTTTATGACGTCAAGAATTCCTTTCTATATCTCAATTGCGCTCTTAATTATTGGCGGGGTTGCACTGAGTATGTTCCGTCATCAGACTTATGGCGTGCCGTGGACTCCGGGTGAAACCAGCCAAGTTTGGAATATAGAAGCCAGAATCGAGTTTACAGCCGAGGGCAAAGCCGCCAAAGTATCACTTGCGGCACCGCACACTCAATCAGGTTTTACGCTAATCAGTGAATCCGCTTCATCGCCAGGTTACGGCGTCTCTTATTTGAATACGGATACGGGACGCAGGGCTGAGTGGTCAATTCGACAAGCTAAAAATGCTCAAACCATCTATTACAAAACCGAATTTTTAGTTGATGACCAAGCTCAAGTTGACGTTATTCCTCCACAAGAGGGAAGCCTTGTTAAACCAACCTTTAACGGCCCGGAAGAGGCAGCTGCCATTGCAGTGATTGAAAGAGCTACACAACGCTCGGCAGATAACGTCACTTTTGCTCGTGAACTGATAAAGATCCTTAATGATCCCGACAGCCAGAATGCAGCATTGATTCTAAACACAATGGACAAAGTAAAAGCAGCAACTAAACTGCTGTCTTACGCCGGTGTAGACAATAAATCGGTGGGTGTTATCGAACTTGAAGATGGTCGTCGTCGCCAAAATATTCAACGCATGGTGCAAGTTTGGAACGGAAAAGATTGGGTACTTTTTTCGCCAGAGAGCGGGATTGAAACGAACCAAGCGAATCTGCTTATCTGGGATGAGTCGAATGTTTCTCTACTTGATGTGATCGGGGGAAGCAGCAGCAGCGTGCATTTCTCAATGATCGCACAAGAGGTTTCATCTTCGCAGGCGACAGAAAACAAAGTCGTGGCCGACCAACTGCTCAACTTCTCCATTCATAGCCTACCCCTTGAAGAGCAAGCGATGTTTAAGACCATCATGCTGATTCCAATCGGTGCGCTAATTGTGGTGTTCTTACGTGTGATCATTGGCCTGAAAACATCAGGTACCTTCATGCCTGTGCTTATCGCGGTTGCCTTCGTACAAACTCAATTAGTCACCGGTATTGTCGGCTTCTTATTGATTGTGGGAACAGGGTTGATCATTCGAAGTTATTTATCCAAGCTGAATTTATTACTCGTGGCTCGAATATCCGCTGTCATCATTACGGTTATCTTGATCATCTCGGTGTTCACCGTGGTGGCTTTCAAGATTGGTCTGACAGAAGGGCTATCCATTACCTTCTTCCCGATGATCATCCTCTCTTGGACGATCGAACGTATGTCTATCCTTTGGGAAGAGGAAGGCGCTAAAGAAGTAATGCTCCAAGGTGGCGGCTCGCTTTTCACCGCTGTATTAGTTTACTTAGGCATGACCAACGGATTTATCCAGCACTTAACGTTTAACTTTATTGGGCTTCAATTGGTTATCCTTGCAGTGATCCTATTACTGGGTAACTACACCGGCTACCGATTAACCGAACTTCGTCGCTTTAAACCTTTAGCGGAGGACTGAGTTATGTGGGAACAATTCACCTCACCCTTTAAGCTCAAAGATAAAGGCATAATGGGAATGAACAAACGCAACCATAGCTATATTGGTCGCTATAATGATCGTTCAAAATACCCATTGGTTGATGACAAACTAAAAACGAAAATCATTGCGGAACAAGCAGGTGCAACGGTTCCAAAACTGATTGGTGTGATTGGCCATCAAGCGGAAGTCAAAAAGATCCATAAAATGGTTCTCGATTGGCCCGGATTTGTTATCAAACCCGCACAAGGCAGTGGTGGTAAAGGTATCCTAGTGATCACTTCTCACAAAGATGGGGTTTACACTAAGCCTTCTGGCGCGACCATTAATAAAGAAGATGTCGAACGCCATATCAGTAACGCTCTTGCTGGTCTTTTTTCTCTTGGTGGGAAGAACGATGTGGCAGTAGTGGAGAACCTGATCAAGTTTGATAGTTGCTTCGATGGCTTCAGCTACGAGGGTGTGCCGGATGTACGGATTATTGTCTTTAAAGGTTATCCTGTGATGGCAATGATGCGTCTATCAACATCGGCTTCTGACGGAAAGGCGAATCTACACCAAGGCGCAGTTGGTGTCGGGCTTGATATCGCAACTGGAAAAGCAGTGCGTGCGGTGCAGTTCGATCAACCTATCGAGTTACACCCTGACACAGGTAAACGCCTAAGCGAACTAGTTGTGCCTCATTGGGAAAAACTTCTCACTCTGGCATCCAGTGCTTGGGAGATGACAGGGCTTGGTTATATGGGCACTGACATGGTTCTAGACCAAGAAGAAGGGCCGATGGTATTGGAGCTAAATGCGCGCCCGGGGTTAGCTATCCAAATCGCTAATGGATCCGGCCTACTACCAAGATTGCACCACATTGAAAATTTAGGAACACCCGCTGAATACCCTAAGCCAGCAGAGCGTGTCGCCTATGCTGCTAAGCAATTCGGTACTGGGATTTAATAAAGAAATGAGTCTCCTACCGTGCTTGCCTACTTTTTATGAGCGGTGTTGGTTATCGCCAAATAGTTAAAACTCGATAAAAAGCTGATATTCGACAAACACTTAATAGTCGACAAAAAGCTAAAAAGCTCAGCCATTCTATGCTGAGCTTTTTTGATCCTGCTCTACTTTCAGACCTAGTTTGACCAAGCTAGCTACCATCAATAAAAAAGCCCCCACGATAACGTAAGGGCTATATTTTAGAGCGGTTTATAGAGAACTAGGTTCTTTCAAGATAAATTAGATTTCGCCGACTAATTCCGGTAATTCATCTTGAACATCTCCGCTTGAAGCCTCTTTTTCTAAGCTTGCAAAGCCTCGTAACCCTACAACATGTACATGCTCATGATCTTTGAATACCTTACGAACCAACTTGTACGTTGTGCCCTGCTCTGGGCTGATGTTCTCAGGTGCTGCAATCAATAACTGCATATCCAAACGATCACACAGTTCAAACAGTGTATTAATTGACTTACTATCAAGACGTGCTGCTTCATCCAAGAACAATAGACGACAAGGAACAATATCTTTACTACGTAAGCGGCGTGACTCTTCTTCCCAGCTCTGCACAACCATCAACAGAATTGATTGACCAGTACCAATAGCCTCACCCGTCGATAACGCGCCAGATTCAGCTTGTAACCAGCCATCAGAACCACGGTTAACTTCAACGCTTAACTCAAGGTAGTTACGATAATCAAGTAACTCTTCACCAAGGATCTGCGGTGAACGCTGCCCCATATCAATGTGCGGGTTCACACGCTGGAACAGTTTCGCCATCGCTTCCGAGAAGGTAAAGCGCGTGCTCTCAAATAGATCTTTGTGTTGATCTTGCTGAGACGCTAATCCAGAAAGAAGAACTTCATGACTTTCACGGATCTTAACGTTTAATCGAACACCCTTCACTTGACCGAAGTAGATGTTAGACAAACCTTGGTTCAGCATACGAATTCGGTTCTGCTCACGTTGAATCGTTTTCTGGATGATACTCGCAACCGACTCAGAGCTAATAGCAAGGCGGTTTTCACGTTGAGTCAGCTCTTCCGTTAGACGCCCTAGTTCAACTTCCATCTCTTCAATGGCTTCTACTGGGTCGTCGGTGCGGATAATATCTTGACGAATACGTTCACGAAGATGCTGATAGACGGCAATGTAAAATAGCACTTTACGTTCCGGCTTCGAATTATCTTCAGACAAACGAAGCGCATCACGAAGATCGTCACTATCGGCAACGGCTAAACGTAAAGCACCTAATGATTTATCAGACATTGAACGAAGCTCGCCCGCAGACAAGTAAGCTAACTCACGACGATGTAAACGACGCTCTACATCATTTTCACGAGCAAGGCGTAGCACTGAACACCAACCCGCTTTTGCCGCGACAACAAACGTTCGCAACTCGATGTACTCTTTCTGAACCTTCTTCAGGCGTTTTGCTAAGCCTTTCATTTCCAGTTCAGTTGACGTAATGGTACGTTCGTATTCGCTCTTACGACTACGAGACGTATGCAAACGTTCATGTAGCTCATCACGACGACGCTGAGCTCGCTCTTCTGCACCTTCGTCAGCATTAACGCCAAACTCTTGAAGCTCTTGTTTAAACTCTTGAACGGTTTCAAGTTTAGCTTGATGCGAACTCTTCAACGATGCAAGAACCTGATTGTATTGGTTCATCTGCTCTTGAGCTTGTTTCAGAGCCTCACGTCCACGGATCCTAGCGCGTTCTGCTTCCACTAACTTCGCTTTTAACTGCTCACTCAATTCACTGCTCTTATTGAGCAAGTCAACCGAATCGGCATAGCTAAAGTAGTGTCGACGTTCAACAAGATCGGCCAGTGCAAACATTTGAGTTTTTAGCTGCTGTAGCTCTTTATCTGCTTGAGCGTAATCAGCTTCAAGCGCATCAAACTGCTCAGGATCCGCCTCTAGTGCATTGGCGATCTTCTCTAGCTGCGCAATGGATTTTCCGTGGCTCGCGATGAATGCTTTGGCTTCACTTAATTGGTTAAGTTTGATTTCAATCTCTTCAAAACGCTCAACTAATGAATCATCTTCAACAAAGCGAATTGTAGGAGCCAACTTATCTAGCGATTTAATTGCGGCTTTACTTAACGTCAATTGACTAAGTTGTTGCTGCTCTTTTGCATCCAGTTCAGCAAGCACTCTCATCACTTGATTACGCTTATCACGTAAAACTTGTAATGCTTGCTCAGGATCGGCTTCAAATGCAATTTGAATATGTTGCGCGACAAAACCATTGAACGCTTGATATAGACGCTGAAGTTTTTGTGAATCAAATGCCGCTTTCGCATGTTGCTCAACCACTTCTTCACGCTGTTCACGTAATAGCTCTAAACGCTGTTCACGTGCGGCACGACCAAACAGTGGGATCTCTGGCAAACGAGAGTAGCGCATTTGTCGATCATTAAGTTGAACGCAAACAGCACCCTCTAATTCATCAGCATTGAATGAGCTGTCATCAAACGCATCAACGTCACCTTCAAGAATGTATAAATCTTCAGGGCAATCGTCTAACTCAACCAATTTCTCTTTGATGCCGTCAAGGTCTGACACCACAATAGCGTGACGAGCAGGGCCATACATCGCACTGAAATATGGAGCGTCACCAATGGTAATGTCATCGTAAATTTCAGAAAGAAGCACACCACCTAATGTGTCAGCTAACCCTTTTAAGCGAGGATCATTTGAACCACCTGGAGACGCAAGACGTTCGATCTCTTGCTCAAGCTGATTTCTGCGCTCAGCGAGTTTATCTTTCGCTAACGATTGCGCTTTTTCATCTTCCAGCACGAGTTGCATTTGCGACATAACCGCTTGGCTGTCGTATAAATCCGCTCCGCTTTGCTCTTTCAACGATTCCAGCACATCATTAGCCGCAATCCATGAAGGCGCAATTGCCTCTAGTTTTTTAATTTCAGCTTGCTGATCTTGCTCTACGCGACGCTGCTCATTACGTGCATCTCGCAGCTCTTCATGAGAAAACTCTAAAGACTCAACTTGTGCAATATGACGTTCACGTTCTTCTTCTAATGCCAATTCGTCAGATAACACCACATTATGTTGCTTTTGGTAATCACTGACGAGCTGTTGAGCTTGACGCTGTTGGCTAATACTACGCTCTAAATCACGATGTTGAGCACGCCACTGTTGTTCGTTTTGAACAATATGGTTTGCATCACGGCCTTTTGAAATAGTCTCTTTAGCTTGAGTAGAAGCATCGCAACGCTCAATGTTACCAACAATCTGTTTCACTAAGCTAAATGCTTGATCGAACTGTTGAGCCGCAGCCGATGACATATCCAGTTTATGTTTTAACGCGAGCAAAGCCGTGGTATTCGCCGCTTCTTTCGTCTTACATTCCGCAAGCAATGCCTGCGCACTCTCTGCGGTAATAGAGTCATCACTTAACAGTTGCTGCGCTTTATTCAGTGCTTGTACCGCTTGCTGGTATTGCAACGCGCGGGTTTGTTGAACATCTAATGCTTGTTGGTAGTCTGCTAACTGACTTTTCAGGCTATCCACTTCTTCTTCAGAAATCGTCGATTGCTCTTCAGCCGTTACAACACGCTCTTGCGCCTCTTCCACCACCATCATCTGCTCTTCAAGACGCTCACTTAGCTCTTCCAAATCATCTTGGTAACGAGCAATTTTTTCTTGTTGGCGAAGTGCGTTTTGAACCAATTGCAGATGATCAGAAGCGGCTTGGTGATCTTGTTCAAGAGCAGACTCTTGATCAACTAAGATCTCTAACTCTTCCTTAATTCTCGTCAGTAGTTGATTCTGTTCAACCAGAGTCGTGCGTGAACCAAATAGCTCACCACGCAAAGTCATCGTTTTATCAAGCTTATTGCGGCGGTCATTTGCATGACGCATGTAATCCGCAGCCACATAGTTTGTAGACTCAGTGATTAAGTGTTTGAATAGATCACGATCTGTTTGAGTAGTTTTAATCGCTTCAAGCGTCATGCGGTTTTCACGCAGCGCCGATTCCATATCTTGGAACGCTTTTTTCACACCACCATTTTGCGGCAGAAGGTAATCACGTAAGGAACGAGTAATCGCACTCGAAATACCACCATAAAGCGAGGCTTCGATCAGGCGGTAAAATTTCGAACGATCACCACTATTTCGCAATTTCTTAGGTACAACACCGAATTCAAACATTTGCGAGTGATACTCGACCACCGACGAAAATGCTTTAAAGTGTGCACCTTCATGTTGAGCAACGGCAGCTTTTACGTCATTCAGCTGACACACTCGTGCATGGTTGTCTGATACGCTTTCAATCAGTACATCCGTAGGTTTCACATGGCTTGGTAAGCCTTGGATCATGAATGGTTTGATATCAACTTTTTTATCGCGTCCAGCTACTTGCTGAAGTTTTACTGCAAACAATAGGCGTTGATTACGGGAGTTCACCACATCAAGCGCGGCATAACATGCACCTGGTTGTAATTTTCCGTACAAGCCTTTATCACGAGATGACTGCGAGCTACCCGCTTCAGTTGTATTTCGGAAGTGCAGTAAGCTTTGGTCTGGAATTAATGCTGTGATAAACGCCGCCATAGTCGTCGATTTACCTGCACCATTACCACCTGAAAGCGTGGTTACCAATCCATCAATATCAAAAGTACGAGCAAAGAAACCGTTCCAGTTGATCATGGTCAGCGATTGATACTTGCCTCTTTCAATCATGCTTCACCCTCTAATTCTATTTGCTCTTGTTCATTATCTTGTTCGCTGTTCTCTTCAATATTCAGCAGACTGCCTTGGCTTGGCTCTTGAGTATGAACAACCGCTTCGCCATCTCGGATCAGACGCAATTGAGCTTCTCGAACATCATCACCAATACGCACATCGGCGCCGAAGCGGAATACGGCTTCACTAATACGGAATTTACCCGTCTCACCTATCGCGATGATCATGCCGATTCGACGTAAACGGCGTAGCGACGTACGAACTTTATCGAACAGTTTTTCTTTGTCTAAATCAGAGCCAGAAGCGCGGTTTGTTGCCAGCTTCATTAATTTTTTTTCATCAGCCAGAGAGAGGAGCTCTTCGTATAACTCTTGGTTAGTGAAGATCCCTTCATGCGCTAAACGTTCTGGGCTGAGGTATAAGAAGCAAAGTACTTTCCCCACCAGCATGTCGAGCTCTGAAAGTACGCTACGACCAATAAGAGAGGTAGAGCGAGGACGTAAATAGAAAAAGCCTTCAGGTGCTTTCACTAATTCCGTGTTGTAACGCTGATAGAAGTGCGCCAATTCCATCTCAAAATCACACAATAGCGCGTGATTATCGAGATCTTCACTAGAGATATGTCGACCTGAGCGTAATACGCTATCTAAAGCCGGAAATAGTGGATTGGAGATGGCTTTAACCAGATTCTCTGGCATGTAATCGTCAGTATTTGTTGATGACATTTGCTTGTACCTTTGCGCCAAAATCGTTGATCGCCTGCCAATCAGGTTGAATTGCCTGATAATCAGATTCGGAATAACCCAAGCGAACGGCTTGGTCGACCACAATTCGAGCTAAATCGAAATGATGAGTTCTTGGATGAGCAGTCAGGTAATCGCGTAGTACAATTCCCAAATCAATTGGTGTCCCTTGCTGCTTATGAATTTGCAACATTGAACCAATTCGCTCAGAGAGTTCATCATTTACTTGTTTAAATTCTTCGTATTCCACTTCAAGTGGCACTTGTCCCATCACTTCATCGTCACGCAAGACCAGCGCTTCATCTCGAAGATCGCTTAAACGCTCCGCATCCGTATGTGTAAGAAACCAAGGGGCATCAAAGTAATCTGTAACAGATTGACGTAAACGCTGACTAAACGCGCGGTTTTTATCCATATCGATAGCGGTACGGATGAATTTATGAACATGCCTGTCGTAGCCAATCCAGAGATCGATAGCTTGCTGTCCCCAACTGGTTATTCTGTCTAGCTTCATCTGTAAGCCAAACAAAATTTCGCCGACAAACTCTAATTCATCATCGCCATAAACGATTTCTTGAATGTCTAGAATTTGAGTCTGTAGTTCATCACCAGCGGCTTGCAATGTGTCTTGCAGCTCTTTTAATGTATCGGATGTCTCGGACAGTAATGATTCACAGTTATTGATCGCTTCTCGCCAATCGTTATTCAACAAATCGGCAATCTTTTGTTTGACCGACTGTTGCTGCTCATCTATCACTCGTTGGTTTAAATCTATTTGATCAAATATTTCACCAACAGAATACTTCAAGACCCCATAAACATTTTTTTTCCAATGACCCGGAGTACCACCTTTTTGTGCCGCTTCAATCGCTCTTGCCATCTCCCCTGCTACCATTGACAGCTGGATCGATAGTTTTAGCTTTGAAAACTGACGATGACGTAGGTAATAATCAGAAATCCCGATAGCAAGTGGCGATAAACGATAAATACTCGCACCATCATTTATTTCACTTGTGAAACGGCTAATTAATTTCTGTTTAACCATTTCATTGATTGCATTGTTTGCGCGAAAAGCGGATGCATCACCTGTTTCTTCAAACATTCGAGTGACAATGGTAAATGCATCGTGCAATTCACCCTCACCTAACTCTTCATCAAATCTTTCATTACTTAGTACCGCGATAGCAATCAGAAATGCCAATCGCTCAGGGGAAAGATTCAATGAGAAGTCATGCTGCTTTACCCAGCCAACCAATTCATCAATTGATTGATCTTCTGCAGTTTGAGTCATCTCACTCATTGTTAGTCCTGTTTTTGCTTGCTAGCTCATACATTTTTTCTAGCCCACACATGAATGTAACGGCCTAATGAAAGGTATGGCTCTTGTCTGCACAACTGTTTTTCTAGTGCTAACACATCTTCAAATTGGTAATCGCCCATATATTCCATATTTCCGATATAGTCACTAAATGAGCGAATACCTGACTTACCACAAATATCAAAGCCAGCATCTTCTATCCATTGATACACCTCTTCTGGCTTCAACCCTTTTTGTGGCTGTAATTTAAATCTTTTCCTATGTGGCATACCGTCAAGCACGTGAGGGATATTGCCACAAATCACATTCTTAAAAACCAGACCGTGGTGATTATAAAACATGATAGAGGCCACTCCACCAGGCTTAACCTGATCGAGAACGATATCTAACGCTGTTTTCGGATCGGCCAACCACTCCATTACAGCATGGAACATAGCAACATCGACTTTGTCATCAAGATGACTGCCGATTGCCTGTATCGGAGAATGAATCAGCCGATACTGCTCAAGCAAACCGTTTTTTGCAATATCAACCTTAGCAAGTTGCAGCATTTCAGAAGATAGATCACATAATGTGACTTGATGTCCGAGTTCAGCAATCTTTTGCGACATTTGAGCAAGACCGCCACCAGCATCAAGAATGCTAAGTGGTCTCTGTTGCTCATCAAAGGTTGATAATGCGAGCTCTAAGTCTTCCCACAAAATGCTCTGACGAATATCGCCTTTGTCAGAACCATAAATGTTTTTTGCAAATTTGTGGGCAATATCGTCGAAATTGCGATCTTCAGTCACGGCAGGTTAGGTTATCATAGTAAATCGTGCTGCTATTCTGTCACATGGAATGCAGGAATAAAGAAGCTTATGCCTTTTTTATTATCAAGTGATGTTTTTTCGGGCTATTTATGTATGTTTGAACTGAAAAAAGTAGTTTCATCGTTGTTAATGCCGCTACCGGCAATGCTAATCCTAGGTTTTTTGGGGTTATTGTTAATTATGTTTACCGCCCGTAGGAAGACAGGATCTCTGATTATCCTATTTTCGCTATGTGGTATTTTCCTTATATCCTTCCAACCAGTTTCTACACGTCTATTAATGCCTATGGAGAGAGAATTCAGCGGGTTTCTTCCTGTTGATGAGTCCATTGATTATGTCATGGTACTAGGGAATGGCCATGTCGTGGATAGCGACATACCTCCGACATCAGAATTAAGCCGCACCGCGTTAATGCGTCTTAATGAAGGCATTCGAATTATGCGCCTATACCCTGGCTCGAAATTGATTCTTTCTGGTTATGCCGGTGGGTCTGAATTTAGTAATGCCCGGATGATGGCAAAAGTCGCGCTGGCATTAGGTGTCGCTAAACCCGATATCATTCTATTAGAAACAGCAAAAGATACGTGGGAAGAAGCAAGACAAGCGGCGGCTTTTGTTCGGATGAAGAAAATGGTTTTAGTGACGTCTGCAAGCCATATGAAGCGCGCCTTGTATGAATTTAATCAAGCAGGTATCACGCCTTTTCCAGCCCCAACTAATTACCTTGCTTATGACAACATTAACCAACCTTGGGAAAAATACGCCCCTAAAGCAAAATACTTGGAACAAACAGAGCGCTATTGGCATGAAACGATGGGACAACTTTGGCAAAAAGCTCGAGATTTGATCGACGGTGACTATAAAGAGATGGAACCGAAACCCGTTCAATCACTCTAGAGACGATAAACCTTACATCAATCTTCAAAGCGCTATGCCAGCGTCCTATTCCAAAATATATCTTAACAAAAAAGCCGAAGGGAATACCTTCGGCTCTTTTATATCAATCTGTTACTGTGAGTAATATCAGTCGCCAGCGAACATATAACCTTCACCGTGAACTGTTACAAAAATTTGTGGGTTCTTTGGATCAAATTCCATTTTGGCGCGCATACGACGAATAAGAACATCAATAGTTCGATCGTTTGGAGCATCAACGCGGTGGCTGATCATATTCAGGATACGCTCACGGCTCAATACTTGATTAGGGTATGAGGACAGCGCAACTAACAGTTCGTATTCTGCTTTCGTCAGTTTTACAGGCTCGCCATTTTTGCTTAATGCACGGCGTTGTATGTCAAACGTCCATTCACCAAAACGAACTAAGTTTTCATTTTCGCACTCAGCAACCGCAACACTTGAAGCGTTACGCGCTGCCGAAATTCGCCATAATAAATTTTTAACTCGAACCAAAAGCTCTCTAAGTTCAAAGGGTTTAGTCACGTAATCATCAGCCCCCATTTCAAGGCCTACAATTTTATCGATGCTATCCGTGCGTCCAGTAACTAAAATAATGCCTATATCCGATTGGCTGCGTAATTCACGAGTTAGCATTAAGCCATCTTCTCCAGGTAGATTGATATCTAACATAATCAAATCTACAAGATTGCTCTGTAGTACTTCTCTCATTTGAGCGCCATTTTCTGCTTCGCTTACGGCATACCCTTCATTCTGGAAGTAACCAACAAGTTTACTACGGGTTACTACATCGTCTTCAACGACCAATACGTGATAGCTCATCTACACCCTTTTCTTTTAGTTATTTCGTCTATGCTTACTATTCTATTCATAAATAGTAATATTTCTAGCAATAGATGGTTTAAAATCAGGAAAGATCATTTTTTCTTGATTCAAGACAAGCATAGCTCACGCGTTAATATTTAGTCATATTCAGTCACTTTTCTTATTTAATGTAGTTACTGTTATTCATTTTTATTGGTTAGACTATAGTGAGAATAATACTCGGAGCAATAACGATGATCGAAACAAAAGCATTCAATGAAAAGCGTGCAGAGATTTACTGGTGGCTATCTAGCCTTTTCGCAAAAGAGTTAACTCAACAAGAGTTAGACAGCTATCACTCTCAAGAGATTCGCACTTTTCTGACTGGATTAGGTGAAAACGAAACACTTAAACCTTCAATAGACAAGTTAGTTGACGCCCTTAATCGCTTACAAAACCGTGAAGACGCTCAATTAGAGCTTTCCGCTGACTATTGTGATCTATTTTTAAAATCAGATAAGAACGTCGCTCTTCCATACGCTTCTATGTACATTGGAAAGCAAGGTTTATTGAATGATGTTCCGGCTCAAGAGATGGCAGCATTAATGTCAAAGCACGGCATTGCAGTGAGTGAATCATTGAATGAACCAGCAGACCACATTGCCATTGAACTCGACTTTTTAGGTAATTTAATTATTCGTTCAAATGAGCTTGAGCAAGAGAAACACCTTGATGATGCATTAATTGAGCAAGAATCTTTCATTCAAACTCATATCCTTTCTTGGATCCCACAGTTTAGTGCGAAATGCGATCAATATGATGAGTTTGGTTTTTATGCAAGCGTAGCTCAAGTATTAGTCGCCTTCTGCCAATTAGATTGCCAATACCTAACAGGCGAATAACCTCTCAAATTTATAATTCCCATCGGTAATTCGTGGTTATTTATCACATTTTAAACTATCAAGTGAGACTAGGTTCACTTCACTTGGTAGTTTTGTATTGACCCTCTTATAATTAAATGTGACAACACCCACTAAACTGGTCCAATATCCATTGCCAGTGAAGCGTTTGCGGTCTAAAATTGTGACCGCAAACGATAAAATATGATTACAAATGCAAACCGCTGATATAAGGCGGTTTTTGTGTTTCTTAATACCTTGCTATCTCTCGATGATTCACGATGTGAAGTAACGTGAATCGGCAATTGCTATTAAGAGATAGTATTTACGCTACTTGGTTGACTATTATATGAGTTAACCACTGTATTAAGTAGCACCTCGACAGGATAACACCATGGCTACAATAAAAGATGTCGCACGCTTAGCAGGCGTATCCACAACTACCGTTTCTCACGTCATCAACAAAACTCGATTTGTTGCTGAAACGACTCAAGAAAAGGTAATGAAAGCGGTAGACGAATTAAACTATGCTCCAAGTGCCGTTGCGAGAAGTTTAAAATGTAATACCACACGCACCATTGGTATGCTCGTGACTCAATCTACCAATTTATTCTTTTCAGAAGTAATTGATGGCGTTGAGAGTTACTGTTATCGACAGGGCTACACGCTGATTCTTTGTAATACTGGTGGAATTTACGAAAAGCAGCGTGATTATATCCGCATGCTTGCCGAAAAGCGTGTTGATGGCATGTTAGTCATGTGTTCAGATTTAACTGAAGAGCTAAAAGAGATGTTAGATCGTCACTCTGATATCCCTAAAGTGATCATGGACTGGGGTCCTGAAAGTTCGCAAGCCGATAAAATCATCGATAATTCTGAAGAAGGCGCTTACCTTGCGACTAAGTACTTGCTTGATAACGGTCATACCGATATTGCATGCTTAAGTGGTCATTTCGATAAAGTCGCATGCAAAGAGCGAATTTTAGGCTATCGACGAGCTCTCAAGGGTGCCGATATTGATGTGAATGAAGATTGGATCATCGAAGGCAATTTTGAATGTGATACTGCAGTACTTGCTGCTGATAAAATTGTGAATATGGGAAATCGCCCAACGGCTGTCTTCTGTTTCAATGACACAATGGCTTTAGGGTTGATGAGCCGCTTGCAGCAGAAAGGGATTAGAATCCCTGACGACATCTCTGTTATTGGTTACGACAACATTGAATTAGCAGAATATTTCTCTCCACCACTAACTACAGTCCACCAACCAAAAAGACGTGTTGGTAAAACTGCATTTGAGATTTTATTGGAACGAATCAAAGACAAAGAGCACGATAAACGCATCTTTGAAATGCACCCTGAAATCGTAGTTCGAGATACGGTAAAAAAACTTATTTAACTAAAAATACTCAAATGAATGCGTATTAATCAGTGCGCATTCACTACACCTAAATGCAACTCAACCCACATCAAGCTCATGAATTATTGGACCGATATCACATTTTAAAACCTAAAATGTGATACCTATTCAATATTTTCCTATATGCTATAAGTGTCACGCACAGGGCAAACTATTTGAAAAAATAGGACGCAAAGCCTCCGGCCTAAACCATTTGGTAGGTAGCGGGGTTACCGATGGCAAGTATGCAAACAAAGTTTAACGTTTCGTTGACAGTACATTTGCACCACTTAGCTATTATCTCGGACCTGAAATTTGGTGGCGTAATCCTTTACACCGAGACTATACAGCATGGATAAACCAGTATTAAAAGACTCTATGAAGTTATTTGAGCAACTTGGCGCTATCAAGTCCCGCTCAATGTTTGGTGGATTTGGCATTTTTGCCAATGACACAATGTTCGCACTAGTAGTTAATGATCAACTACATATTCGTGCTGATAAAGATTCAACCAAGCAATTCCAAGAACAAGGTTATCAGCCATATATTTACAAAAAACGTGGTTTCCCTGTTGTTACTAAGTATTTTGCTTTGCCTGAAAATTGCTGGGATACACCTGAGCAAATCTTAAAAACTGCAGTTGCTTCATTAGAATTCGCACAGCAAGAAAAAAGCCAGCAATCATCGGCTAAGCCAACCCGATTGAAAGATTTACCTAACCTCAGACTTGCTACCGAGCGTATGCTTAAAAAAGCGGGTATCGCAACAGTTGAAGAATTGCACAGTAAAGGCTCTCTAACCGCTTTCCAGGCAATTAGACAAACTCACTCATCATCTGTCAGCGTTGAGCTGCTATGGGCTCTTGAGGGTGCAATAAATGGCACTCATTGGTCAGTCGTTCCGCAAGAAAGGCGAAATGAATTAATCAGCGACCTAAATTAGTCGACACATCAAAAAAACCGCTGCGTTTCTGCTGCGGTTTTTTTATATTCTTTGATTTATATGAAATATTTCTCCTCGCTTCCCTGTCTTATCTTTGTAAGTCGATAAAACATTTGTCATATTGTTCTCATAAACGTTCGCAAGGAGCTTCTTCCATGAGTAAAAAACTAATCATTGGTATCCTTTTAGTCGCTGTTGTTCTTTTTTTAGGCGTTAACTTTGGTCAATACCTAACCCTTGAAAACGCAAAAGCCCAACAAGCCGTACTCAACGAATATATCCAAAACAACTTCGTCGTTGCTGGCCTGATTTACTTCCTTGCTTACGTATTGATCACCGCGTTTTCAATTCCGGGAGCTGCTGTCGTCACACTTTTAGGCGCTGCTCTTTTTGGATTCTGGTTTAGCCTATTTTTGGTCTCTTTTGCTAGCACAATTGGAGCAACGTTAGCATTTTTGAGCAGTCGCTTCCTGTTAAGAGATTGGGTGCAAAGTAAGTTTGGAGACAAACTAGAGGCGATTAATAATGGCGTTGAAAAAGATGGGGCGTTTTATCTCTTCTCATTACGCTTGATCCCTGTTTTCCCATTTTTCTTAATTAATCTATTGATGGGCCTAACTCCAATCACCACCTTAAAATTCTACCTAACTAGTCAATTAGGCATGCTCGCTGGTACCATGGTCTACCTAAATGCAGGCACACAGCTTGCGGAAATAGACTCGCTTTCGGGCATTGTTTCACCCTCCGTATTGGCGTCATTTGCACTACTCGGTCTATTTCCTATTATCGCAAAATGGTTAATGGCAAAATTTAAACCGACAACTCATGCAGAGAATGAATCATGAAAGCATTTATTGCGAGTACACCTACTGAAGCGCATATCGTGTGTGAATGGTTGAAGAGCGAACGCATCGACTGTGAAGTTAGAGGTGAGGGATTGTTTGGCCTTCGTGGCGAATTACCACTAAGTGATGATACCGATGCTTATATTTGGTTACATAACCCAGAACAAGCATTAAAAGCGAAAGCCATTATTGATGACTACCAGCAACAATGCAGTAGTCACCAACACCATTCATGGCACTGTCAGCACTGTAATAATGATAATGAACCGCAATTTGGAGTTTGCTGGAGTTGTAGTCATAGCCGCGATATTTAACTACTAAGCAATGATAGCTCTATAAATATAACTCGCACCGTTAACGAGTAGTACTCTTCCCCGAGAATCTACTCATTAATTTGTTTTTGAATAAACTCTATAGAGTGCTTATTAAACTCATCAGGTCGCTCGACATTACATACATGCCCACAATCGGGAATCTCACACAACTCGCTCGACTCATGCACTGCAATCATCTCTTTTACCGGTTGGATAAACATGTAGTCTTTCTCACCCATTAAATAAAGTGTAGGAATGGGTAATTCACTGTCTTTAAAATAGCGCATCAAAGGGTTAACTTCAGAGGTCAACATAAACCAGCGTTTAAATTCTTTCTGGCATAATTTCTTAGCTTCTCGGATAAAGAGGTTGCGCGACTCTTTCTGATTTCGCTGCGGCATAACAATGTAAGCGAAAAGGCTATACAACCACATGTAAGGGATAATGTGCTTGCTCATATTGCCAAGCTTCACCAGTACTTGCGATCGAGTATTAAGGCGAGTAACGGCACCACCCAACACCATAGAACGAACACGATGGGTTGCAAGTTCCGCGATATTTCGAACAATAATTGTCCCTAGCGACATACCAACAAAATGCGCTGAACGGATCTTAAGGTGATCGAGTACTTTAAGGATGTCCATAGTCACCGTTTTAAAAGTATACCGATTACTGATCAGCTCTTTCAGAAGTTGATTCGATTTTCCGTGTCCTCTCAAATCAATCAGTAAAAGATTAAAATGAGCTTTATACGCTTTGATTTGTTTAAACCAAATGGATGAACTTCCGCCCGCACCATGCACAAACACCACCCATTCTTCACTTGTGGGATGAGTATAAGTTTTATGGAATAAAAGAGACTCAGTCATAAATTAGGAGGTTCGCTATATATCAATGGGATTTAAAAGTGGAATGGAAGATTAACACAGATCAAGCGGATTGGAGTTTAGCTAATGTCAGATATTAGCTATTAGGGTAAAAAAGTGTGAGATTAGCGGTCTGATAAGCTAATTTAATGATATTACTATCGATAAACACCACATTATAGAAATAAAGTGAAGACGCCATCACGCCTTCACCTTTATTTATAGAGCGTCTAGATACATAGAGAGATAGGTTTTCGCCGCTTCACTCCAAGAGAACTCTTGTTTCATGGCTTGTAACTGAACACGTTTAATTTCCGCTGGCTGTTGTGTATAAACCAGCAGAGATCGTAGCATCACAAGCAGCAATGCATTCGAGCTTGGCTCACTGAAACTAAATCCTGTTGCGTCAAATGGAGAACTATCGTAATCAACAACGCTATCTTTCAACCCACCAACTGAACGAACAATCGGCAGCGTTCCATAAGCCATACTGTATATCTGATTGAGGCCACAAGGCTCAAATTCAGATGGCATTAAGAAGAAGTCAGAGCCCGCCTCAACTAAATGAGCCAATGTGTTGTCGTAAGCTTCTACAAAAGCAAACTTATCGGAATGCAGTGACATGATCTCTTTCAGTTGTTCTGCTAGGACAGGATCCCCTGTTCCAACCACCACAACCTGTAGATCATTTTTCAAAAATTCAGACAGAATTGGTAATAAGTAGTGCACGCCTTTCTGATGAGTTAACCGGCAAACCATTCCGTAAACTGCGACCGATTTCTCTGGTAACCCCACTTCAGATTGGAGTTGTTGCTTACACACTTTCTTGCCGCGCACCATACTCTGATGAGAGGCTTTATACTGTTTTGGGATTAAAGTGTCCTTTTCCGGGTTCCATGCCCCGTAGTCACAACCATTTAGTATCCCATACAGATCATCACTACGCTGTTGAAATTCAGCAGCCATACCGTGGCTACCTAACTCAGTGAGTAACTCTTTCGCGTAGCTAGGGCTTACTGCATTGATCTTATCTGCATTCAGGACACCGGCTTTAAGCATGGTGATATGAGTTTCACTTACGGCAGCATCTGGGGCATACCGAGCATGAAATTCGTGTACGCTACTTTGCAGCTCATCGTAACTGAACACACCTTTGAATACCGCGTTATGCACCGAAATGACACTCTTCATTTGAGCGTAAAATTCCTCTTTCGCATAACGGTGTTTCAAAAAGTATGGGACAAACCCAGTATGCCAATCATTAGCATGAACGATATTTGGTTGAAACGATAACTTCGGCAGCATATCGAGACAAGCAGCACTAAAGAAAGCAAAACGTTCACCATTGTCAGCATACGCTTGGTTATTTTCTGCGTACATTTCAGCACGGTCAAAAAACTGAGGACAGTCAATGGCGTACACCGATGTACCTTCTAACGTTAACTCTCGCACCATATATGGCGTATGAGGCCAATGCTCAAGTTGTGTATCTAATAGAACTTTTGCTTCTGTAACACCTGGAATTTTTCTGTACGCTGGAAGTGTGATTCGTACATCTTGCTCTAGGTTTTTTAACGCTAAAGGCAGTGCCTTGGCAACATCTGCCAAGCCACCGCTTTTAATTAACCCTTCGACCTCTGATGCAACAAACAGAATAGAAAGAGTTTTAGTAGCCAATGCGCGCTCCTTTAGGGATAACAACAATGCCTTCATCCGATACATGATAATGCTTTTTATCTTCTTGGAGGTTTACGCCAATCTGTGTGTCAGGTGCAATATCGACATCTTTATCGACAATAACTCGACGTAATACACACCCTTCACCGATCTTCACATCACCAAGTAGAATACTTTCGCTAATGTCACACGTCGAAGCGATATTACTTCTAAATCCAAGTACTGATTTCTCAATACGCGAACCACGAACAAAACTACCGTTACATACCAAGCTATCAATAATCTGTACTCGACCATTCACTGAATCAGTGAAAGTTGCTGGCGGTAGTGGTGGGTAGTAAGTATGTAGGGGCCACTTGCGGTTATAAAGTGAGAAAGGAGCATCTTCAGCAAGAAGATCCATATGAGCCTGCCAGTACGCATCAATCGTACCTACATCGCGCCAATACACTTCCTCTTTTTCGCCAGTGATCTTATTTGTACTAAAGTCATAAACAAATACATCACCACGTGGGTACATATTAGGAATGATGTCTTTACCAAAATCATGGCTAGAATCTTCTTTCTCAGCATCGGCGTTCAATTCAGCAAACAGATTCTGAGCTTCAAATACATAGTTACCCATTGATACAAGTGCGAATTCAGGGTCACCCGGAATCGATTTAGGGTTGCTTGGCTTCTCTTCGAAACCTATCATGCGTCCCTCTTCATCCACTTCAATAACACCAAATTCACTTGCTTCGGCAACAGGCATACGAAGAGCTGAAACCGTTAGAGACGCTTCTTTCTTCTGGTGGAAATCAAGCATCTGCTTAATATCCATTTTATAAATATGATCAGAACCAAAAATACAAACATGATCTGGTTCTTCTAATTCCATAAAACGTAAATTTTGGTAGATAGCATCTGCTGTGCCTTCATACCAACGCTTACCTGTTCTCATTTGAGCAGGAATCGGATCGATAAATCGATCCGTGATCCCACTAATATTCCAGCCCTTTTTCATGTGGTGAAATAACGATTGAGATTTAAATTGAGTTAACACGTAAATTTTCATCAGATCGGCATTAACAAAATTGTTCAATGCGAAATCTATTAAGCGATAACTTCCACCGAACGGAACTGCAGGCTTACTACGAGATTCGGTTAAAGGTCTTAAACGAGAACCTTCACCGCCAGCAAGAATCATACCCAATACACCAGCCATTTTATTCTCCATATATAGCTTATAAGAATGTTCGACATTTACTTGTGAAGAAATACTTCGGGGGAAGCAAACATCGATTCTGTATACTTTTTGCGCACCTATACACCAATTAAGATCCCAGTATGGTGTACTTATTTATTAAGCCTCGCGCAGGTTGAGTGCTATATTTTATTGCACTTTGTTTCTTATAACTTATCTTTTTTAGACGAGAATACCAATTTAAAAAATCCTATTCTTCGACCCTATACACTTTGCTTGTGCAAGTCGTAGGTTTGGTCACATTACACCGCCGGCACAAAACAATAAATCAACATACACTCAACATAAACAATACACTCAATCGATTCATTTTGTGCAGTTTAATAACCTCAGGTGACAGTTATATGAATTTACAATCACTTCACGAATGGATTGCATATTTAGGCCCTGAGCTCAAACTGCCTATTTTATTGACTTCGGAATATTTTATTATTTCATTACTGGATATTATTTCGGCGATTTTGCTTATTTTTACAGAGCACTAGACTAATTAGATCAATCCCAAAAAAGGATTCAAATATCAAAGAGAAAAAATATTCAGCACCGACTTGTTAACAAATTTAACAAAAACAGAAGTCGAAATAATATCTGACTTGCATAAAAAAAGCAGCTCGAAAGCTGCTTTTAAATTTATTTAGTCTCTTTTTTGGGCTTCTTACGTTTATCCGTAATTTCCCATTTTCCATCGATATAAAGTGCTGTCCATCCTGATGGCTTTCCATCAATTTCCGAACGAACGTAGTTCTCTTTCGATTTACGACTAAAACGGACCACCGTTGGTAATCCATCTGGATCAGCAACAGGAGCAGACGCCAAGTATTGGAATTTTGGTGAAATTCGATCTTTAAAGCGAACCAGCTCTTCGACTAAAGGTGCTCTTGTTTCACGCGATTTAGGAAAATTACTCGCAGCCATAAACAGACCTGAAGCACCATCGCGTAATACAAAGTAAGCATCCGAATTGCTGCAAGGAAGTTCAGGTAAATGAACTGGATCTTCTTTCGGTGGCGCGACTTCACCATTTTTCAAGATTTTACGCGTGTTTTTACACTCTTCACTCGTACAATCCATATATTTGCCGAAACGACCATTTTTAAGAACCATATCAGAACCACACTTGTCACATTCAACAAGCGGTCCGTCATAGCCTTTCACTTTGAATTCGCCATGCTCAACAATGTAGCCTTCACAGTTCGGGTTATTACCACAAACATGCATTTTACGCGTTTCATCAATTAAGTACGCGTCCATTGCCGTTTCACAAATTGGACAACGTTTTTTAGCTCGCAATGCTGCGGTTTCTACGTCTTCTTCCAGCACGTTTACTACGCCATCTTCATCGCCTAAGTTAATGGTCGTTTTACAGCGCTCTTTCGGTGGCAGTGCATAGCCAGAACAGCCAAGGAACACACCAGTAGAAGCGGTGCGAATACCCATCGGACGTTCACATGTAGGACACTTAATATCGGTCTCTACAATGTGGTTAGGCTTCATACCACCCGCATCTTCATCGAGATCAGCGGTTTCTAAATCACCGGTAAAATCAGTAAAGAAGTTATCTAGCACACCTTTCCAGCTCGTTTCACCTTCAGCGACTTGGTCCAATTTCTGTTCCATGCGCGCGGTAAAATCATAGTTCATCAGGTCATTGAAACTGCCGTCTAATCGATCAGTAACAATTTCACCCATTTTTTCAGCATAGAAACGGCGCTGTTCAACTTTTACGTACCCACGATCTTGAATCGTCGAGATAATAGAAGCGTAAGTAGATGGACGGCCAATACCACGTTTTTCGAGCTCTTTAACTAATGCAGCTTCAGTAAATCGAGCTGGTGGCTTAGTAAAGTGCTGCTTAGGATCCAGTTTAACAAGGCTCAGCTTATCGCCAATTTGAACCGCAGGAAGGATGGTATCTTCATTTTTACCCATTGGACGCTGAACACGTGTCCAACCATCAAATTTTAGAATACGGCCTTTCGCTTTTAATGTGTACTCGTCGGCTTTCACACTCACGGTTGTTGAATCGTATTGCGCTGGTGTCATCTGACACGCAACGAATTGATTCCAAATCAGTGAATATAGTTTATGTGCATCAGCATCAACACCGTTTAGGTCATCTGTTTTCACTTCAACACTTGAAGGTCGAATCGCTTCATGCGCCTCTTGAGCTCCTTCTTTGCTGCCATAAACTAAGGGCTTCTCAGGAAGGTAATTAGGTCCATACTCACTGCCGATGAATTCACGGGCCGCTTCTACAGCCTCTGAACTCAAGTTCGTTGAGTCAGTACGCATATAGGTAATATAACCCGCTTCATATAAGCGTTGAGCTAACATCATCGTCTTCTTCACGCCATAGCCTAAGCGTGTACTCGCCGCTTGTTGCAGCGTCGATGTAATATAAGGAGCTGAAGGTTTACTCTTCGTTGGACGATCTTCACGTTTACACACTTCATACTGCGATTTTTGCAGCACAGACAACGCACTATTCGCTTCAGCTTCATTGACAGGTTTAAATGCAACACCTGCTTTTTGAGCGACCATCAAGCGGAAATCAGTAGAATCCTTAGTGTGTGTATCTGCGTGGATATCCCAAAACTCTTCTGGAATAAACGCATTGATTTCACGTTCACGCTCCACCAGAAGTTTAACTGCCACAGACTGAACACGGCCCGCAGACAAACCACGCGCCACTTTTTTCCATAACAGCGGTGAAACCATGAAACCAACAACGCGGTCCATGAAACGACGCGCTTGTTGAGCATTAACGCCATCCATATTGAGTTCACCAGGCGTTTCAAATGCCTGTTGGATTGCGTTTTTGGTAATTTCGTTAAACACAACGCGTTTGTATCGCTCTTCATCGCCGCCGATGATCTCACGAAGGTGCCATGCGATAGCTTCTCCTTCGCGGTCCAAATCGGTTGCGAGATAGACGAAATCAGCGTCTTCTGCTAGTTTCTGTAATTCCGCCACGACCTTTTCTTTGCCCGGCAAAATTTGATAATTGGCTTCCCAATCTTGATAAGGGTTAATACCCATTTTCTTGATAAGTGCTTTGCGATCTTTCTCTTTCTTGATACGAGCTTTTTCTTCGACGCTCATTCCTTTGGTAGAAATAGCAGCGGCTTTTTTACCCGTACTTTGACCGGCAGTAGGAAGATCACGTACGTGACCCACACTAGACTTCACGATGAAATCTTTACCAAGATATTTATTAATGGTTTTTGCCTTGGCTGGCGATTCCACTATAACGAGCGATTTACCCATAATTGACTCTAACGTCCTTAATCACGACGCGATTGGAAAAAGAGAGCTGAATCAGATAACAACTATTGCATCTTAATTAGCATCTTTCGCGATTTCGCATGATGTTCGAAATTATTGCTTCTTTTTTTACTATTGAGCGAGATTACAAGAAGATCAACCTGTTTTTTTAAATTTGACTCTGATTGCTCGACAAATCATCGACTATGACACTTACTAATTCATTTACAGTAAAAGATGAACAATAACTATTATCCTTTAAATCAGTGACCCCAAGCAAACGCGGCATATAGTAAACATGTGATATTGCTAATACCTAACGGACTTAAGCGTTTTTTGCCATAAATCACAGAATAACCACGATCTTTTTGTTGTCGGCATCAGTTAAGTTAGCAAAACTATTGAAATTCACCACAAGGTACATACACTGTCGATTCAATTTGCCCTGTAAGTACAGGCGTTCGTTTCTCAACAACTCTCTGTTTACTCGGTACTGGCTATTTAATTGGACAAAAATCATGACCACTAAAAAATCTATTTCTTCATTTGACCTTCTACTCATTGCCAATCAAATCATTCAAGAACACGATGATTACATCGAAGGAATGCGCGCTGATTCAGTAGAAGAAAAAGAAGAAGTTTTAGTATTTAAAGGTGAATATTTTTTAGATGACAATGGGCTTCCAACCCAGAACACAACTGCCGTTTTTAATATGTTTAAATACCTTGCCATAAACTTATCTAAAGAGTTCACTTTAGAAAAATAAATCAACATATTGCGAATTAAGGCCCTTAACCTCAAGGGCCTAGTTGAACACTTATTGACTCAAACGTTGCAGCTGTTCGAAGTAATCTGGAAACGTTTTTGACGTACATTTCGGATCATTAATCGTCACCGGGGTATTGCTCAACGCAACGAGAGAGAAACACATTGCCATACGATGATCGTCGTAGGTATCAATTGCAGCATGTTGAATTTCCGAGCATGGCTTAACAATGATGTAATCCTCACCCTCTTCCACCTCTGCACCTACTTTGCGTAATTCTGTCGCCATTGCCGATAGACGATCGGTCTCTTTTACTCGCCAATTATAGACATTTCTAATGGCTGTAGTGCCCTTAGCAAATAGCGCAGTTGTTGCAATGGTCATCGCCGCATCTGGAATATGATTGTAGTCAAGGTCTACGCCTTTCAGTTCACCGCGGCGAGCAATGACATAATCGTCGCCCCACTCAATTTCCGCGCCCATTTTTTCAAGCGCATCCGCAAATTGAATGTCGCCTTGAATGCTATTTTTTCCAATGCCTGTGACTTTTATCTCACCACCTTTAATCGCGGCTGCCGCAAGAAAATATGAGGCCGAAGAAGCATCACCTTCAACTAAAAAATCACCTGGAGCATGATAAGATTGACCCGCTGGAATCACAAATTCTTGGTAGTTAAGATTTTCCACCTTAACACCAAATTGCGCCATGATATGAAGAGTGATATCGATATACGGTTTGGATACTAAATCGCCAATAATCTTAATCCGCACTTCTCCATCAGCTAGAGGCGCAGACATTAGAAAAGCGGTTAAAAACTGGCTTGAAATAGATCCATCAATAGAAACAGTGCCCGACTTGAGTCCTTGCGCTGTAATCTTCAACGGTGGGTAATTTTCATTCTCTAAATATTCAATCTGAGCTCCGGCTTCGCGCAAAGCATTCACTAGATGGCCAATTGGGCGCTCTTTCATCCTTGGTTCACCAGTAAGTATGTACTCACCACTGCCAAGACAAAGCGCTGCCGCAAGAGGTCGCATCGCGGTACCTGCATTGCCTAAAAATAGCTCTACCGATTGAGAGCTATCAAACGCTTTCCCTAACCCTTCAACTTCACATACGGTCTTATCATTCGATAATTGATACTTCACACCCAGCAATGTAAGGGCATTAAGCATATGTCTAATATCATCGCTATCGAGCAAGTTCGTTAAACGTGTTGTTCCTGTCGCGAGAGCAGCCAATAGCAGAGCTCGATTCGAAACACTTTTCGAGCCTGGTAAATTCACTTCACCATTCACTTTTTGTATGGGTTGTAACGTTAGGCTTTCCATTGAGATAATCTGTCCTTGAGTTGTACTCGCTGTCATATTCAGCAACCAACTATGTAAAATTGTTCGTCTAGTCAGACTATCTAAAATTAATCCTGAACTCCAGAGCTAATCTAATTCAAATTAAAGGATATTTAGTCATTCAATGGCAGCATCAGTAAACCAAATCGACACGCACCCCATCATCAAAATAGAGAATACGAACAGAATCACCACGATTGAGCAGCATAGTGCTATCAACATCTTGGATCACATCGACAAGCTTTCCAGAATCAGTCTTAATTAAAATCTCTACCAGCTTATATTCAATTTTATATTGGCTAGTTGCTCGATTTCGTGCGACACCAGCCCCAGCTATTGCCCCAACCGCTGTCGCGACCTCTTTTCCTGATCCACCACCGAACTGGTTGCCAATCAGCCCACCAACGACACCGCCTAACAATGTCTCCCATCCGTTAGCCTGCGACTGTACAATCTGCTGTTCAGTGATATATCGAACGGAATCAACTTTTCCATACACGACAGAGTTTACTGGACGTGCTTGATTTCGTTGGTATCCTGCATTGGCGAACATGGGTAAAACAAGTAAGATTAATAACCAACGTTTCATTTTATTTCTCCATCTTTCACATTAAGTATTTATGACCCTATATCTCACTGAGTTAGAAAGCGACAATAATCGGTTTCCTTCCCCGTACGAAGCCCTAGAAGAACCTAACGGCTTGCTCGCATTCGGAGGTGATTTACATCCACAACGCATTCTAACTGCTTATAGTAACGGTATCTTTCCTTGGTATGGTCCCGGAGAACCTATTCTTTGGTGGAGCCCCTCACCGCGAGCCGTCTTTAACCCTAAGACCTTCAAACCATCGAAAAGTGTAAAAAAGTTTCAAAAAAAACATCGCTATAGCATCAGCATCAATCGAGCTACCTCTCAAGTGATTCAGTTGTGTGCCCAGCTGCGACCTGCAGAAGAGACATGGCTAAACGAAGAGATGAGAGCTGCCTATATAACTTTAGCAGAGCAAGGGCATTGTCACTCGGTCGAAGTATGGCAGGGTGATGAGCTCATTGGCGGGTTATATGGGATATTGAGAGGGAAAATATTCTGTGGCGAGTCAATGTTCAGTATTGAGCCCAACGCCTCTAAAATCGCTCTGTGGTATTTTTGTGACCATTTTTCAACGTACTCCGGCAAATTAATCGACTGTCAGGTCATGAACCCTCACTTAGCATCTCTAGGCGCAGTTGAGATTGAACGAGACGATTTCTTGCAGAGACTGCTATCCTATAGAGACAAGCCCGTTTCAATGAATTGCTTTAAAACTCAGTGGTTAACTTGGCCTATTGAGGGAAATGAATAATGAGTTCAGATTTGCAACAAATAAAAATTGGATTGACCGATAATCACCCGTGTAGCTATTTGGCCGATAGACAAGAACGCGTTGCGGTTGCACTTGATAATGAAATGCAAACCGCGGCAAGCTATGAAATTTTACTTGCGAATGGCTTTCGTCGCAGTGGCGATACGATATACAGGCCTCATTGCGACAAATGCCAAGCCTGCACAGCTTTACGTGTCGACATTCCTAATTTCAAACCATCAAAAAGTCAGAAAAGAGTGTTAAACAAAGCGAACCACCTTCGATGGGAGCTCAAAAGCAGCATGGATGAGCAGTGGTTTGAACTTTATAGCCGTTACATTAATGCTCGCCACAAGCATGGCACTATGTACCCACCAAAGCAGAAAGAGTTTTTCCAGTTTTCTCAAGCGAAGTGGCTAAATTGTCGATTTTTACACATCTACGATCAAGAAACGCTGGTAGCGATTGCGGTCACTGATGACTTAAATAATTGCGCCAGTGCTTTCTACACCTTTTTCGATCCTGATGTTGATCTTTCCATTGGGACGTTAGCAGTGCTATACCAAATTCAATATTGCCAAAAACTTAACAAACAATGGCTATATTTAGGTTATCAAATCGACGATTGTTCAGCGATGAACTATAAAGTACGCTTTCAACCTCATCAAAGGCTAGTAAATCAGCGATGGCAAGGGTAGAATACGCGACAAGTTTACATATCTAGATTTTAGTGGCGACACTTAGCCGCTAAAGGATGCCAAGTTTCTAAAGAGGATTAAATGGCTAAAGAAGACGTAATTGAGATGCAAGGCACTGTACTTGATACTCTACCAAACACAATGTTTCGTGTTGAACTAGAAAATGGTCACGTAGTTACAGCTCATATCTCAGGTAAAATGCGTAAGAACTACATCCGTATTCTTACTGGTGACAAAGTAACTGTAGAGATGACTCCATACGACCTATCCAAAGGCCGCATCGTCTTCCGCGCTCGTTAATATCTAATTTACGACTGCAATAAAAAACAGAGCCTAATTGCTCTGTTTTTTATGTTTTACGATTAAAAAAATACCCACTATGTCTAGTGGGTATTTTATTTTTATACTATAAACGTTCAGCGTTAGTCTTTAATTTTTAAGCCGCTAAACGTCACCTTCATCAATGAATCGCTTTCTCTTTTGTTCCAATGTACTTGAACTTAAGCTCTTCATCTTCAAGTGTCACCTTCACCGTACCGCCATCAACTAATGACCCAAACAGCAACTCATTAGCAAGAGGCTTTTTCAGACGCTCTTGAATCACACGCCCCATTGGTCTTGCCCCCATCGTTTTGTCATAGCCTTTATGAGCTAACCAGTGGCGAGCATCCTCTGAAACTTCAAGCGACACGCCACGCGCATCTAACTGTACTTGAAGTTCAACGATGAATTTATCCACCACTTGATGGATCACACTCTCATCAAGACTATTGAACCAAATGATGTTATCTAAACGGTTACGGAACTCTGGCGTAAATACTTTCTTGATTTCGGCCATCGCATCAGGGCTATGATCTTGCTGAATAAGCCCCATTGATTTTTTCTCAGTTTCTGCCACACCAGCATTGGTTGTCATCACCAATATCACGTTTCGGAAATCCGCTTTTCGGCCATTGTTATCCGTTAATGTACCGTTATCCATCACTTGTAGAAGCAAATTAAAGATATCTGGGTGCGCTTTTTCAATCTCATCAAGCAAGACGACAGCATGTGGATGCTTAATCACCGCGTCCGTTAATAGCCCGCCTTGGTCATACCCAACATAACCAGGAGGAGCACCAATCAAACGACTGACTGAATGGCGTTCACCGTACTCAGACATATCAAATCGCAACAGCTCAATACCCATCAATTTAGATAATTGCACTGTCACTTCCGTTTTACCCACCCCTGTAGGGCCAGCAAACAGGAATGAACCGACAGGTTTGTTATCAGCGCCTAAGCCAGCACGAGTCAATTTAATCGCCTCGCTAAGAACGTCGATCGCAGGATCTTGTCCAAACACCAGCATTTTCATTTTGTCATCGAGCTTCTGCAAAATATCTTTATCAGAAGAAGAGACCGATTTTTCGGGGATACGAGCCATTTTTGCTACCATCGACTCGATATCGGCAACGCTTACGGTTTTCTTACGACGGCTAACGGGAGCCAAGCGACTACGAGCCCCTGCTTCATCGATCACATCAATCGCTTTATCTGGCAGATGACGTTCATTAATGTATTTGGCAGAAAGTTCTACCGCTGCTCGCAATGCCTTATTGGTATAACGAACATCGTGGTGCGCTTCATATTTAGGCTTCAACCCGATAAGAATTTTAGTCGTGTCATCGATCGAAGGTTCAACCACATCAATCTTTTGGAAACGACGTGAAAGTGCGCGTTCTTTTTCAAAAACAGTGCTGTACTCCTGGTAGGTAGTTGAACCAATACAGCGTAACTTACCACTACTCAATAGCGGTTTGATCAAGTTTGCGGCATCCACTTGCCCACCCGACGCGGCACCTGCACCAATGATTGTGTGGATTTCATCAATGAATAAGATCGCATCATCTTCTTTTTCTAGCTGCTTCAAAATACCTTTAAAGCGTTTTTCAAAGTCACCACGGTATTTAGTGCCTGCCAAAAGTGAGCCAATATCTAACGAGTAGATAATGCTGTCTTGAATGACTTCAGGAACTTGCCCTTCAACAATGCGCCACGCTAAACCTTCTGCGATAGCCGTTTTGCCGACACCAGCTTCGCCGACTAATAGAGGGTTATTTTTACGGCGACGACACAATACTTGAATGGTTCTTTCTAACTCTTTATCACGTCCGATAAGCGGGTCGATTTGGCCTTTTTTCGCCACTTCATTGAGATTGGTCGCGAAACTTTCTAAGCGTTCATCCGAATTCGCCTCTTCAGCCCCCTCACTTCCAAATGACTCAGAAGAAGAGTCTTCATGGGAATCCGCGGCTTTGCTAATACCATGAGAGATAAAATTCACAATATCTAAACGGCTAATATCATTCTTTTTAAGCAGGTACGCGGCATGGGACTCTTGTTCACTAAAAATGGCAACGAGTACATTTGCCCCTGTGACTTCACTGCGACCAGACGATTGAACATGGAAAACAGCACGCTGCAGCACTCGCTGAAAGCTAAGTGTTGGCTGCGTTTCTCGCGATTCGTCATTTTCTGGGATAAGCGGGGTGGTTTGATCGATAAAAATATCGAGCTCTTGACGAAGGGCGTCTAATTCTGCTTGGCAGGCAAGCAACGCATCCTTAGCTGCATCATTTTCTAATAACGCAAGTAGGAGGTGTTCAACAGTCATAAATTCGTGCCGTTTGTCGCGCGCGCGAGCAAATGCACCGTTGAGACTCGACTCTAATTCTTTATTCAGCATATGTACCTCCTATAGGAACAACTTTGGTTGCTCAAGCAAGCCGACTACGCTTGCTCCATTGTACATAGTAGCGGATGCTCATTTTCTTTTGAGTACATCGTTACTTGGGCTACTTTTGTTTCAGCAATCTCAGCACTGAATGTACCGCAAACTGCTTTTCCATCATAATGAACCTTAAGCATAACTTGTGTTGCTTTATCAATATCCAATGAAAAAAAACGTTCTAGGATCTCGATGACAAAATCCATCGGGGTGTAATCATCGTTGTTTAATATAACGTTATACATTGCCGGCGGTTTTATCTGTGTCCGCTCTTTCTCCAGTAGGTTTGAGTCTGGAGTTACCCATTCAAAATTTTTACTCATGGCCATCAATGTTTGTAGGACTTCTAAACTTATCATTTCACAAAATGACGTATAAATCTTTGAACTTGCACACTGCAAAACATCCTTATAAAAAACATTTCACATCTAAAGACTAATGCACCATTGGTAACGCTGCAAATAAAAGATTGCGATTGCTACTAATTCGGTATCTTGTTGATTAAAAAGACAGCAAGTAAAAATTTTCCATCTCGCCTTAACAGTATATCAGTTTGCAAAAAAGTTACAGCCAAGTTAATTGCAAGGTGATTTAATTACCAATATGTTGTTATTTATACTATCGAACTATTGACTAGATGAAATCATTGGCTACATTGGTGCGTAGTGGTCAATTTTTTACCAGTTGGTAATTCATTGAGTGTTAGGGAAAAGAAACACTCATCTACACCACAACAATATCAGTAATAAAATGCATTAAGGACGTATAGCATGGCTACAGGTACAGTAAAATGGTTTAACAACGCTAAAGGGTTTGGTTTTATTAGTCCGGAGGATGAAGAAGGGGATATTTTCGCACATTACTCCACTATTCAAATGGATGGTTACCGCACTTTAAAGGCCGGGCAACAAGTCGCGTACGAAGTTGAAAAAGGGCCAAAAGGCTCACACGCCAGCTCCGTCATGCCCATTGAAGCAACAAAATAGCCAAAAATACGTAATGTAAGCAACCCATCTCAACAATGCTTACTCGACAGCTAAATGGTTACATAAAAAAACCCGCTATTCATTAGCGGGTTTTTTACTGGACAACGCATTAGCAACGATTAACGTTCAATAGCGCTTTTCTTCAATAACACTAGTCTTCAATAATGCTATTCAGCGTCGAGCTTGGGCGCATTAACGCTGATGTTTTCGCATCATCAATGAAGTAGTAACCACCAAGGTCACCGACAACACCTTGCGCATCATTCAATTCAGCCACAATTGCACTCTCGTTGTCTGCTAACTGCTTAGCAATAGGCGCAAACTCAGCAGCAAGATCAGCGTCGACACTCTGATCTGCTAGAGCTTGAGCCCAGTATGTCGCAAGATAATAGTGGCTACCACGGTTATCAAGCTCACCCACTTTACGAGATGGCGATTTATTATTATCTAAAAAGTCACCTGTCGCTTTATCTAAAGCATCCGCTAGAACCTGAGCTTTCGCATTACCCGAAACAACACTTAAATGCTCCAGAGAAGCCGCTAGTGCTAAGAACTCACCTAAAGAATCCCAACGTAGATGGTTCTCTTTTTCAACTTGTTGTACGTGCTTAGGCGCAGAACCACCCGCCCCTGTTTCAAACAGGCCGCCACCGTTCATTAATGGAACAATGGATAACATCTTCGCAGAAGTACCCAGCTCCAAAATTGGGAACAGATCGGTTAGGTAGTCACGCAATACGTTACCTGTTACAGAGATCGTATCTAGGCCCTCTAAGATTCTAACCAGCGAATATTCTGTTGCTTCTACAGGAGATAGGATTTTAATCTCTAAGCCTGACAAGTCGTAATCGGCTAGATAAGTTTCAACTTTCTTAATCAACTCTGCATCGTGTGCGCGTTGTGAATCTAACCAGAAAATTGCAGGCACATTCGATGCTTTGGCACGAGTAACCGCAAGTTTCACCCAATCTTGAATTGGCGCATCTTTCACTTGGCACATGCGGAAAATATCACCCTGTTCGACGATTTGTTCGATCAAAACAGAACCTTCAGCATCAACAACGCGAACGGTACCAGCAGCATCTAAGATGAATGTTTTATCATGCGAGCCATACTCTTCCGCTTTTTGAGCCATCAAGCCAACATTTGGAACACTACCCATTGTTGTTGGATCAAATGCCCCATTCTCTTTACAGAAATCGATAACCGATTGGTAAACACCGGCATAGCAGCGATCTGGAATCAGTGCTTTAGTATCTTTTTGTTTGCCGTCTGGGCCCCACATTTGACCAGAAGAGCGAAGCATTGCAGGCATTGAAGCATCAACGATGATATCGCTTGGTACGTGCAAGTTTGTGATGCCTCGGTCTGAGTCAACCATTGCCAGTGCTGGTTGAGTCTCGTAAACCGCGAGAATTGCCGCTTCAATCTCTTCTTTTTGAGCTTGTGGTAATGACGCGATTTTTGCGTAAACGTCCCCTAACCCATTATTAACATCGACGCCTAACTCTTCGAATAGCTCGCCATACTTAGCAAACACATCTTTGTAGTACACTTTAACAGCATGACCAAAAATGACAGGGTCAGACACTTTCATCATGGTTGCTTTCATGTGTAGAGAAAGTAGAACATCTTGTTTTTTCGCGTCTTCAATCTCTTTTTCAAAAAATGAAACGAGAGCTGATTGGTTCAAAACCGACGCATCAATAATCTCTTTATCTTGAAGTGCTAGTGCATCTTTCAGTACTTTAGTCGTGCCATCTTGGGCTACAAATTCAATGCGAACTTGTGTCTCACCAGAGATAGTGACTGACTTTTCACTACCAAAGAAATCTTTATCATCCATGCTTGCAACATGGGATTTAGAATCAGCAGACCACGCGCCCATTGAATGAGGGTTTTTCTTTGCGTAATTCTTAACAGAAAGTGGCGCTCGGCGATCCGAGTTGCCTTCACGTAATACTGGGTTTACTGCGCTACCTTTAATTTTATCGTAAGTCGCTTGAATCGCCTTTTCATCGTATGTATTTGGCTCTTCAGGGTAGTTAGGTAGTGCGTAGCCTTTCGCTTGAAGTTCAGCAATCGCCGCTTTTAACTGTGGTACCGATGCCGATACGTTGGGAAGCTTAATGATATTAGCTTCTGGCGTTTTCGCTAATTCACCTAACTCAGCAAGGGCATCAGAGATACGTTGGTCTTCTTTTAAATGCTCTGGGAAGTTAGCAATAATACGCCCAGCCAATGAAATATCGCGGGTATCTACATTGATTCCTGATGAAGCCGTAAAAGATTGAATGATTGGCAGTAAAGAGTACGTCGCCAAAGCCGGTGCTTCATCTGTGATGGTATAGATAATGGTTGGTTTTTCTGTAGGCATGAAATTTCCCTATAGTTCTAACAAGCTCTAGTAACATTAGAGCAATGTGAATTGCGCTCCTAAGCTAGCGAAACACTAACCTACTCGCATAATTGCACTCTTTATATTTTTTAAACGAAGCGTTCTCCGCCTGAGCAACGCTTGTTCAAATCCGTGAGTGCATTGGCAGTACCAGTCTTAATAACTCGATATTCAAGTCAATAAACGTATATGTAGATTGGTATACCACTTATAATTAAACAAAACATGACGAATAGTCTATTATCTTGTTCGTTGTTGTGTCATTTAGGCGCGCAAATGATATCTCAAATCCCTTCTCGGGAAAACTTTTGAATACAGTCCATTTACATTTTTGCAAGGTAGTTAACATGTCTTCTCGTCCTAGAAGCGCAAATAATTATAATCGCACATCAGATAAACCTTCCCATTTCAAACGCAAAACAGCAAATGGTACGGCATCTAAGCCATTCAAAAAGCGACCATCAAAATCTCATAGAGCAGACAAGAAGCCTAGAATCGCAATTGAAGATAGAAAAGTAATCTTATTTAATAAGCCATTTGATACATTAAGCCAGTTTACGGATGGTGATGGGCGAAAGACACTTTCGGATTTCATCCCTGTTAAAGATGTCTATGCTGCTGGTCGATTAGACCGTGACAGTGAAGGATTACTGGTATTGACCAACGACGGTTTTTATCAAGCGCAACTCACTCAGCCATCCTCTAAATCGCCAAAAACCTATTGGGTCCAGGTTGAAGGTGCGCCGCTTGAGGAAGATTTAGAAAAATTGAGAAGAGGTGTAGAGCTAAAAGATGGTATGACACTACCCGCTCAAGTTGAAGTGATGCAAGAACCTTCAGTGTGGGACAGAACGCCACCAGTGCGCTTTAGAGCGGCAATACCAACGACTTGGCTAGCTATTACTATCATTGAAGGCCGAAACCGACAGGTGCGTCGCATGACGGCTAATATCGGATTTCCAACACTGCGTCTGATACGCTATTCGATGGGTGACATGAATGTGGGAGATTTGAAGCCAGGGGAATGGAAAGAGCTGTAATTAAAAGGTACCAAGAGGTTGTTCAAGCCCATTTAAGATTTGATGGGCTTGAACGAATTCATTTTATTCTTGGTCGATTAGCCATTTTCTAAACGTTTTACGCTCTTCAGGTGTCGCTCTTGAATACCAAAGCTTCATTTGAAGGCTTGTTTCAGTTTCTACTGCAACTGTTTCAGGTTTAACAGTCGTTGACTCTTGTAGCTGTACCTGCTCAAGCTCTTTTTTCAGTGAGCGTATCTTACCTGATTCAAAAATTAAACCATGCGTTTGGTTATAACTTTTGACTAAGGCCGGAACATTAGAGTACGGGAATACATCACTTATGGGAGGAAGCACAACTTGCTCACCCTGTGTAGACGCACCATCAATGATGAATTCAAAAATTGGCTGCTTATCTTCAACGCGTTGCTTTGTCTCGCTAAAAGTTTTCGATAATAACTGTATAGTGATATCACTGTTTTGTTCAGCTTTTACCACTGCAATATATGGTACTGAACTAAAATACTCGCGCTTACCTTTTTCACTTAATCGCCCAGCAAACTCAACCACAAGTTGATTCTCACCGCCGATCAGTGAAATATTGTCTACATCTTCAACTTTTTCGCCATTTACAACCAATAAATCAATCCCCGAATCTAAATTGATCGTAGCAGAAAAAGCTAAACTACTGGATAGCAACGTAATGCACGCAATAATGAACTTATTCATTGAACTCCCCTAGAATTAAAAAAGCCAGCGTATCCACGCTGGCTTTTGACTATAACATGTAAACGCTAATTAGAACGTGTAGTAAACACCAGCAGTTACTGTATCAGCATCATATGTTTTAACATTGTTATCGTAATCAGCTGTTTGGTACTCAAGGAAACCAGTAACATTGCTAAGTACTTCGTAATCAGCACCAACAACAAGGTTAGTTGATTCTACATCAACGTCAGCACCTGTAGCTGTAATTTCATCAGCTTTTGCTAGTGAGTAAGTTGTATATAGACGTAGCTTCTCGATTTGGTAAGCAGCAGCAAAACCTAAAGTATCACCAGACATTTTGTCAGCTGAATCCCAGTAACCGTAACCGTCATTACCTTCATATTCTGCATAAGTAAGCGCTAAGAATAGGTCACCAAATTGAGCAGAACCAGATACACCCATTACTGAGTAATCAATATCAGCAGCAGCATCACCAGTTAGGTAAGAAGCACCAATTGAGTAATCACCCATTGTGTAATCAGCAGATACACCGTAAGTGTTATCAACGTTTTCGTCAGCATCAGTGTTAACATCTGCAACAAGAACTAGGCCTTCAGCAGCTTTAATTTTGAATACAGCACCGTGACCATCAGACTCTTTGTGGTTACCACCAGTTGAGCCCATGTAGTTACCTTCGTTAGTGATATCGTCTTTTTGGATTGCATCCATAGACTCTGCTAAGTCACCAACTTCACCAAACGCTACACCCCAAACATCAGTTTTAACACCAACTAGAACATCATCAAATCGTGCAACGTTTTCTTTGTTAGCAATTTTAGTTGTTTCAATTTCAAAAGATGCAAAAGATGTTAGTGAGTCATTAATTTTATGCTCAGCATCTAATTGTATTTTACCCCAAGTAGAAATGTCAGCATCTGCTTTAGAAGTAGAACCATCAAAATTATCTTGCTCAGAAGTTGTTAAAAGAATATCAACTTCACCTTTAAGAGAAACTTTAGAGTTATCGCCAGAGTAAATTTCTGCCGCGTTTACTGAACCAGCCGCTGCTACTACAGCTAATGCTAATAGAGTCTTTTTCATAATAATCCACTGCCTTTTCTATAATTGGGAAATCCTTGCCCGGTTCCCTTAGTTTGATAGCACTGACGTTTTCTATGTTGAAAACTTATCAGCACCTCTAAATTTCGAGGTCTAGATTGCAAAAGATTATTCTGCGTGTCAAATAACATAAAAAAATATTAACACCTCAAACAAACCCTTAATAATCAATGCTTTATGGGTTTATATTCACATTTTCGACTAATATCTCACCAAAAACATAAAAAATCAAAATAAATAAAATAACAACAATTTGAAATTAAAGACCACAAAACAACTAAAAAACACAATCAAACAGAGTATAAAACTACAAAAAACACCAATTTAAGGTTTTATATATTTCACCATATAAATTAATGTTAGTTTCCTAAAGGTTCAGTTTTTTTTTGTGAACAAGATCCATCTTTGCCTAAAAAGCAGACCATTTTGGTAAAAAAGAAAAGCTTAGCAAGATGTGCTACCATCCATTTCCCGTTAAGCAGGTCACAATATGTCTACTAGTAAAATCCAACAATCCATTCGCAAGAGTTATCAAAACCTCCAATTTCAACTGGAAAACTTTGTCCCTCGCCGCGCTCAAAATTATCTCGTTGCGGAAATAACCAAAACGCTTTGTGGCCAATACCATAAAAAAAACCGTCTTATTGTTGCCGAAGCAGGGACTGGTATTGGTAAATCGCTCGCCTATCTAATGGCGGCCATTCCTGTTGCCGTAGTCAATAATCGGAAAATAGTGATATCAACAGCGACGGTTGCACTGCAAGAACAGCTCGTGAATAAAGACCTACCTCTATATAGAAGGATCACCGATCGCGAGTTCTCTTTTATATTGGCGAAAGGTCGTCAACGCTACTGCTGTGCAGAAAAGCTTGCTGCGGCTTGTGGGGCAGATGAAGGTCAGGTGGCGATGTTTGAGACTAAACCACAAAAAAAAGATATCGAACTTTTACAAACCATGCATAAAAGCCTGGCTCAAGGGAAATGGGATGGGGATCGAGACTCATGGCCTAAATCTTTCAAAGACGACATCTGGCAACTTATTGTTAGTGATAAGCACAGTTGCAATAACAGCATGCCTTCACACCGTGACTGTCCTTTTCAAAAAGCACGTTCTGAGTTAGATAAAGCTGACGTCATCATCGCTAATCACAGTCTGGTTATGGCTGATGCAGATTTAGGTGGCGGTGTCATACTCCCAGAACCTGAAGATACCATTTATATTTTCGATGAGGCTCATCACCTTCCACATGTTGCACGAGACCACTCATCCGCTGCCACTAGCCTTAAAGGTGCTGTAAGCTGGCTAGAGAAGTTAAATCAATCTATCTCTAAGTTCTCTGCTCTTGCAGAAGAGAAACGAGTCAGCCGCTTTAGAAATGAACTGCAAGACTCAGTACAGCAACTGGTTCCAAGCTTGAGTCAACTATGCCAGCAATTTGATGCATCGCATTTTGAAGATAAACGCTACCGATTTGAACATGGTGAACTGCCTGAATGGTTAGAAAACCAATCTAAAGAGCTAAAAACGATCAGCAAGAAGGGAAGCGTAGCGGTTGCTAAGATTGCCGATCTTATAGCAGAGCGCGTTAAAGATGGTGAAATATCCTCTCGCCTTGCGGAACCTGCTCTTGCTGAATTAGGTTTCTACGTTCAAAGAATGGAAAACTTAGCTCAAGTGTGGAATCTGATGGCTGAACCGAAACGAGAAAAAGGAGCTCCTCTCGCTCGCTGGTTAGAACTTAGCCCAGATAGAGAGGGCGACTTTATCGTCAATGTTTCCCCTTTAGAAGTCGGCTGGCAACTCGACCAACAAATCTGGAGCCGCTGTATAGGTGCCGTTTTGGTTTCTGCGACCATGAGAGCCCTCAACTCTTTCAGTTTTTTCTGCCACCAAGCTGGGATCAGCGACAAAGCAGAGAATGGAACACAGTTCCTCGCATTAGCTTCGCCTTTTGATTATGAAAATCAGGCGGAACTCATTGTGCCAGCGGTCAAATATGAACCTCAAGCACCTCAGTTTACCGATCACTTAATCGAAATTTTGCCTGATTTGATTGAGGATAAAAAAGCGAACTTAATTTTGTTTTCGTCCTACTGGCAGATGAATCAAGTAGCCGAAGCTCTATCCACAGATTTCGTTAAAAGAGGTTGGGCACTGCAAATTCAAGGTGATAGCTCACGCAGAGAAATTCTAAAAAAACATAAAACACTCGTTCAATGTCAGAAAACAAGCATTCTGTTTGGCACTGGTAGCTTTTCTGAAGGATTAGACCTGCCGGGAGATTTACTTGAGAACTTAATCATCACTAAAATACCATTTGGTGTACCAACCTCACCTGTTGAGCAAGCTCATTCTGAATATATTCAGTCCCGAGGTGGTAACCCATTCATGCAAATTACCGTTCCTGAGGCGAGTAAAAAGCTCATCCAATCTGTAGGACGTTTGCTGCGTAAAGAGAGAGATTCTGGTAAAGTCGTCATCCTTGATCGTCGTATCGTGACCAAACGCTACGGCAAATCACTTTTGGATTCGCTTCCACCTTTTAAAAGAACGATTAAATATTAGAACGGCAAGCAATATACGCACATGAGCCATTAGGTTTAGTGAGTATTAAAGTGCCTCATTAGGAATTATATGGAATTTGTTGAACCGACGATGTTGGTTGTTTTAGCACTTGTGGCTTTCGTTGCGGGATTTATCGATGCGGTTGCTGGTGGCGGCGGGATGTTAACCGTTCCGGCTTTGCTATCCATTGGCTTACCACCTCATATTGTATTAGGCACAAATAAATTAGCCGCAACGTTTGCTTCTTTTACGGCTGCGGTAACGTATTACAAAAAACGACTATTTAAACCAGAATGCTGGCGGAATGCGTTCATCTCAACTCTTATTGGAGCCATTATTGGTACGTTAGTCGTTGATGCGATCAGTACAGAATGGTTGGAGAAAGTGCTGCCACTGATTATTTTAGCTACGGCTATCTATACTATTTTCCAAAAAACACCGACTGCCAGCCAGAATGTCACTCCGACACCATGCCCTAAACTAAAAAAGAAACAGGTATTTCAAGGCTTAACACTAGGGTTTTATGATGGAGTTGCTGGGCCTGGTACAGGTGCTTTTTGGACGGTGAGTTCAATGGCGCTATACAAACTGAATATTTTGCTGGCTTCTGGTCTTGCAAAAGCGATGAACTTTACCAGCAATATTACCTCTCTGGTCACTTTCGCTATACTTGGACATATCGATTGGGTACTTGGCTTAACCATGGGTGTTTGTTTGATGGCCGGAGCATTCGTAGGGGCTCACTCTGCCATTCGATTCGGCGCTAAATTCATTCGTCCTGTGTTCATCACAGTCGTGAGCGTATTAGCGGTTAAGCTGGCTTACAATGCGTGGTTCGTGAATCTATGAACAATTTCTCTCAATTAGCCACTATTCTTGATGATTTATCCAAACAGGCTGCGCAGCTTGATCGTCGCAGAGGCGAGCATCATCTCCCTCTATTTGATGAGCATCTATTTCATGGCAAAGCTCGCTTGATCGTACCCTGTGTACAAGAAGCAAAAAGTACTTATGAGAGCATCGTTAGAGAAAAAAAACACAACCGATTAACACCAGCACGCGCAGAATATCTTACCGAGCTATTATTAGCTCAAATTGGCGCGATTCAGCGTGAGCTTTCCACTCAAAAAATTCGGAAAGGCGAGATCAAACACAGCAGCTATTATCGAAAGCCCATTAATGAGCTGTATCAAGAGCTGGCACAACATCAAGAGTGGACTCGCCGCCTCAAAGAAATGGTGATAGAAAAAGAGCAAGAATTGAAAAATGCCCCCTCTTTTTATCAACAGCAAACCCAAAAAACCTTATTGGCGACTGAGCAACGTTTAAAGCGCTGTGAAGAAGCAATGTTAAAAATTGAAAAACAAATTACGTTTCGTGAAAAGAATCAATAATTATGACTCAACAAACACTTGAACAAGCACCTGAAGAAGTTAAATTGGCCGTCGACCTCATCTGTTTACTCGAACAGAATGACATCGACCCTCAGGTTGCTATTGAAGCGCTTAAAATTGTCAAATCTGACTGTGAAGCCAAATTAAAGAAAGCTTAACCCTCCCCCTATATCATTAAATCAAGGCTGTAAAATGTACCAACTGACTGTGTCTCTCGATGAGTTTCTTGCCGAATATTGGCAGAAAAAACCAATCATCATCAAGGGGGGATTCAAAAACTTTGAAGACCCAATTAGCCCCGATGAGATTGCAGGGTTAGCCATGGAAGAGGATGTTGATTCACGCTTTGTTTCCAACTTAAACGACCAGTGGGTAGCCGAGCATGGCCCGTTTTCCGCTGATAAATTCGAATCGTTAGGCGAAACCAATTGGTCTTTCATTATACAAGCAGCCAATCATTGGCACTCTGGCGCGGCTCAGTTAGTCGAACCTTTCCTAGGCATGCCTAATTGGTTGTTCGATGATTTAATGATCAGCTACTCGGTAAAAGATGGCGGTGTCGGCCCACATATCGACCAATATGATGTATTCATCATTCAGGGGAGCGGTAAGCGTCACTGGCGTGTTGGAGCACTTGACGAAGGTCAATACAAGGAGACCAGCCGCCACGTTGCACTTCGACAAATTGAAGGCTTTGAGCCCATTATTGATGATATTCTAGAACCTGGCGACATTCTCTATATTCCACCAGGCTTCCCACATGATGGTTATGCACTAGAGCCATCAATGAGCTACTCTGTCGGCTTCCGTTCACCAAAGGAACAAGAGCTGATCAGTAATTTTGCCGATTACGTATTAGCACATGATATGGGCGATGTGCATATGCATAACCCCGCTCTGACGACGCAAGATGGAAACGGAAAGATCCAAACGTCTGATTTACAGCATTTAACGACTATGTTGAACTCTAGCTTGCAAAACCCAGAGATCATTCAAGATTTTATGGGCTGTATGTTAAGCCAATCTCGCCATCAACTTGATATTGTCGCTCCAGAGCAATTATGGACAGCAGAAGAAGTACAACTGCACATCATGAATGGTGGTGTCATTAACCGAGTAGCAGGCTTACGCGCGTTATATCATGAGCAAGACAGCGGTATTGCTTACATCAATGGCGAAGTGATCAAAGTTGCCGAGCAAGATAGAGCGATCATAACGCTGCTTTGCGATCAAGATTGGTTAGCAATAGAGAATCTCGGCCAAGAAATCAGCTCTGCGAACGTGGCGCTCATCTGTGAACTGATCAATAAAGGTTACTGGTTCATCGAAGAGTAATTCTCAGCAGTTATGAGTAACCTTAACCAGCTATAGGTAATTCTCGCGTTGGTATTAACGAGAATACCCAATATTTAAACCATTAAAAAAGGAGCTGAATTCAGCTCCTTTTGTTCAATCATTGCTCTTAAGGATCAAAATAAGCTCACACTTTAAACTGGTCCACCAGCGTTTGCTGGGTTGAAGAAAAGTCACTGATTTGATTTGCCACTCTTTCCGAGGCTTCCGCTTGCTCTAAAATTCTCGCACTTAAATCACGAATATTAAACACATTTTGGTTAACTTCGCCAGACACAGATTGCTGCTCTTCTGCTGCTCGCACTATTTGGCTATTCATATCACTAATTGCTGCGATAGATTCAAATATAGCACTTAACTCAGTCACTGCTTCTTGTACATGAAGCGCAGTACCATTCGCTAAGTCGTTACCTTCTTGAATCGCTTCAACCACATCTTCAGTTCCCTGCTGGACTTTTTGAATCACACCACGAATTTCTCCTACCGATGCTTGTGTTCTACTGGCCAGATTACGCACTTCGTCTGCAACTACAGCAAAGCCTCTTCCCTGTTCACCTGCTCTAGCGGCTTCAATAGCGGCATTAAGCGCAAGCAAGTTAGTCTGCTCTGATATTCCCTCGATCACAGCGAGAATTTCTGTAATATTACTATTATTTTTAGCCAGCTCTTCTACCACAGGCACAGCGCTTGTCATTCGATCAACCAACTTAACCATCTCAGAAGAGGAGAGTTCGATCACTTGCTGCCCTTTACTTGCAGACTCATTGGCGTGATGTGCGGCTTTCACGGCTGTTTCTGCATTTTGAACCACCAAACTCGCGGTTTGAGTCATCTCTTCTGATGCAGTTGCAACAAGATCAACCTCTCTAAATTGAGCGTCACTGCTTCCGCGAGTTTCTGTCGCGGCCAGTTTCGCCTGATCGGTCGTACCCACAATTTGGCTGGTTGTCTGCACCACTTGCTTTATCGTATTCTGAAGCTTATCTAAAAACAGATTGAAACCTTCGGCTAATTGCCCTATTTCATCCTTTGTTGACACTGGGATCCTCTGAGTCAAATCCCCTTCTCCCGACGCGATGTCTTGCAACCTCGCCACCATCAGCCTAATTGGCTTAACAATGCTTAACGACGCCAGCGCAATCACCACCAATCCAAAAATCACAAAAAGAGCGCCAGCAAACAATTCCGTTTTTACACCTTGTTCCACTTGTTCTGTGATCACTTGGTCAAGCAGATCCGCATCGGCTAATACGCTATCCCGTGGCATTTCAAAAACTACACCCCACGTTTGGTTGGCAACTTTAACTGGGGAGAAGACGATCAGTTGCTCACCTGAAGTGCTCCATTTCGTTTGCACTTCCTCACTAAACAGGAGATCGGTTACGTCATCACGTGATAAGTTTTCATTTTCAAAAAGAGATCCAACACTTATCGTTCGATCATCTGAAGCGATGACACTTCCATCAAGGCTAATAATTGAGACTTTCCCGCTTCCATTAAATAGGCTTGAATCTGAAGCGGTTGCAACATTGGCAAGACCATCGAGCTTTAAATCAATCCCCATGAAACCTATCGATTCACCATCAACTTTAATCGGAACAGAAATAGAAGATGTCAGAAATTGGCCGTTATCTTTCTTAACAAACCGTGGCGTGGTCACGCACGTTTCGCCACTTGCTACCGGGCAAAAAAAGCGTTCACTATTACTTGGCTCTTTTAATGTCTGTTCACTAAGGACATTAGCTAAAATATTCTCCCCATTTTCTGAAACGATCCAATATGGGGCAAAGCGGCCAATATCATTTGATCCAACGTAATCAGCATCGGTGTAGTTAGAGTCCTCACCATCTAATGAGTCGGGGTTAAAGACCAAATAAGCTCCCTGAATGGCGTCAAACTCCGAGACCGATTGACGAACCATCTCGTCGAGTGCCGTTCGAAGTTCCTCACTCGCTGTAAAGTTATCTTCTGCATTACGCTTTAGAAACAAGGCGGTAGACGCGAGCATTTCAGCACGATGCACCGCTTCAACTAAATAGGCCTGTACTTCTGTCGCATTTAATTGAGCACGGTTCTCCAGAAGTTGCTGAGATTTATTGATCACAGACTCTGAACTTTGAGATTTAATGATTTTCTGATTGTTGACAGCGTTATAGACCGAAAAGCCGATAAGGGATAGAGAAGTAACCAACAAGCAGCATCCTGCTAATAAAGTTATCTTCCACTGAACAGATAGGGTTCGCATGATACTTCCTTATATTTAAGCCAAAAACTTTTTCACTACCATGTGAATAGCTTAGTTATCAATTACACCATAATTACCTTAGATATCAATCGAAAGTTAGAGTAAATGTTAACAATGTGTTGTCATAAGGTTTTTACACCTCTTTGTGACATTCTGTCATAGCGCATTTCACCAAGCATTCAGATCGACTTGGCGCTTACTCTCTATTTTACTTATTCCCTATTTTACTTGTTCTCTATTATGATAGTGGTAACATTCTTGAAAGATAATCCATCTCATTTAAAGGATACCCAATGAAAGTTATCAGCTTTAATATCAATGGCCTAAGAGCTCGCCTACATCAGCTTCAAGCTATCATTGACAAGCATCAGCCTGATGTTATCGGACTCCAAGAAATTAAAGTTCATGATGAAGCATTTCCGATCGAAGATGTTGAAGCGATGGGCTACAAAGTTTACTTTCATGGCCAAAAAGCCCATTACGGCGTCGCAATGCTATGTAAGCAAGAGCCGCTGTCTATCCAGAAAGGTTTCCCAACCGATAACGATGAACATCAAAAACGAATGATTATCGGCACTTTTAAAGATGAGAATGGAGAGAAAATAACAGTACTTAATGGTTATTTCCCTCAAGGCGACAATGTTAGCCACGAAACAAAGTTCCCGTATAAAGAACAGTTCTACAAAGATTTGATGTCTTACTTAAATGATCACCACAGTAATGATGAGCAAATCATCGTTATGGGTGACATTAACATCAGCCCAATTGATGCCGATATCGGGATTGGCGCTCCTAATGCAAAACGCTGGCTAAAAACAGGAAAATGCTCATTTCAGCCGATTGAACGTGAATGGCTGAAAACCTTGATGGATTGGGGTTTTGAAGATACGTTCCGGAAACTGCACCCAGAAGTCACTGATCAGTACTCATGGTTTGACTATCGCTCGAAAGGTTTCGTTGATAACCGTGGCCTACGTATTGATGTGGTTCTCGCAACCCCAAGTTTAGCGAGCCAATGTACCGATGCCGGTATTGACTATGAATTACGTGGCATTGAAAAGCCATCAGATCATGCACCAATTTGGTCTACTTTTAAGTAGTCAAAACCACTCAAGTCGATACAAATAAAGACGCGATCCATAAAAAAGAGGGAGGCAATTTGGCCTCCCTCTTTCGTTTGTTCTAATAATCAAGTTTTTAACTCTAGCTTAACGGTCTCATATAAGCTAAAAAGCGTTTCTCTGCAAACTTAAAGCAAGCAATGATGATAAACGTTAAGCACATATAAAATAGCCCAGCAGTTAAAAATGACTCAAATGGTGCGTAGTAACGTGAGTTGACTAATCGTGCTGCGCCAGTGAGATCCATGATGGTCACAATACCCGCTACAGCTGAACCATGAAGCATGAAGATCACCTCATTACTGTATGCTGGCAATGCGCGTCTTAGAGCACTCGGCAATATGATTCTGCGGTAAGTTTTCCACGTGCTCATGCCATAAGCTTTTGCCGCTTCCACTTCCCCTTTCGGTAAGCCGTTAATCGCACCACGGATGATTTCTGCTGTATATGCGGAAGTGTTTAGTACAAATGCAATCAATGCACAGAACCAAGCATGCTCCCAAAGCGTCCCTTTTACAGGAAAGAATTGATCCATTCCGTAATAAATCAAATACAACTGAACCAGTAATGGCGTACCACGGAAAAAATAAATAAATGTCCAAGCGGGTCCACTGAACGCATAATTATGACTATTTCGTGCAACAGCCAGCGGAATCGCAACCGTCAATCCAATGATTAGGGCACATAGCACCATCCAAACGGTCGTCCATAATCCATCAAGGTATATGGGCAAGCTTTCAATCACTAATGAAAAATCCATAATTACCTCGCGTGAATACTAAATTTACGTTCGACCACTTTAAGCAAGCCTGTCGAAACGCTGGTAAAGAATAAGAAGATCAATGCTACAGACATGTAGAAGGTAAATGGCATCTTGGTTGAACCGGCAGCCAATGAACTGACTCGAACCATATCATCTAAGCCAATGATCGATACCAATGCTGTTGTTTTCAGAAGAACTAACCAATTGTTACCAAAACCAGGCAATGCGTGACGGATCATTTGAGGAAGCAAGATACGTCTAAATGCCAAAGCGGTGCTCATTCCATACGCTTTTGCCGCTTCCATTTCGCCGTGATCGACTGCCATTATCGCTCCGCGGAACGTTTCTGCCATGTAAGCGCCAAATATAAAGCCAATGGTTAAAACACCCGCAATAAATGGGCTAACATCGATATAATCTGGCAGATAATCTACCCACTCATGGCTTGGATCACTTGAAGTAAACCACTCATTCAGCCACTCATTGATGGCATATAAACTGTTATTTAATAAGATCTGACCACCGAAGAAGATCAGCATCATTAAAACTAAATCAGGGATCCCGCGAATAACAGTTGTATAAAGAGTCGCGATAGCTCTAGCCCAACGATAAGGAGCCAGTTTTGCAAGTGCACCTAACATCCCTAGTATCATGGCAAGAATCAGTGAAAGTATTGCCACTTGTATCGTCAGTATGGCCCCATTAAATATTGAGGCTTCGTATCCTTGTAAATCCAGCATAATAATTCCCAGCAAAACGGCTAGTCAGGAATACCATCATTCAACAAACGGCTAGGTTAATATGGTTATCACCACAACAGGTATTCACCTGTAATAATTGAGTAAGTCGCTTGTGGAATGAAAGTGTCTAACGGTAGGTAAGAGACTGTTATGTTAGATAACAGCCTCTCGCATGAAGATTATTGACCGTATACGTCGTAGTTGAAGTACTTAGCCGCGATATCTTGATAGATACCTTTGTCGCGCAAAGATAAAATAGCCGCATCTAGCTTTTTAGTTAGTGCTTTATCTTGTTTGCGTAGAGCGATACCAAAACCTTCACCGAACCATTTTGGATCTGTCAATGATGGACCTACAAACTCATAAGCTTCACCACCAGCTTTGTTCAATACGCCTTCTTCTAGCGCTGATGCATCACCAAGTACTGACACAATACGACCATTAGCGAGATCTAAATATGCTTCATCAAATGAACCGTAACGAACGATCTCAACGGCATCGCCATAGTTATCTGTAAGGTATTTATCATGAGTTGTTGCACGTTGAACACCAATTTTCACACCTTTTAGCCCTTCTTTAGAGAAGTCTAAGTTTGCACCTTTTTTCGAAATGAATTTATTTGGGATTAGTGCGTACTTGCCTGTGAAATCAATTTTTTTCTTACGCTCTTCAGTAATCGACATTGCCGCAATGATTGCATCGTACTTACGTGCAAGAAGTGACGGAATAATACCATCCCAATCTTGAGGGACGATCTTACATTTCACTTTCATCTCAGTACAAAGCGCATTTGCCATGTCAACATCAAAGCCTTTAAGCGAACCGTCCGCTTCTGTCCAACTAAATGGAGGATAAGCACCTTCAATACCAAAACGTACTGTTTTCCATTCCTTAGCCTGTGCCATTCCAGTTGCTGCTGTTGCAGCAATCGCTGCCACTAATAACCACTTTTTCATTTCCATACTCCTGTGGATTGTTACTTATTTTATGTTGCTTTCGTTGTGTTGTGTTTTACTTTTCATCGCCACGAATTAACCTTTATTGAACGTTAATAAAGGTTAGTAAATTGACGAAATAAACTGTTGTAAGCGTTCAGATTCTGGATTAGTAAAGAGTTGCGCAGGGTTACCTTGCTCTTCAACTAAGCCTTGGTGTAGAAACATCACGTGATTAGATACATCGCGGGCAAAAGCCATTTCGTGAGTCACCACTAGCATAGTTCGGCCTTCCTCTGCCAAATCACGCATAACGCCTAATACTTCACCAACCAATTCAGGGTCAAGTGCTGAGGTTGGTTCGTCAAATAACATCACTTCAGGATCAACCGCTAAGGCTCTTGCTATTGCTGCTCGCTGTTGCTGCCCACCAGATAAGTGACCAGGGTAGTAATCTTTTCGCTCGTATAACCCTACTTTTTGCAGTAGAAGTTCTGCATTTTCTAATGCTTGAGCTTTTGGAACGCCGAGGACATGAACAGGTGCTTCAATGATATTTTCCAATACCGTCATGTGAGACCATAAATTGAAACCTTGAAATACCATCGCCAAGCGAGAGCGGATACGTTGAACCTGCTTCTCATTGGCAGGAACAGCCTCTCCTGCGCGGTTGTTTTTCATTTGGATAAGTTCACCATTCACCCAAATTTCACCCGCGGTTGGGGTTTCGAGTAAATTGACGCAGCGTAGAAAGGTACTCTTGCCTGAACCGGAAGAGCCGATGATAGACACCACATCTCCTTTGTGTGCAGATAATGAGATGCCTTTTAAGACTTCGTTTTGACCAAATGTCTTGTGCAGTTCTTTTATATCAAGCGCTGGTACTTCATTCATGCGCTGTTGCTCCCTAATTTATTATTACTGCTAAGGTACTCCGACCTTTAATTGCAATACAAATTAGCACTCAACGAAAAAACATGCAACAAATTATTAACTTATAAAACAACAAATAACTAGTCATTTTATCCAAATTAATATGCATAAAATGGCATTTTCATCTTTTTATGGTGAATAGAAGTCGTAAAAAAGCCCCAGTTAAGGGGCTTCAATTAGTTTCAATTATGTTACATCATTACAATTTAATTAACGCTATTTTCCAGCGCTACAACTGATTGGCTTAACATTGAGGCATTACGGTTTTTTACAAGCGTAGGTAAAGAAACAGAGCCATTAACATCCGTGTAGTTAGCTAAGTCAATATCAACAATGCTTTGCAAGTTCATACTCTTCTCCATGAACCATGCAACTGAATCTGCACTTTCTAAATCAAGCTTAGCTACACCAATCTCTATCCTATCAGTAGAAACTTGTTGGAAAGTAACAACTGAGCTTTTCATCAAAGCTTGATTAGTGCTTGCTGGTGAAAAAATCGTTTGGTAAAAGTCATAATTAAGACTTGTTACACCTCTTACGTGAGTTCTTTGTAAATCGAAATCACTAGGTGTGAAACCAGCAGAGCTGACGCAGAAATCGGCTGTACAACTGGTATCTACTGCAGTTGAGGAGAAATCACTTACTGACGGGATTGATACATTCAAATCTACGCCGGAGAATGGTTTCAACGTATTCACGGTCCACGATCCATTTGTAGATGTACCATTTGCTTTCACTCCCCAGCTAGTCGCTGATAAGTTGCTGCTTGAATAGGATAACGTTGTGGCATTGTTATACAAAGGCTGCCATTGATACACTTCATTTTCGTATGATAATTCTACATTACTTGTGTTATCAATTGAGAAACCGTTCGGGATAATATTCAAACCATCGACATCCACAGTTTGCATTGAAACAGACGGAAGGTTTGTCGGTGGATTAGTAGAATCATAAATAGACGTAGAAGGAACGAAAGTGAAATGCTTTAACTCTTCATACTCTTGAGGGTTACCTGCCAATGTGTCAAACGCAGTAACCAGCACGCTCTTAGTTCCAACTAAAGGTGCTTTTACCGGTATATTTGCTGAAAGCTCACGGCCACTTACCAGGGAATTAACATAGCTTGATTGGTAATAGCTGGTATCAACACTGCTTTGCGCCACAGCAACAACAGCGTTATCAGACAGTGTTAAATTAAATTGCTCACCTTGATAACAATTATTTGAGCGGTTGGCTTGCTGCCTAACATTAAGAACTAAATTCGTCATTAGATCTTTCTGAACGGTGAACATATACACATCGTTACGATTGCCCAGACCTCCAACAACTTCTTCAAGGGAAACATAACCATTATCAGGTATTAGGCCACTATCAATGACAACCTTGCCAGTGGTAGGAATATCGGTGATTGTTTCTTCTGAAATCACAGAGCCATCAGCATTGTGATACAAAATATTAAAGCCTTCATCAGCTATTTTCGCTGCAATCACGTTACCTGCAGTTGTTTGATCATCAGAATAAATACTGCAGCCTGCGCCAATAGAAGATCTTACATCGCTGTATAAATGAACAAACTGCCAAGTATATGTTGGGGCTGCGGGAGCACCGCCACCGCCGCCACCGCCACCGCCGCAACCTACTAATAAGCCAGATATTAACGCCACTAACGGCAATACTTTGTTATTTTTCATTTTATTATCCTGAAGCGGCAAGTGATCGCCATTTAAAAGTCATTGCTGAATCTTAAGCAAGTTTAGCGCCAGAAATCAATTTTGCATGGTAAAAACATGAGCTTGTAAACGGTTCATCACACAAGTGTGAGACCAAACAGCACATCTAGCTTTGTTCACTTTATGTAATCAAATTACACGCAATATCCGCGGCAATAACCATAGATGATACTTTTTGTTGTTTTCTTTCACATCCATAATTTAAAGTGATCAAGATCAATCACCCAAAAGGGTAAGATTGGTAGACTCGCGACAAAGATAAAGCGCGGTTTAAGGCTTTACAAATTTTCATTGGCTATGCACAGGCACATAATAGACGTGTTACATTATATGCCTTAGCACAAGGAATTACCGCAGGACGCGGGTTTATAGAATTCAAAATAGAATTACTAACTTTTAAAAATATGAGGAATCTATGTCAGACGTAAACAAAGAGCACTCAGAAGTGGACGAGAAGAGCTATCAAGAGCTACACCGTCCGGCGTCTGAGTTTGCAAGCCGTTCTGAATATCTTGACCACGAACTTCAAATCATGAAGCCACGTCGTTTTGCTTTAAACTTACCAGGCCGCGACTTCCGCTTTGAACTTGAAGATTTAGTTCCTGCTCTTGCTGGTACTATCGGTATCATCGCGATGTACTCTGCGGTAATGATGTCTTGGGCAGATGGCCTAACTGCGGCTTGGGACCACGTTAACCTTGGTAAAGAGTTTGCGATTGAAGTGGCACGAGTTGAAATGCTTATTCCTGCACTTCTATTCTGTGTGTTAGCTTCTGGCTTTATTAACCCTCGAGCAAACCTTGCGGGTAACCACGGTCCAATGATCCCATTAATCGGCACAATCGCGCTTGCCGGTGCTCACCCTCTTGCTCTTGCAATCCTTCTGGGTGTCTTTGGTCTTCTACTTAGTTACTTTAAAGGTGGCTCCAAACTGGTGAATTTAACTGGTGAGGGGGTAGCCGGCGGTCTCTTAGTTTTCCTCGGATTTACGGGCGCAATGAGCCAAATTGGTCAAATCCAAACTTGGGCGACGGGTCTAGAGTCTGCTGAAATCGCGAAAGGCAGTATGGGCTACGTTGGTCTTGTTGTTTTAGCGGTTAACATTGTACTTTATGCTTTCCTTGCTCGTATCAACAAACGTTGGTTAGCAATTCCAGCTTGTGCTATTACAGGTCTTCTTGTTGCGCTAATTTTCGGTGCTGGCTTTGATCTTCGTTTCGAAACTGAAATGGGTCTTCCAAATCTAAACCCTGTTTACTGGTGGGGTTCTACCAGTGAAGGTTGGATGCTAGGTCTGCCTAACCTTGAGCACTTCATTGCATCTCTACCATTTGCTATTCTAGCTGTTGCGATGTGGTCTCCTGATTTCCTAGGTCACCGTATCTTCCAAGAGCTAAACTACCCACGTAAAACTGAAAAAGTTCTAATGGACGTTGATGACACAATGACTATGTGTTCTATCCGTCAAATCGTTGGTACAGCGGTTGGTGGTGGTAACATCACTTCATCTTGGGGTACTTACATGATCCCAGCTGCGATTGCAAAACGTCCAATTCCTGGCGGTGCCATCATTCTTGGTCTATTAGTTATGACTATTGCTATTCTTGGTTTCCCAATGGATGTAGCAGTATGGCCACCTGTAATGCGTATCGCTCTTCTAGTAGGTGTTTTCTTACCTCTACTTGAAGCGGGTATGCAAATGGTTAAGGACACTAAAGATTCACAATCTGCTGGTATTTGTATTTTTGCTTCTGCAGTAGTGAACCCTGTTCTAGCTTGGGCTCTAACAATGCTGTTAGATAACAATGGCCTAATTGGTGATAAGACTCGTGCAGCAAAACTTTCTTTTGTTGACCGTATCGTTATCCCTGGTGGCGTTCTTGTTATCTGTCTAATTGCAATGCTTGCAGTTGGTATGCTTGAAGGTCAATATGGCATCCCTGGTTTCTTATAATTAAGTAAGAACCACTAAAATAAGTTTGAGTGACGCTATTCGTCACTCAAATTTTATTTAGCTGTTTCAAATTTTTTTAGCATTTATTGATTTAGTTTAAGGTTTGCAAAAAAATTTTAGTGTACTATTGATTTCAACTTAGTAAGTCACCATATGTTTAATAGTGACAATATATATCGTTATGTGACCAGTTCACGTGAATATAGATATTGTTATTTAATAAGAGTGTACCTTTCCCGTTTCTGGGATAACTGTCTCTACAGTGAATCGGTACGTGTTTTTACTACTAAAAAGGTAGGTATGTCATGGCAGAGCAATTTGCTAAAGCTTGGGAAAGTTTTGTTGAAGGTGAATGGCAAAACGAAGTTAACGTTCGCGATTTTATCCAGAAGAACTATGCACCGTATGAAGGTGACGAATCTTTCCTAGTTTCTGAAGGTACTGAAGCAACTAACAAGCTTTGGGCTTCGGTAATGGAAGGTATCAAACAGGAAAACGCAACAAAAGCTCCTGTTGATTTTGATACTTCTGTTATCTCTACCATCACTGCTCACGATGCAGGCTACATTGAAAAAGACCTAGAAACTATTGTTGGTCTTCAAACTGAAAAACCGCTAAAACGTGCAATCATCCCTAACGGTGGTGTACGTATGGTTGAAGGTTCTTGTAAAGCATATGGTGAAACTCTTGACCCTATGGTTTCAAAAATCTACTCAGAATACCGTAAAACGCACAACGCTGGTGTTTTCGATATCTACACTCCAGACATCCTAAAATGTCGTAAATCTGGTGTTCTGACTGGTCTTCCAGATGCATACGGCCGTGGTCGTATCATCGGTGACTACCGTCGTGTTGCACTTTACGGTATCGACTTCCTAATGAAAGACAAGCAAGCTCAATTTGCTTCTCTTCAAGAGAAATTTGAGAACGGCGAAGATCTTACTGCAACAATGCAACTTCGTGAAGAAATCTCTGAGCAACACCGTGCTCTAGGCCAAATCAAAGTTATGGCTGAGAAATACGGCTACGATATCTCTGAGCCAGCTCAAACTGCTCAAGAAGCTATCCAGTGGACTTACTTCGGTTACCTAGCTGCTGTTAAATCTCAAAACGGTGCTGCAATGTCTCTAGGTCGTACTTCGACTTTCCTAGACATCTACATCGAACGTGATATCGCTGCTGGCATCATCACTGAAGTTCAAGCTCAAGAAATGATTGACCACTTCGTAATGAAGCTACGTATGGTTCGTTTCCTACGTACTCCTGAATACGATGAGCTATTCTCTGGCGACCCTATCTGGGCTACAGAATCTATGGGTGGTATGGGTGTTGATGGTCGTACTCTAGTTACGCGTTCAAACTTCCGTTTCCTAAACAGCCTATACACTATGGGTCCTTCTCCAGAGCCGAACATCACTGTTCTTTGGTCTGAGCAACTACCTGACGGCTTCAAGCGTTTCTGTGCAAAAGTATCTATCGATACTTCTTCTATCCAGTACGAAAACGATGATCTAATGCGTCCTGACCTTGGTTCTGACGACTACGCAATTGCATGTTGTGTTTCTCCAATGATTGTTGGTAAACAAATGCAGTTCTTCGGTGCTCGTGCAAACCTTGCTAAGACAATGCTTTACTCAATCAATGGCGGTATGGACGAGAAGCTGAAAATGCAAGTCGGCCCTAAAGAAGCGCCAATGACTGATGCAGTTCTTGACTACGATAAAGTAATGGATCGTCTAGATCACTTCATGGATTGGCTAGCTAAGCAATACGTGACTGCGCTAAACAGCATCCACTACATGCACGACAAATACAGCTACGAAGCGTCTCTAATGGCTCTTCATGACCGTGACGTTCGTCGTACTATGGCTTGTGGTATTGCTGGTCTGTCAGTTGCTGCTGACTCACTATCTGCAATCAAATACGCTAAAGTTTCTCCTATCCGTGATGAAGATGGTATCGCTACTGACTTCGCTATCGAAGGTGACTACCCTAAATTTGGTAACAACGATTCACGCGTAGATGACATCGCATGTGAACTTGTTTCTACATTCATGGGCAAAATCCGTAAACTGACTATGTACCGCAATGCGATCCCTACTCAGTCTATCCTTACTATCACTTCTAACGTTGTGTACGGTAAGAAAACGGGTAACACTCCAGATGGTCGTCGCGCTGGTGCTCCTTTCGCTCCTGGTGCAAACCCAATGCACGGTCGTGACGAAAAAGGCGCTGTAGCTTCACTTACTTCTGTAGGTAAACTACCGTTTGCTGATGCTCAAGATGGTATCTCTTACACTTTCTCTATCGTGCCAAATGCACTAGGTAAAGAAGAAGATAGCCAACGTTCTAACCTTGCTGGTCTTATGGATGGTTACTTCCACCACGAAACTGGTATTGAAGGTGGTCAACACCTTAACGTGAACGTTCTTAACCGTGAAACTCTAGAAGACGCAGTTAAGCACCCAGAGAACTACCCTCAGCTAACTATCCGTGTATCGGGTTACGCTGTGCGTTTCAACTCTCTAACGACTGAGCAACAACAAGACGTAATCGCACGTACTTTCACTGAATCTCTATAATTTATTATAGATTTGGTATCGAAACCCACTCTTAGGAGTGGGTTTTTTTTTAATCTCAGGTACGATAGGTTCAAAATAATATTAAGCTGTTATTACGATGAATTTAAAAAAATCGCTTTTGTTAGCCTTACTCTCTTTGTCTACTCCTCTTACTCATGCGGGGACTTTCACCTTTAGCCTAGATAATGATGGCATATTCGGTGTCGATAAAGATTATACCAACGGGTTATTCCTCTCTTATTACTCTGATGAAGTTAGCCTTTCGCCTATTCTGACACCAATCACTAGCTCATTTGGAACCTTTGGTGGTGCGGCCCATAAAGTAGGTTTTACGCTTGGGCAAACCATTTATACTCCAAAGAAAATTGAAGAGTCCACACCTCAAGTCGATCAGCGCCCTTATGCTGGTGTACTTTTTTTCCAAACGGATATTGCTAATATTTCAGCCTATAGAGCTGATCGGTACGGCTTCTTGGTTGGCTCCACAGGTCCAAACTCTTTAGCCGATGTCGCTCAAGATTTCATTCACAGCATTACAGGATCAACTCAACCTGAAGGCTGGGATTATCAAGTCGAAGATCAAATGCTAGGCAACTTTGAGTTTGAAACTCATAATGCCCTATTTCGTAGCCGATCAAGTGGCGGTACTCAACACGAGATAAAAAACATCTCTAGAGTGATGGCGGGTAATTACCGTAGTGAAATCGCAACTGGGATGATGTGGCGTTGGGGCTCAGGTTTAGATAGCAGTATTGGTGCCGCAAGGGTTTCAATGGAAAACTCATTTCTGCCCGGTATGATCATGCAAGGTTCAAGTAGTGCTTATCTGTTCGCTGGCGTAGAAGGCCGCTACCGTTTTAATGACATCACTATCGATGGGCCAGTTCCTGATGAAGTTTATCCAGTGACTTTACAAAATACTCAAGCCACCGCAAGCTTAGGCGCTGTTTGGTATAATCAAACGCTGGGCGCATCTTTCACATTCTCAGCTAAAACGTCTGATTTCAAGGAAGATGAGACGTCAGCCTATGGGGTAGGCGCACTGACGCTCTTTGGCTTCTTCTAAACTTACGCAATGTACTCTAGAGAGTTAATATGCCTTATTTTAAAAATCCACTGATGGTATTCCACAGTGGATTTTTTATACTCTTTTTCCTTATGACTCAAACAAAATTTTTCCTCAAATTCGTATCTAGGATTTCTTACCTATTTCCTTACAAATACACGGTTCCCGTACTGAAGTAGGACTATTTATCCCTTACTATTTGTAATAAAATAGTCATCAAATTACCTATTTGAGATGAGCTTATGTCAACATCTGGTCGTATCCACTCATTCGAGTCATGTGGCACCGTCGATGGTCCTGGAATCCGTTTTATTGTGTTCTTACAAGGCTGTTTAATGCGTTGTATGTATTGTCATAACCGTGATACTTGGGATGTTAATGATGGCCGAGAGGTCACTGTTGAAGAGATTATCAAAGAAGCGAAATCTTACCGCCACTTTATGAAAGCTTCTGGTGGAGGTATTACTTGTTCTGGTGGTGAAGCCATGTTGCAGCCTGAATTCGTTCGTGATTTTTTCCGAGCGGCACAAGCTGAAGGTATCCACACCTGCCTAGATACCAATGGCTATATTCGTAAGCACACTGATGTCGTTGATGAAGTTTTAGACGCTACCGATCTGGTAATGCTAGATCTAAAACACATGAAAGATGAAATCCATCATGATTTTATTGGTGTATCAAATAAGCGAACGCTCGACTTTGCCCGTTACTTGCATAAACTTGGTCAAAAAACGTGGATCCGTTATGTGATTGTTCCAGGGTATACGGATGATGAAGAGTCAGCTCATATGCTTGGCGAATTTATCAAAGATATGGACAATATCGAAAAAGTTGAGTTACTGCCTTATCACAAGCTAGGCGCTCATAAATGGGAAGCGCTCGGTTACGATTATCCGCTGGAAGGGACAAATCCACCATCGAAAGAGACGATGGATAAAATGGTCAGCATCCTGAGCCAGTATAATGATAATGTAAAATACTAAACTCAATAGTATCTCTTGTACATTTGACGATAATACCAGCTTAAAAGCTGGTATTTTTTTCATCCTTTTCCCGTTCGGTTATTCTTAAAATTTCGTTTATTCTTAAAAATAGAGAGAACGACTATGATGAAAAAATCGACGAATGATATTAAATCGGTGTTGAGATCATGTTTCAATATGAATAAACACTGTTAATCTAGTTTCAACAATAAAATCAAATTAAATCTAGTGAGGCTCCAATGGATATGACAAACGCTCAACGTTTGATCCTTTCAAATCAATACTACCTAATGTCGCAAATGAACCCAGACAACGCTGCAAAGTACCAACGTTTGCAGACCATTGTAGAGCGCGGATACGCTTTGCAAATGAACGAACTGAATAAAGAGTTTGGCTGCTTAACGGAAGAAGAGTGCCGTGAAGTGATTGCCATTATGGAAATGTATCATGCGATGCAAGAGTCAAACAAAATGCTTTCTGAAGCTGAGCGTAAAGATGTCGATCAACGCCGCCTACAGTTCTTAGGCTTTGATATTGCGACCGAAGCGCAAGTTGTACATTATGTTCGCTTCCTTACTGAATCTGAAGGACTTTATCCTCAATTCGAAAAGAACGACCATCACTTTAACAGCCAAATGCCAATGTTAGAGAAGTACCGCAGAATGCTAGTAACTTGGGGTAAATGCCCTCGCCAATACCATTTATCTGCTGCTGAGTTCACCCAAATTTTTAATGCTTAACCCCATACTATCTCAGCTAAAATAAAAAAGGGGTTGATGTAATGCATCAACCCCTTTTCTGAATCAGTTCAGATAGTTAGAACACGTATGCTATGCCCACATTAGCTGTTGTATTCACCCCACTTTCAAGTATTGGGCTACCTTCAATATCACCTTCCAAGTTAGTGTAACGAATACCACCAGTGACACGAATGCTTCGAGTTAGGTGCATGTAACCAGAAAGACCCACGAAGTATTGTCCATCCCAATCGGCATCAAATTCAGTCAACGTACCACCACCAGCCGTTGCTTTCGCGACTTCGCTAGACGATACACCGTATAAGTGGTTATTCAACTTATCACTGTTATATGCGTAACCAATTGAAGGCGTAATACCCCACACACCACGGTTAATCGGTAAACGCCAAGCCGCTTCAGCGTACAAACCATTATGTGTAGAACCAATATCACTACCCGCAGTCGCTTCAAAAACGCCGGCTAAAGTCACTAGTTGGTAACTCACGCCACCTAACACTGTCGCTTTACGCTCATCAATGTATTTTTTAATATTTTCATCATCAGAATCTGAAGGATCTAATGAACGAGCATCGTATGCAAAACGGAAAATAACATTCTGCGTTGAGCCAGCAGGAAACAGACGGTAACCACCCGTAAAACCACGTAGGAAAAGATGCTCACCTTCATAGCCAACCATTGGAATCGCCACTACATTCGAAGGAGTATCTTTATATACCGCAGGAGAATAAGAGACGGCCGCACCAAGTGACCACGATCCAGCTTTTGCAAACGCTAACGATGGCGCAGCAATAAGCGCACTAGCTAGCATCAATGTAGACAACTTTTTCACGTTAAAACCTTACTAGTTCATTATCTATTTAATATTTGTCGCCATGATATAGCACGGCGTACTATCATTCAAGCTGCTTTATGTTAAATCTATAATCTCCTGTTATTTTGGTGGTCATTTTATTAATTTCACCAATACCCTAGCATTGCTTTTTTCATAAAAAACCCCCACCACGGCTTTCGTTGATTGGCAAAGCTCGTTAATTATATAAATTATGATTCATATTAGATATAGCTAAATCTAAACCTATTTGATCCACGAATTCAAAGCGTATTTTGCTCATTTTTTACAAATAAATACATAATTGTTAAGCAAAATACCAAGTTTAGGTCTAGGCTTTATGTTGTAAGGAAGCTGTACATTTTGCTGTCATTCATGGGTGACAGATTGAGAGGGGAATTTACTATGAGTATTTTTGATCATTATCAAGCGCGCTACGAAGCCGCGAAAGATGAAGAGTTATCCATCCAAGATTTTCTCGGTCTATGTAAAGACAATAAGAGCGCCTACGCAAATGCGGCAGAGCGACTTTTACTCGCGATTGGTGAACCAGAGATCATTGACACCGCACAAGATCCAAGACTAAGCCGAATTTTTTCAAACCGAGTGATTTCACGATACAAAACTTTTGAAGACTTCTATGGTATGGAGGAAGCCATTGAACAGATCGTTTCATACCTTAAACATGCTGCTCAAGGCTTAGAAGAACGCAAACAGATACTGTACCTTTTAGGGCCTGTTGGGGGTGGTAAATCCTCTCTAGCTGAAAAACTTAAAGCGCTAATGCAACAGATGCCTATTTATGTGCTGTCAGCAAATGGTGAACGCAGCCCTGTAAACGATCACCCTTTCTGCCTTTTTGATGTCACTGAAGATGGTGACTTACTGAAAAAAGAATATGGTATTGAGAAACGCTATGTTCGTTCTGTTATGTCCCCTTGGGCCGCAAAACGATTGCATGAATTTGGTGGCGATATTACTAAATTCAGCGTTGTGAAAGTTCGTCCTTCAATACTAGATCAAGTTGCCATCGCTAAAACTGAGCCGGGTGATGAAAACAACCAAGACATTTCCTCACTGGTCGGTAAGGTTGATATTCGTCAACTTGAGCACTTCTCTCAAGATGACCCCGATGCTTATAGCTACTCGGGCGCATTATGTAAAGCCAACCAAGGCTTGATGGAATTTGTGGAGATGTTCAAAGCTCCAATTAAAGTGCTTCACCCTCTTCTAACGGCGACTCAAGAAGGTAACTTCAACGGTACTGAAGGATTATCAGCATTGCCATTTGACGGCATGATCCTCGCGCACTCCAATGAGTCAGAGTGGCAAACTTTCCGTAACAACAAAAACAATGAAGCTTTCCTCGATCGGGTTTATATCGTAAAAGTACCATACTGCTTACGAGTATCCGAAGAGGTTAAGATTTACCAAAAGCTGCTTGATCACAGTGAACTATCCAAAGCACCCTGTTCACCAAGTACCTTAGATTTACTTTCACAGTTCAGCATTTTGTCACGTTTAAAAGTGCCAGAAAACTCATCTCTATTCTCTAAAATGCGAGTCTATGATGGTGAGACACTTAAAGACACCGATCCAAAAGCAAAAAGTTATCAAGAATACCGTGACTATGCAGGTGTAGACGAAGGCATGTCTGGATTATCTACTCGTTTTGCATTCAAGATTCTATCTCGTGTATTTAACTTTGACCAAGCCGAAGTGGCTGCTAACCCCGTGCACTTGTTCTATGTCATTGAGCAACAAATCGAACGAGAGCAATTCCCTCAAGAGCAGGCAGAACGTTATCTTGAATTTTTAAAAGGGTATCTAGTACCTCGTTATGTAGAGTTCATTGGTAAAGAAATTCAAACCGCATATTTGGAATCTTACTCTGAATACGGTCAGAATATTTTTGACCGTTACGTTACCTACGCTGATTTCTGGATCCAAGATCAAGAGTACCGAGATCCAGAAACTGGACAACTATTTGATCGTTCATCGCTCAATGGTGAACTCGAAAAAATCGAGAAAACAGCGGGTATCAGCAACCCTAAAGATTTCCGTAATGAAATCGTCAATTTCGTCTTACGTGCTAAGGCAAATAATAACGGCAAAAATCCAGTGTGGACGAGTTACGAAAAACTCCGCACCGTCATTGAGAAGAAAATGTTCTCTAACACAGAAGAACTACTACCTGTCATCTCATTTAATGCGAAAACTTCATCTGATGATCAGAAGAAACATGACGACTTTGTGGCCCGTATGATGGAGAAAGGCTACACAGAAAAACAAGTACGATTGCTGTCTGAGTGGTATTTACGAGTGCGTAAGTCCTCTTAATATAAAAGAAACCAATCAAGCCTGATTAGCTGTCTATTCAGAGACCAACGATATAGCAGTGATAAGCCACACGTTGTTACAGTTAAGCAATACTGTAGCTGTAGCAACGTGTCAGGTGACGTGAAGTTTATAGGAGGTAACTCATGGCACAATTTATTGATAGGAGGCTCAATGGCAAAAACAAGAGCGCAGTGAATAGACAGCGCTTTTTAAAACGCCATAAGGAGCAGATAAAAGAGTCGGTTGCTGACGCGGTTAACCGTCGTTCTATTACCAATACTGAAACTGGTGAAGATATCTCTATTCCACATAAAGATATTAAAGAGCCAAGTTTTCATCAGGGGCAAGGTGGTAGCCGAGAACGAGTTCACCCTGGTAATGATCAATTCATTACGGGAGACAAAATTGAGCGCCCTAAAGGTGGCGGTCAAGGTGGTGGCTCTGGCGAAGGTGACGCAAGCCCTGATGGTGAAGGACAAGATGAATTCGTATTTCAAATATCCAAAGATGAATACTTGGATATTCTTTTCGAAGATCTTGAACTGCCGAATTTAGAAAAAAACCAAGTAAATAAAATCACTGAATGGAAAACGCACCGTTCAGGTTTCAAAACAGCCGGAGTGCCTTCCAACATTGCGATTGTTCGCTCACTACAACAGTCCCTTGCTCGTAGAACCGCAATGACTGCGGGTAAACGTCGCATGCTCAATGAGTTAGAAGAAGAGTTGGAGCGCATTCATAACCAAGAACCCGCTCAACCATTTGAAGAACTGCGCGTAAAACAGGAGATTGCCGATTTACGTAAAAGGATTGAAAGTGTTCCTTATATCGACACCTTCGATCTGCGTTTTAAAAACTATGAACGCCGTCCTATCCCCTCCAGCCAAGCGGTTATGTTTTGCTTAATGGATGTATCGGGCTCAATGGATCAGGCTACAAAAGACATCGCGAAACGCTTCTATGTATTGCTTTATCTCTTCTTGACTCGCACCTATGAGAATGTCGAAGTCGTCTTTATCCGACATCATACTCAAGCCAAAGAGGTAGACGAGCATGAGTTTTTCTACTCTCAGGAAACGGGCGGCACCATAGTGTCTAGTGCACTAAAACTGATGAATGAAATCGTTGAAAAACGCTACCCTGCTGCGGAGTGGAACATTTATGCCGCTCAAGCTTCTGATGGGGACAACTGGGCTGATGATTCACCTAGATGTAAAGAGTTACTGGTCAATAAACTGCTTCCAACTTGTCAGTATTACTCTTACATCGAAATCACTCGTCGTTCACATCAAACGTTATGGCATGAATATGAAAAATTGGAACAGAGTTTTGATAACTTTGCGATGAAAAATATTCGTACCGTCGATGACATCTTCCCCGTATTTAGGGAATTGTTTCACAAAGAGACAGCTTAGGGAGGTAAGCCATGACGACTAAAACTGATAATCAAGCATCGACAAAGACCAAACAACTGCCTGACGGCCCTGATTGGACTTTCGATTTATTAGAAAAATACCATGTTGAGATTAAGCGTGTCGCTCAGCATTACCGACTTGACACCTACCCAAATCAGATCGAAGTCATCACTTCGGAACAGATGATGGATGCGTATTCTAGTATCGGGATGCCGATTAATTACAATCACTGGTCATTTGGTAAAAAGTTCATCCAAACCGAACAGAATTATAAGCACGGGCAGATGGGCCTGGCTTATGAAATAGTCATTAACTCTGACCCATGTATTGCTTACTTGATGGAAGAGAATACCGTCACAATGCAAGCTCTCGTTATGGCTCATGCTTGCTATGGGCATAACTCTTTTTTCAAAGGAAACTACTTATTTCAGACATGGACCGATGCAAGCTCTATCATCGATTACCTCCTTTTTGCCAAAAACTACATCATGGATTGTGAGCAAAAATATGGGGTATCTGAAGTAGAAACGCTACTCGACTCTTGTCATGCTCTAATGAACTACGGCGTTGATCGATACAAACGCCCTGAAAAAATCTCCATCGCGGAAGAAACCGCAAGGCAAGAAGAGCGTGAGGCGTACCTGCAATCCCAAGTTAATGAGCTATGGAAAACGGTTCCGAAAACAGAGGAAAAAGAGGAGTGCAATAAAATACGTTTTCCAACGGAGCCTCAAGAAAACATTCTCTATTTCATCGAAAAGCATGCCCCGCTTTTAGAACCTTGGCAACGAGAATGTGTGCGAATTGTTCGTAAAATCAGTCAATACTTTTATCCACAAAAACAGACTCAAGTGATGAACGAAGGGTGGGCAACTTTCTGGCATTACACCATTTTGAATCACCTCTATGATGAAGGGTTAGTCTCGGATAAATTCATTCTAGAATTCTTACATAGTCACACCAGTGTAGTCGCACAACCAGCTTACAACAGTCCCTACTTCAGTGGGATCAATCCTTATGCGCTTGGTTTTGCAATGTTCAGAGATATTCGCCGTATATGTGAAGAGCCAACCGATGAAGATCGCGAATGGTTCCCTGATTTGGCGGGAAGTGATTGGCTCGATGCCGTTCATTTTGCGATGCATAACTTTAAAGATGAAAGCTTTATTAGTCAGTACTTATCGCCCAAGTTGATGCGTGATTTTAAATTATTTGCAGTACTTGATGACGATAGAAAAAACTTCATTGAAGTGAGCGCCATTCATGATGAGTCCGGCTATAAAACCATCAGGGAGCGCTTGGCTTCTCAATATAACCTGAGCAACTTAGAGCCTAACCTGCAAGTATTTAATGTTGATGTCCGCGGTAATCGGTCGATGACGATTCAACATGTCCCTCACCAACGTATTCCTCTTGATAAAGGGTATGAAGAGGTATTGAAGCACCTTCACCGATTATGGGGGTTTGATGTCATTCTAGAAGAAGTGAAAGATACGGGTAGACGAGAGATATTAGCGACCTGCCCTCCTCGTTCGGAGTTCAATAATAACAATAACTAAAACCACCCTCTCCTTACAATTTTCGAGCACTGTTTGTGCTCTTTTTTTTGCCTGCTCGTTGCAATTTAATGTAAAGGATTTTCCCCATTAACTTATTAAAGCAATGAAACAAAAAACCTCGACAGTTGATCATAACTGCCGAGGTTTTTTCGCTATTCAAATCTTTCAATCAAAAAGAACGAAGCGAAAATTATCGGTTTGCGATAATAGCTCTTACTGCATCTAAATCTTCGGGAGTATCAACGCCCGCTGCTGGTGCTTCTTTTGCGACTTCAACATGGATTTTCTCTCCATACCAAAGCACACGTAATTGCTCTAAACACTCAATTTTCTCTAGTGCGCTAGGCTGCCAGTTAATGTAAGTGTTAATAAACCCTGCACGGTACGCATAAATACCAATATGTCGTAATAATGGTTGTGCGATCGTCTGGTTTTCGCTGTCAGCAAAGTTATCACGATCCCATGGGATCGTTGCTCGGCTAAAATATAGCGCGTAGCCATCTTTATCCGTTACCACTTTCACTGCGTTTGGATTAAAAACTTCCGCTTCCTCAGTGATTTCAACACCTAAGGTTGCCATTGGTGCCGTGCTGTTTGCCAAATTATTCGCAACTTGAGTAATAATACTTGGTGGGATCAGAGGTTCATCACCTTGCACATTCACAATAATGTGATCATCAGGGATATCCATTCGTTGAACAACTTCCGCTAAGCGCTCAGTGCCCGACTCATGATCTGGTGAGGTCATGCACACCACGCCACCAAACTGGTTGACTGCGGCTTCCACTCGCGCATCATCCGTCGCGATAATCACGCGCTCTGCACCAGCTTGGATTGACTGCTCATACACCCACTGAATCATCGGCTTCCCACCAATATCAGCCAACGGTTTTCCCGGTAAGCGAGATGATTGGTAACGAGCTGGTATTACAACGGTAAACGACATTAACGCCCCTCATCCATAGACATGGTACGAGCTTCAGGCTCTAATAGAACCGGAATCCCTTCTTTAATCGGATAAGCCAAACGGTCAACTTTACAGACCAATTCTTGGTTTTCTTTATCAAAAGTGAGTTTACCTTTACAAACAGGGCAAGCCACAATCTCAAGCAGACGATGATCCATAATGTTCCATTACCTCTTCTATTTTGTTCAAAATACGCTGTTCATCATGAGTTTTAAATTGCGCAGAAACCGGTAAGTACCACCAGTTTTCTTTCGCAAAAGTATCACATTTCACAGCATCTTTTTCTGTCATTATAACGTTCAAACCCATTCTATCTAGGGTTTCTAATTCTGAAATTTTAAAATCTTGGTGATCAGCAAAACCTTGGGTGTGGCATAAATCTGCACCCAAAGTTTTAAGAGTGGCGAAAAAACGAGGGGGATGACCAATTCCGGCAAACGCCACCAACTTCTTCAGTTGACTGACTGGCATTTTTTGCCCAGTAATTAAATTAACAGCCAAGCTAGGTGTTAAGGTCATTGCCATTTCACTTTCTTGAGCTGAGCCACCATTCGTAACGACAAAATCAACCTCATCTAACCGCTCAATACCTTCACGCAACGGACCTAATGGGATTAACTGCTGATTACCAAATCGTCGCATACCGTCGACAATCACAAACTCGACATCTCGCTCCAACGCATAGTGTTGTAGTCCATCATCGGTGACAATGACATTCACATCGAGCGGTAACAATGCTTTCACAGCATCAGACCGAATTGGCGCAACGGCAACAGGAGCGCCTGTGCGTCGGTAGATCAGCCGAGGCTCATCGCCACTATGTTCTGCCGGGGTCGAATCTTCAACAGTTAGAGGGTAACTTGGAGCTTTGCCCCCATAACCTCTAGAAACGACGCCTGGCTTATAACCTAGCAGTTGAAGTTGCTCAACTAACCAAATAACAACTGGTGTTTTTCCATTCCCACCAGCCGTGATATTTCCAACCACAATAACAGGGATAGGCGCTTTATAGGATTGCTTTTTACCGTCTGAAAATTCTTTCCGACGTGCTGAGCTAATCGTTTTAAATACAAGGCTCAGCGGCCATAGCAGAGGCCACAACAGATATTTGAGTGGATGATTTTCAAACCATACCTTTTCAATCACATTTTGCGCCATTGCTGTTAATCACCAAACTGGATGCGGTGTAATTGTGCATAAGCACCATCTTTGCTAATCAGATCATGGTGCGAACCACGTTCGATAACTTCACCTTCATCCACGACAAGAATTTCATCCGCGCTTTCAATCGTCGACAATCGGTGAGCAATCACCAACACGGTTTTGTTTTTCTGTAACTCTTCTAGTGCCGCTTGAATCGCACGTTCAGATTCCGTATCCAATGCCGACGTTGCTTCATCAAGAATAAGAACCGGAGCATCACGCAGCAATGCACGGGCGATGGCAATACGTTGTCGCTGTCCACCAGACAAACTTGCACCATTTTCACCAATAATGGTATCTAGTCCAAGTTCCATACCATCAATAAACTCCATTGCATGAGCTTGCTTAGCGGCATGTTCTATCTGCTCACGTGTATACTCTACATCAGCGGCATAGGTAATATTATTAGCTATCGTGTCGTTAAACAGGTGTACGTTTTGTGATACCAAAGCAAAGTGCTCACGCAAATTCTTCAAGCTATAATCTCGAATATCGTGATCGTCCAAACAGATTGAACCAGAGTCGACATCATAAAAACGGGTAAACAAATTCGCAATTGTACTTTTACCTGAACCAGAACGTCCGACTAATGCTACGGTTTTCCCTTGTGGGATAACAAAGCTTACATTTGATAACGCCGGTTTTTCGTTTCCTTGGTATGTAAAGTCAATATTCTTAACTTCAACAATCCCTTTCGGCTTATCGACAACCAATTTCCCGTCATCTTTTTCAGTTTCTAAATCCATCAAAGAAAACAGTGTCTGACACGCTGCCATACCGCGTTGGAACTGTGAAGTTACATTCGTTAAAGCTTTCAATGGACGCATCAAACCAAACATTGCCGAGAAGATGACAGTAAAGGTACCCGCCGTGAGTTCTTCTTTAATTGAGTCGACACTGGCAAGAAACAGTACGCTCACTAAAGCAATAGAAGCAATCATCTGAATAACTGGGTTTGCAACAGCTTGTGCAGCAACGAGCTTCATCGACTGTTGGCGCATCTGGTTGCTCACCGCATCGAAACGCTCTTTCTCTATATTTTGGCCACCATAGCTCAAAACAACTTTATGGCCTTTTAGCATCTGTTCTGCTGAAGATGTCACTTCACCCATCGCTGTTTGCATATTTTTTGAGATCCTGCGGAAACGTTTTGAGACATATCCAATTCCCCAAGCAACAATAGGAGCAACGACTAACAGAACTAAAGATAGCTGCCAGCTATTCCAAAACATCAAAACCAATAAACCAATAATACTCGCGCCTTCGCGAACAATACTCACCAATGCACGGCTCGTGGCTCCAGCGACTTGCTCAGTATCGTAAGTAATTCTGGAAAGCAAACCGCCTGTTGATTCTTTATCAAAAAAGCTCACTGGCATATGCATGAAATGATTAAAAACCTTACGGCGAATAAGCATGACCACATTGCCCGAAACCCAACTCAAACAGTATGTTGAGACAAACCCACTTAAACCACGAATAAACATCATCGCGAAAATAATAAAAGGTAATATTTTCAAGAAATCAGATTCAGCGTTACCAAACCCTTCATCAAGTAAAGGTTTGAGCAGTGAAATCATGTAGGTATCCGCAACGGCACTTATAACAAGCGCGACAACGGCCGCAGCAAGCCCTGTCTTATATTGACGAATATAAGCCCAAAGTCGTTTAAAGGTGTGCCAAGTGTTTTCATCTTGTAGTTCAGACATGGATATACTTTATTTACTGAGAATATTCCTTCTATTCTACTCCCTTACGCAGCATCTGCCTATACCATGCTTGGTTACCTTCCCCTCTTAAACTCCTGACTTTCCATCCGTTTGAATAAAAAAACAGCGATACTTGCCCTGAATGTCCAGTATCGAGCCAGTTGCTCCCTATTTTTTGGTAGTTGGCTAGTACTTGATCGGCTGGCATTTTCCATCGACTTCCTTTATCTAGGGATGCCACCGCTAATTGAGGTTTAATTGCATTCAAAAAGCCCATTGTCGATGATGTGATACTGCCATGATGTGGGACAATCATAATATCACTGGCAAGTAGATTGGGTTTACGCCGCAATATCCATTCGCTCACAGCATCCACATCACCAGTGAGTAACACTTTAACGCCACTTCTTTCATCTGAGATTCTAATCACACAAGAGTGAGGATTGAATGATCGGCTCACTTGTTTCGGAGGCCAGACAACGTCAAACATCAAACCCTGCCATTGCCAATGGTCCCCCTGCTTACAACTTTGATAACCCTTTATATTTTGGCTTGCGCGACGCCAGAGCGGAGACAGCTTTGAGTCAACCTGATATCGGCCACCAGCATGATCAGAATCTAAATGACTGAGTATTAACCCATCAATACCTGAAATGCCCCGAGACGTCAGAACGGGTTGCACAACAGATTCAACAATGCTGCCACCCATCCACGCCTTTCCAGTGTCGTACAGAATAACGCTGCCCTCTTTTTCAATAACAATCGCTAACCCATGGCCCACATCTAAAATGTCCATCCGCCAGCGTAAATCATCATCATTAAAGCTCACCCATGATAGATATACGGCCAATAATAGAACGTTGACCCGACCCGAAAATAGAGTCGAAAACGTAAACATTAACGTTAAAAACAGTATCAATTGGGCCACTTCACGCGAAACAGATAACCAAGTAAGGTCTGCGTATTGAATGGCCCAAATCATCAGTTCTAAAGCTTTATCAACGGCCCACCATGCTTCATTACTGAAAGATGGAGCAGCAACCGTTAGCATCAAGCAAGCGAACAGCAGCGGAACAACGACCAAGCTAAACCAAGGTACAAAAAAGAGGTTATATAGCGCACTGCTCACACTCATTCCGCCAAAGAAGAAAATGGTTATGGGTGTCATAAATATCAATAAATACAGCTGAGCAGAAATAAGAGTAATAATGATATTGCTCTGGGTAGGGCGCTTAGATAAAGCCAAATAAATAGCAATTACCGCTCCAAACGACATCCAAAAACTATTGGACAATACCGCAAATGGATTCACTGTAAGCACAATCGCCAAAGTTGTGAGTAACAACAGCCATGAGGAAAACTGCACTCGGCTCAACAAACATAAGCTCAGGATAAGACACATCAGAAAAGCTCTTTGAGTCGGGAGTGTAAAACCTGCGAGCCACGCATAACAATATGCAAAGTTGATAGCCATAAATACTGGGAGCCACAACCACCGAGAATGAAACAGTCGGCACACTTTGCCGACAAAGTACCCTATTGAATAAGCAATTCCGATATGAAGCCCTGAAATCGCCACTAAATGAATTAAGCCGCTATTTTTTAATTTTTCCCATAAATCATTGGAGATGTTGTCTCGTTCGCCAAATGCTAAAGCCATGATTAGAGAAAAGTTAGGCAAACGCTCGATTTGACTTTCAACCCGTTGAAGCAGCCAACTTCTCATCGATGTCTGTGAATGAACCATATAAACGCTGTTTGCTTTAACTACGGCTTTTGCAACTAAACGCTGACTCACGTAGTACGACTCTTGATCAAACCCAGCCTCATTCAACTGGCCGTAAATAGGCTTTATCGTGACCTGAAACTTAGCAACATCATCAAGTTGAAGCTTAATGGGCGTCAGAATACGGATAGTAGGCCGCTGCAAATAGTTTAAAGTTTGACCATTAATTGATCTGACTACAAAGGAACCTTCATAACCATAACTTATTTGCTTAAAAGAGCTGTCAACTTGCCCTTTTATGGTAATATTCTCGCTGCTTTGGAAAAGCACATTTGTCTGCAACTTTAGGGCATTTCCATGGAGTATGATTAATATTACCCCTAATAAGATGCCGATAACGAACCACCACTGCCTATACTTAAAGCGTATGCTTAAGATGGCAATGATGCTCGGAACAAGCCAGATCCAAGCGGGTATCTCAAGCCAAAGAACCGCTGAAACTGCCGTTGCCGAAAATGAAAATAGAATCCAACTATATTGAAAGAGAGTCATTTTCCCTTATGCCAAGAAAATTCATTAAGCGTTTTATGCCAAATCATGAGGTGATTAAACGCCAGAAAGCGCTAAAAATTTTTGGTAACGTTCTGTATAACCCAAATCTGTGGTGTCTGAACCGACGCTCTGCTGCTGGTGCATTTGCTGTAGGACTTTTCATGGCGTTTGTACCATTACCAAGCCAAATGATCATGTCGGCTGGGCTCGCGATTTTGTGTGGAGTGAATCTTCCACTCGCAGTTGCTCTCGTATGGATCAGTAACCCAATAACGATGCCAGTTCTATTCTATTTCGCTTACAAGCTCGGAGCATTTTTAATGCACGTACCGCCACAAGCGTTTCATTTTGAGCTATCGTGGGACTTCATCATTGCGCAGATGCATACTATCGGTCCTCCATTCTTACTTGGCTGCATGGTATGTGGTGTCTTATCTGCTATGGCTGGTTACTTTGGTATTCGCGGTTTATGGCGCTATTCTGTTGTCAGAAGTTGGCGCAAACGCCAAGCAAGATAAGCCAACTATAAATCTATTCATGTATCAGCTCAGGCTGACATCGTATTTAAAACCAATGAAGTGTTAGAAATGCGAGACATCTATTTATAGACATGAAAGTCACTGTCTAACCGAAATGAAAAAGGACCTATTTAGGTCCTTTTTTGATCGACGACTTTTCGCTTCTAATGCCTTTGTTCATAAAAAGTAAAGGCATAGCAATTAAGAGCATTATAATTGAGCTCGGTATACAAGGCTTACTTCGCGCTTAATACAGATGCAGGATTCAACTTGTTCGCTCGCGATGCTGGATACCAAGTTGCCAGTAAACTAAGCACAATCGCAGTACCTGACACTAATAGTACGTCTTGGAAAACTAACTGGGATGGCAAAAAATCCACAAAGTAGATATCACCAGACAAAAATTGATGCCCCACAAGTGACTCTAGCCCTTTGATCAGTGGCGTTAAATTCAACGCGACAATCACACCAACCACGCTTCCTATCAGACTACCGAAAACGCCGGAAAAGACGCCCTGCCAAACAAAAATTCGTTTAACCAAGCCATCTGTTGCCCCCATTGTCCTTAAAATGGCAATCTCTGCTGCTCGATCTTTAACTGCCATCATCAATGTAGACACAATATTAAAGCAGGCAACACCAATCACTAATACCATCACTAAATACATAATGGTTCGCACTAACTGGATATCACGATAAAGAAATCCATATTTCTGCTGCCAACTGCGTAGATAAACGTAGACATCAAGAGACCCGCCGACTTGACGCACAATCGAAGCCGCATTAAGTACATCACTGACTTTTAAAGACACACCCGTTACGCCCTTCCCAAGGTTTGCATATTGCTGTGCGTCGGAAAGTGGCACTAAGGCTAAGTTATGATCAATTTGACCATTAAGTGAAAGTAATCCTGTCACTTTTACTCGCACACGTTTTGGCGCTTGCACCTTTATCGAACCGTTAGCCGTAGGGATCATCAAAGTCAGGTAATCTCCAACCTTAACACCCAGCTTATCAGCCACTCCTTTACCTAAAATAGTTTGCTGCTCTCCCGGAACGAAATGAGCCCATGCTTGTGGTTCGATAAATTGCGGTAAACTTGAAACGGCTTGTTCCATTTGAGGGTCAATACCCCGCACTTCAATCGCTTTTAACTGTTGCCCTTTTTCAGCCAGAGCCGTTAAACGAATGTATGGTGCTGCCGCTTGCACTTTGTCGTGGCTCGTCGCCTGTTTAATGACATTTTGCCACTCACCAATGGGCTTATTTACACCTTCCAGCTCACCATGGGCGATCACTGACAGCACGCGAGATTGCAACTCTCTTTCAAAACCATTCATCGCCGATAAACCAATGATGATCACCGCGACACCCACCGCAATTCCAATGGTTGAAGAGAGAGAAATAAATGACACAAGTTTATTACGTTGTTTGGCGCGGCTAAATCGACCGCCAATCAGTAACGATAAAGAAGGAAACACCTATTGCGCCTCCTGATTTACGTCAACCAAAAGGCCGTCACGCATATGAAGTTGGCGATCCATTTTTCCGGCTAATTCGCCATCATGAGTCACGACAAGAAAAGCCGTCCCAGACTCTTTATTCAACTCTCGCATCAAATCATAAATCGCCAGCGCCGTGTTGTGATCCAAATTACCCGTAGGTTCGTCTGCCAAGACTAAATCAGGTTTATTCACTAATGCTCTGGCAATCGCAACACGCTGACGTTCACCGCCAGAGAGCTCTGATGGGCGGTGATCAACTCGATGGCTTAATCCTACTTTCTCCAGCAGTTGTTGCGCCGCCGCTTTAGCTTCTGACGACTTCATGCCACCAATTAATAACGGCATCGCCACATTTTCTAACGCAGAGAAATCAGAAAGAAGGTGATGAAATTGATAAACAAACCCCAAATGACGATTTCGCACTTTCGCTTGCTTATTCGAGCTTAACGTCGCGAGGTCATGATCCAGAAAAGTCACCTTGCCTTCAGTCGCATCATCTAGAGCCCCTAAGACATGCAACAACGTACTTTTTCCAGAGCCGGATGTACCAATAATAGAGACTAACTCCCCTTTATCGATATCAAAACTGACGCCTTTAAGTACCTCTGTATCTAACGAACCCTCACGATAGGTTTTACGGACAGCACGACATTGTAAAAGATTATTCATATCTGAGGGCCTCAGCAGGTTTAACAGAAGATGCACGATAAGATGGAAAAAGCGTCGCAAGCAGACTAAGTACAATCGCAAGCACCACTACAATCATAATTTGAACAGGATTAATAAGAACGGGGAGTTGCCCACCAAAGGTAAATAGAGCCACACCCATACCTTCCAGCAGTGGGTTCAAGTTATCAGCAAGCAAGACACCTAAGGCCCCCCCGGTTAATGCACCGATGACACCACTACTCGCACCTTGCACCATAAATATCGACAGAATCTGGCCATTGGTCATACCCTGGGTTTTTAAAATCGCGACCTCGGCTTGTTTTTCCATAACGACCATAATTAACGCAGAAATAATATTAAACGCTGCGACACCGATGATCAGCCCGAGCATTAAGCCCATCATGTTTTTTTCCATCCGAACCGCTTGAAATAGCTCACCACGTTGTTCACGCCAATCACTCCACACCCAACCGTCAGGCAATGGCGTATTGGAAAGCGCTGAAACTGAGAATGGGTCATCAAAAAACAGACGCCAGCCTGAGATCGTGTCACGCTTAAACTTCATCAATCGACCCGCATCTTGTATATGCGAAACCATTAGTTGAGCATCAACATCAGAGCCAGTATTGAATATACCCGCAACCGTAAAGTTACGTTGACTCGGCATCCGACCTAAAGGCGTAAACTGACTTGCGCTTGTCACCATCAAACGAACTCTGTCTCCTACCGACACATTGAGCGAACGCGCCAAAGTATGACCAACGAAGACTCGATACTCGCCGGCTTTCAGGTTACTTAACCGGCCTGCAATCAAATAGTCTTGAATCGGATCATTATCCGTCGGCTCAATACCAATCAACATACCCGCAGAAAGCTGAGATGAACTCTGAATAACCGCTTCACTGCGAACAATCGGCTCAACATGCTTATCCTTAGATAACTGGCGAATAAACTCAGGAGACTCATCCAAGCGCGGCGTTTTTCCATCTGTTTGAGAAATCACAGCCTGTGGCAGAACCCCTAAAATTCGTTCTTTGAGCTGAGCTTCGAAGCCATTCATAACGGAAAGTACCGTCACTAAAGACATCACACCAATGGTGATACCCGCAGTAGACATATAAGAGACAAAACGGCTAAATCTGTCTCCAGATCGACCTCTTAAATAACGCAAGCCGATAAATAGGGAAATGGGGTGAAACATAGTCAAAACCAACAATAAGTTATGCGAGATAATGTAACGGTAAACGCTCGATGAGTGTAGCTCTAATTTGTTAACTTCTTATCAAAACGACTCATATCGCGCTGATAAATGTAACTTATCTTGATTAGTTAGCCTACATGACGATAATCAATAGGTTAACTAGAAGGAAGTAGAGTATGACACAAAACGATTTTTTTACTGTTCATCACAGCTTGACGGTCAATATAGAGCCACTGGCTGCGGATTATACTCTGCCATCAATGACGCAGTTTGTTGCAGAAATTCCCGCACCATTTATTGTTGCGAGTGAATTTAGCCAGCTTGATCAGCTAACTGAGAATGCACGTTCTGAACTAAAAAATAACGACTTTAAGCATGTAATCAATTTGCTTGATACACAAAATTCCAAACTCAACTTACTCCTGACATTTATGTTGTCTCAGCAAGACCAAGCAGAATTTCGTGGTCAAACATTAAGCTTTGGAGCCAGTCAGTTCACCTATTTAGCACAGCAGCCTCTCACGGTTGGTCAAGTGGTTCGAGCAAAACTCTTTCTTGAACACCCTCCTGCTGCAATCTACTGTTATGCTAGTGTCACCAGCGTAAAAGAGACTGACAATGGTAGCCATGAAATTCAGATGAAATATGATCTACTTAGAGATTCAGATCAGGACTTACTCATCAAAGCTGCACTATATCAACAGCAAAAATTGCTGCGCCAACGTTCTTTAGATCGAGAAAACAAATAAGTATCCAGCATCATGACAAAATCAGCACTTCTTTCTCTCATTAACCCGAAAGGGATGGGCGATAAAAAACACATAGGCAACCTACAAGGTTCCGCACTCGCCCTTGCCATTGCGGAGCTTGCAGAGCAACACGATAGCCATACTTTGCTTGCGGTGCCCGATCCCCAAATCGCACTTAAATTACTCGCTGAAATTGAGCAGTTCACCTCTGCGCAAGTATCTCTTTTTCCTGATTGGGAAACGCTTCCTTACGACAATTTTTCACCGCATCAAGAGATAATTTCAGACCGCATTGCGCACTTATACCAGTTACCGACCCAAACATCTGGTATCACCATAGTGCCAATCAGCACGTTATTACAGCGACAATCTCCGCGTGATTTCTTAATGCAACACACGTTGATGGTCAAAGCAGGCGATCTATTTTCTCTTGAAAAGTTACGTTTGCAGCTTGAGAAATCTGGTTATCGCCACGTTGATCAAGTTTTCGGTCCTGGTGAGTACGCAAACAGAGGTTCGATCATCGATCTGTTTCCTATGGGCAGTCACGACCCTTACAGAATCGATTTCTTCGATGATGAAATAGACACGATTAGAACGTTTGACCCAGAAAACCAGCGTTCAAAAGAGGACATCAGCGAAATAAGACTGCTGCCAGCGCACGAGTTTCCGACCACTGAAACTGCCATCGAAGATTTTCGTATTCGCTGGCGTCAACAGTTTGAAACCCGTCGTGAACCTGAATCCATTTATATGCAAGTATCAAAAGGAACATGGCCAGCGGGCATCGAGTATTGGCAACCACTCTTCTTCGATGAGACAGAAACCTTATTTGATTACATTGCCGAAGGCAGTCAACTCATCACTATCGGCGATCTTGAAACGTCCATTGATACTTTCTTAGCGGATGTTGATCACCGTTATGACCAACGGAAAATAGATCCGCTAAGACCGTTGCTTGAACCTTCGCAGCTGTGGATGAAGAAAGATGAGCTTTTCAGCCGCTTTAAACTTCACCCTCAAGTTCAGCTTCACATTGATGAAATCACCGCTAAACAGGGTCGTATTAACCTGCCAATTGAATCACTTCCCGATTTAGCCGTGCAGCACAACAACAAAGAACCTCTAGCGGCTTTACGTAAATTCAGTGAGACCTATCAAGGTAAGATTATCTTTTCCGTTGAATCGGAAGGTAGACGAGAAGCGCTTACCGAGCTATTGCAGCAGATAAAGTTACGTCCGATTACCACAGAAAGCTTTGCTCACGCGCTGGCATCAAAAGATAAGTTCAATTTAGTATTAGGTTCGGCTGAACATGGTTTCTCCTACCGTGACGACACTCAACCAGAAAAGAACATTGCCTTTATTTGCGAAAGTGACTTATTAGGCGATCGCGTTATTCAACGACGCAAAAAAGATAAAAAAGCGGTCAATAGCGATACAGTCATTCGCCATTTAGCCGAGCTAAAAGCAGGCCAGCCCGTCGTTCATATTGATCATGGTATCGGCCGATTTATTGGCCTCCAAACTCTTGAAGCGGGCGGAATGCTCACCGAGTACGTAACACTGGAGTATCAAAATGATGCCAAGCTATATGTACCTGTCGCCTCACTTAATCTGATTGGGCGATACTCAGGCGGTGCAGAAGAGACCGCGCCACTGCATAAGTTAGGTGGTGATGCTTGGGTTAAGGCGCGAAAACGTGCCGCCGAAAAAGTGCGAGATGTTGCCGCTGAGCTTCTTGATGTATACGCAAAAAGAGAACTTAAACCCGGTCACAAATTTGCATTAGATCGAGGCCAGTACGCCACATTCAAAGCTGGTTTCCCATTTGATGAAACCGAAGATCAAGCGATGGCGATTAACGCTGTGATGTCGGATATGTGCCAAGCCAAAGCAATGGATCGTCTAGTCTGTGGTGATGTAGGTTTTGGTAAAACAGAAGTCGCCATGCGTGCAGCTTTTGTATGCACAGACAACAATAAGCAAGTCGCAGTATTAGTTCCTACAACCCTGCTTGCTCAGCAACATTTCGAAAATTTCCGAGACCGTTTTGCTAACCAACCGATTCGAGTTGAAGTATTATCTCGATTCAAAAGTGCTAAAGAACAGAAACAAATTCTCGCGGATACCGCAGAAGGTAAAGTCGACATTCTGATCGGCACTCATAAGTTACTTTCAAGCAGTATTTCATTCCAAGATTTAGGCTTGTTGGTCGTCGATGAAGAGCACAGGTTTGGTGTAAGACAAAAAGAAAAAGTCAAAGCGATGCGTGCTGATGTGGATATTTTAACACTCACCGCAACGCCAATCCCTAGAACGCTGAATATGGCAATGAGTGGGATGCGTGACCTATCAATTATCGCGACACCACCCGCAAGACGCCTCGCCATTAAGACATTTGTTCGTGAAAGCGATGACACCGTGATTCGCGAAGCGGTTCTGCGTGAAATAATGCGCGGTGGTCAAGTTTACTTCCTGCACAACCAAGTCGACACCATTGAGAAAGTGGCGGCCGATTTAGAGAAGTTAATCCCTGAAGCACGCGTAACCGTGGCTCATGGGCAGATGCGTGAACGTGAATTGGAAAAGATCATGAATGATTTTTACCACCAACGATTCAACTTATTGGTCTGTACAACGATCATTGAAACTGGAATCGACGTTCCCACCGCGAACACCATCATCATGGATCGTGCTGATAGCTTAGGTTTAGCTCAATTGCACCAACTTCGTGGTCGTGTTGGGCGTTCACATCACCAAGCTTATGCTTATATGCTCACTCCTCACCCTAAAGCGATGACAAAAGATGCCATTAAGCGTTTAGATGCCATCGCCTCTCTTGAAGATCTCGGGGCTGGTTTTACTCTGGCAACTCACGATTTAGAGATACGTGGCGCAGGTGAACTCCTCGGTGATGAGCAAAGTGGTCAAATTCAATCCATTGGGTTTAGTTTATATATGGAAATGCTTGAACAAGCGGTTGAAGCATTAAAAGAGGGGAAAGAGCCATCACTCGATGATCTGCTTCGTGAACAAACAGAAGTGGAGATGCGGATTCCGGCCTTATTACCTGATGAGTATATTCCCGATGTGAATACTCGTCTTTCGATGTATAAACGAATCGCAAGTGTGTCGTCTGCCTCCGATCTTTCAGAGCTTAAAGTCGAACTGATCGACCGATTCGGACTGCTTCCTGATGCCACGAAGAACCTGCTTTCAGTTTCTGAACTAAAAGTCGCAGCGGCCCCAATTAAAGTGAAGAAAATTGAAGCCCACGATAAAGGTGGATATATTGAGTTCTATCCAGATGCTGACATAAATCCAATGTATTTGGTTAAACTATTGCAATCTCAACCACAAAAATTTGCAATGGAAGGACCCACTAAACTGAAGTTTACGATACCATTGGTTGATAGACGCAAACGAATTCAGTTCATCGCAGATCTGTTAAGTGAATTTCGGCAAAATTTAATGCCAGCTTAAGTTAATACCAGCTTAAGTTAATGGCTTGCAATCCAGAGGCTTGCGCTTATCGCGATTCGAGAGCAGCAAGCCTCACGGTAATTAAACTATTTGAAACGAGATATGTAGAGAGTATGTATCTATGACTGGAGTCAAAATGAGAATACTGATCCCACTACTGCTTCTTTTTGTCTCTTTGCCAAGTTTGGCTCAGAGACAATTTGACATAGAAGTGATCATTTTTAAACGTGCGGTAGATGCTGAACAGGTCAATGAATCTTGGCCAAATCAACTACCCTCAATCAAAATGGATAACGTTGGCGATTTCCAAAATTCGGAGTACCGTGGCAAAAAAGGCGTAACCATGCTGCCAGCGAGTGAATATCAACTCACCGACCAACGTAACGCATTGAAAAAACATGCGGGCTTTAAAGTATTGCTGCATACCGCTTGGCGACAAGGTGATGAAGGCAAATCTGCAGCCCCTGTTTTCCATATTCAAGGTGGCAAAGATTACTCTGCTAAATTTAATACCGATGGGTCTGAAAAAATCGCTTTTGTTGATCAAAGCTTGTCTTCTGACAGCATAACTGAAGAGACCATTGACCAGCCACTCTATGAGCTTGATGGAAAGCTGCAAGTTTATGTGCAGCATTACTTGTATGCCGATACAACCTTAGATCTAAAAACACCGAGTGTCAGAGAGGTTACGATTGAAGCTAAACAAGTTGACCTCACTTCGGGTGACCCATTAGAAGTAGAGTCAAATGTTCAAATTGGCAATTTAGAGAATATCTCACCTACGATTGAAGTTGAGGAGTTCTTGAAAAGCTACCGTATGAAGCAAAAACGTCGCATGCGTAGCAGTGAAACTCACTATTTAGACAACCCATTATTAGGCGTGATTATTCAAGTAAGAAAAGTGGCGCAAACAGACTCGTAGAGAGGCTATTTATTAGGCTCGCAGCTCTAATCTCTAAGCTAAAGGACTAAAAGAGTTAAAAGAGCTAAAAGCTGAAAACAAACGAGTACACGTTAGCGTAGATAGGCACCACATTTCGACTCAAGCCAAACTTAAGTATTCCGCTATCGCCCTCATACTTTGAGGGCGATACCTTTTGACCATTTGTTTTTAAAAGGAGAGGTATGAGCCCTGACTTTCAGATCATTACCCAAAGGTTGTGTTTAAGGTTAATCGATCACTCGGAAGAAGAAATTTTTGCTACCGAGGTGGCCCACTCCCCCTCCCTACATCAATGGATTGATTGGTGTACTCCTCACTTTTCAGTCGAAGATAGCCGACAATTTTTACTAGCAACACGATTAAACTGGGCGAAAGCGACCTCTTTTGGGTTTGGTATCTTTCGAAAGTCCGATCAAACGCTTATCGGTATGGTTGCCATTAATGAGTTCTACCACACCTTTAATATGGCGAGTATGGGTTATTGGGTTCTCGATAAACACCAACGCCATGGCTACGCGAAAGAAGCATTAAACGCACTAACAGAGTTCTGCTTTGCAAAATTAATGCTTACCCGCTTAGAGATAGTGTGTGACCCAGATAATATGCCTAGCCAAGCATTAATTGAGCAATGTGGTGGAATAAAAGAAGGAGTCGCTAGAAACCGCTTCCTCTTTAACGGCAAACCTAAAGCTGGCGTTGTATACTCAATCATACCCGAGAGATAGGTAAGTTCGTTACATACTTAAGGTCACTTCAGCTGAAAATATAAAAATAAAAAAGAGCTCACAAGAGAGCTCTTCATTCAATTAAGATCCGGTTTGATCAATCGCTTAATGCAGCTTTAAGTTAGGACGTAACACTCGATTAATTCGACCCACTAGCATCATTAATCCAGTTTTCACAAATCCGTGCAATGCCACTTGGTGCATCCGATACAGTGAGATATAAACCACTCGCGCAATGCGTCCTTCAACCATCATAGAACCTTTGGTTAAATTTCCCATTAAGCTGCCAACCGTTGAGAATCGACTTAACGATACAAGCGAACCATGATCGTTATAAACGTAGTCTTTAAGATCTTTTCCATTTAACTTAGCGACGATATTCGTAAATGCCATACTTGCCATTTGGTGAGCCGCTTGTGCTCTAGGCGGTACAAATTTGCCATCTTGCTGGGTACATTGAGCCAAGTCACCAATAACAAAAATGTCGTCGTCACGAGTCGTTTGTAGGGTATTTTTTACTACTAGCTGATTAATGCGGTTGGTTTCAAGCCCGCCAATATCTTTAATGAAATCAGGTGCTTTGATACCAGCAGCCCAAACCATTATCTGTGCCGATATTTTATCGCCATCTTTGGTTGTTAAGCCTGTTGCATCAGCTTCAGTCACCATAGTAGCGGTACGAACTGTCACGCCGAGATTAACAAGCTCTTGGTGTGCTGCCGATGAGATTCGTGGCGGTAATGCTGGCAGAATGCGCTCACCCGCTTCCACTAAATTGACGTTTAGTTTACTTGAATCAAGATCACCAAAACCATATGTTCTTAGCTCTTTGACTGCGTTATGAAGCTCAGCACTCAGTTCAACCCCAGTAGCACCAGCACCGACAATAGCAATATCTACCGTGCCTTGACCGTTTTTAGCATGCAATTTTAGGAACTGATTGTTCATTTCAGTACGGAATCGGTGAGCTTGCTCTGGGCTATCAAGAAAAATACAGTTATCACGAACACCTGGTGTATTGAAATCATTTGATGTTGAGCCAATCGCCATCACCAAAATATCATATTCAATTTCACGGCTTGGCATTAATAGCTCGCCATGTTCATCCGTGAGTTCGCTTAATACAATCACTTTACGCTCACGATCAATATCCGCGAGGCTACCCATTTGGAAGTCGAAATGGTGATTCTTTGCATGTGCGCGATAGCTTAAAGCATCGACACCCGCATCAAGTGAACCTGTTGCAACTTCATGCAATAACGGTTTCCACAAATGGCTTGCTTTGCGATCAACAAGGGTGATTTGAGCACGATTTTTACGGCCTAAAGTTCGGCCCAATTTGGTCGCCAATTCAAGACCACCAGCACCACCGCCAACAACGATAATTCGAGTCACGATATAATCCTCTACAAAAATGAATAAATGGGGTTCGGCTCGATTACTCCAACCGATAAATTCTCTCTTTGTTTTTCTGTAAAACAGAAATGGGGGTAGAGGTTGTTACTAAACCGTTCATGTTTGGATTTCAATGGTTCTTACTCTCAAAATAGGGGTAAGAACAATAAATGGGTAAGTTTTTTACTTACTCTCAACTTTTTTTGATATTTATCAAAATATTTATAGTTTAGACATTATATAGAGCCAAATTTGCATCGCAACCAGAGATTGACTGTATTTCATTATTATTTGCATGGTTTTGGCTAATAAAAAAGCGATGCCAGTTAAGCATCGCTTTATCTGAAGGTTCTATTTGTATATCGCAGTCTTCTCTGTTTGCCGGAAAAGCCAAACAGACAATCCAAGCTTCAAGCCTAAGAATGTAAACTAAGCTTCTTTGAACGCTTTCATCGCTTGGAGATGTTGAGAGATTTTCTTAAACTTATGCGTTTGAGTTTCATCCCAAATGATTGAGTAGTAATCGTCCAGCTCAGCTTCCGTCTGCTTATTGTCGTGTACGTCATCTTCACGAGTCAAAATAACTAAGCAACGATCCCTGTTCTTCATCCGGTACTGCTCAACGCATTTTGTCGCAATATCTTGATACTCTTCTGGGCGATCAATTCGGCCGACCATATTTCTCTCTGGATGCAAATTAGGATTAAAAATAACCTGTTTGATCCCGCAAAGAAAACCAATGCGTTCAGACCAAAAGCCACCAAGCCCTACTCCACAAATAATCGGATGCGGGTCGTCTGACTGTTCAATGACTTTATGCACTTCTTTCAACAGATGTTGCATGTCATGTTTTGGATGTTGCGTGCTGTAATTAATAAAACGAACATCTTCATCAATGAATTGTAACTGCAACACTTTCTCGTGGTTACCTGGGCTTGTTGAGTCAAAGCCATGTAGGTAAATAATCATAGTACCTCTCCCGTTCCATATTGGTACACTTCATATCAATCTAGCATGAAAGCTAGGGTTTTAAAGGGATAGCTTAAATAATTACTCTATAAGTATCTCGAAAAGTGATCCTAACTACAGAATGTTTGCCTTAACTTATTAGCTTGGTACAAATAATGTTCATCTCCCCATAACTGATGAGCAAGCAAATACCATAGCATTCCCATCATTTTTACTCGGGGTTGCCAAGCTTGTACTCCTTCAACCCAGCCATCTACATCCGCTATTTGCCTAAATAGACAATAGCGATAAACGCTCTCTAGCACAGGCTCTTCCGCCGCTTCAATCGTCAGCATTAAATCTAACCTCGGATCTGAGAGTGTGGCATATTCCCAATCAATCACTTTTAACCCCTCAGCCGTTTTAACTAAGTTATAGCAACCTAAGTCAAAATGGCAAAGTGACAGTTCGATAGCTGGAATATTCGGTGCACTACGCCACTGCTGATAGACAGCCTCAAACTCTGGCGTTCTGAAATTTTGGCTAAGTTGCATCCAGTAGTGATCCACTCTTGCGGTAAAACTAAATGGGATCAGAGGCAGTGCCGACGTATCAAATCGATGAATACTTACCGCCGTTTTTAAAATGGAATCAAACGAAGCGCCTGCAGACATGCATTCGCCTTCAACAAATGAGACTAATAACCCTTGCTCATTCACTAGCACAGGTTTTGGCCCTAAATGTGTCGATTCAATCGCCCGAAGAACTTGAAACTCTTGATGACGAGAAATAGAGAATGCTTGAGATATGGAGGTATGAGGACGCCACACGTAAGATTGATTAGATTCTGTAATCAGCTTCCAGCAGCGATTCGTCAATCCGCCAGTTAAGGTATGAACCGTCACCGGAGGAGTAACAAAGAAGTCATCAAGTGACTGTAAGGTATTATCGAGCTGTTTAGCTTCAATCCACGCAAATCTAGCCACTAGATGTCTTCCTTTGGGTAATATCTAACTTGAGTTATTTCGAACTATAATCCCAGTAAGCTTTTTGATTCTTGCTTACGGATTTCAGTTTCATCTGCCCATTCGATAAGACCGGTTTCTAGATCCATCAGACGCATGGTCATCTTGTAGTAAACATCTTTATCGCTACCTGCATTTTTAACAATGCTCGATAGGTTTCCGTACATCATGTACTGCGCACCAACCATTTTACCAAACTGAATCGCATTGCTTTGATTCACAAGTTCATCGTTGTTTTGGAAATTCAACTGTTCGCGTACCGACTCAACACGGTCCATATCAACAAAACGGAATTTACCTGAATTTAGCATTTTGGTGCTGATGGTATCGGTAATCGATTCAGTATCAATATGTTCACTAGTCTTGTTCTTAATACGCTCAACAAAAACGATTGGACGTTGGTCACGTGTAATAACCGCGACAGAACCAGCCGTCATCATGCTATCAACCATTTCTCCAGCAATTTTTTGTAAATCAGTAGAACCAAAATCAATGGTTGTTGTTTCAGTAGCCTGCGCATCACCGTAGCTAACTTTATTTGAACAGCCACCAAGAATTACGGCCAAACCTAGTAATGCAATCACACTTTTTTTCATATTGGTTCCTTTATCCACCAAGGGTACTCATTTATCTAAATAATTACGGCTTAAAGCGTCACTATTTACAAGCTAACGCCTTAAACATTTAGTCGTTTGAAGCTCGAATTTGAACTCGATATTGGGTGCCATTTGGGTTGACAGAAACCTCTGAAATCGAAAAGCTTTCAAAGCCTCGAACAACAGCCTGACGCCAAGGACCTTGTTTCAAATTGACTTCAAGCCCTGAATCATCATACCAATAGAAGCGGTACAAAATATGCTGATCGCCTTTATACTGACTGCTGAGTTTTACGACACCTCGCGTGTGCCCATCAACTTGTGTCGTGGCAATATCATCGATAATCAAACGACCGCCCAGCACATGATCGCTAAACAGCACTTTCTGCGTTAAGCCATCCACTCGCAACCCAGCGGTATTATCCGCACAGCCCACTAACATGAGTGCTGTTAGCATGCCCAATAACCATCTCTTCATTTTAATCTCCCTAGTTGTTTATGCCACATAATGGCATTTCCACCTTGGCGAGATACCCATACCAAAGTCGTTTGACCTTTAGGTACATTAAACTGATAGCTATGCCCATCAACCTGTAGTGAGTGCTCACCTGCCGCAACAATTTGGCTTGCACTATTCACTTCGGCTGGCAGAGTTTGCCAGCTTCGCGTATCTGGCTGCTCTGTTAACGCATTCCAAACATTGAACAATAAATTCCCAACATCATCACCTTTTGCAGCTTCTTTGCGGATCCTATCTTTAGCTACTACTCGGAGTGCTTGGCGAATCACGATACTCGGCAACCTTTCAGAAAGATCGTTTTGCGCCATTAAGTTAATATTAGCTAATTGGCTAGTATTTACGCGATTGTTATCCAAATGCATGGCAGAAAATCGCTCTGACGCTTGCTTAGGATAATAAGGCAAGGCTAAAGAGTAGATCGCCCCATTACTTCGACTGTCATAAATGGGTAAATCTAAACGCCAACTTTGCATCGCATCAACAACGCCTTGCTCTTCAATGACAATAACTCGCCCTTGATTACTGGTTAGCTTCGTAACTGAGCCGTAACGCTTCGTTAATTTAGCCAGGTCTTGATTCATACCTAGGCGCTTTGCTAAACGAATCGTATTATTAATAATTTCGGTGTTCTCAGGCATAACGGCCAATGCTCGTCGATAATCGACATAGGCGGCATTGGGGTCATTTGACGCTTCGTAAAGAAGGCCTGACAAAAACAGCAAATAACCGTTTTGCACCGCTTGCAACTTTTTCCCTGCGTCTGGGTAATTAGACAGCACACTGCCTAAATTTGGTGACAAGCCTTTAGATCTAATATCGCTTTGTGCCGACTGTAGCTCTTTTTCTCGTATTTTTTTTGCTTGCTCTTGCACTTGATTTGCGCGACGCATTTCAACCAATGCGCCTTCTAAGCTATTCTCTTTCAAATAGTTCAAACCAAGATAGAGATGTAGAAAGCCCAACTCATAATCTGCTGGGGTGTACTCCGTCAAATTATCATTAACCGCTAATGCACCGACACTCGTGACCGAATCGCTCACCGATATCACTGCTTTATCTTGCTGAATTCTGACCGCTCGATCACTTAGCTCTAAACTCGATTTACTTTCTGGAAATTGTTCATTAAGAAAGAGCACTCGCCCTCTCTCAAAATTATCCAAAATGTCACCTGCGGCATAGTCAGGTAATGCGTCTTCAGCTTTTTGATACTGTCCGGTCGCGACAGCTTGATGAACCGCATTATTTTGAGCGCTGTAATGACTAAAAAGATTACCAGCCGACAAGGTCGAACAAGCTGAAATCATGATCGACATTGTCGAAACTGCTAATAGTCGAATCTGTCGTCTCACTTACTTCTCCAAATTACCGGCTTATCACGCCATTGTTCTGTTTGTATTTGTAGCTCTATTTGTAGTTCTATTCGTATGGTCATTAAAGAATAATAGTTGCCAATTGTTTATGTTGACTGATGATTTGTTGAGACCGTCAAAAAACAAAAAAGTTAGGCAACCATTAAAAAATTAACTCATCAACAACGGACCCAATGGGCGACCACCCACTAAATGCATGTGAATATGGTATACCTCTTGTCCACCATGAGAGTTGCAGTTGACGATCAAGCGGTAACCTTTTTCATCAATGCCTTCTTCTTTTGCGAGTTTTTTTGCTACCGTAAACATACGCCCCATCATCGCTTCATCTTCGACTTCGACATCATTAGTTGTAGGGATGAGTTTGTTAGGGATGATCAGAATGTGACTTGGCGCACGTGGGTTGATATCACGAAATGCGGTAACGAGATCATCTTGGTACAACAAATCTGTCGGGATTTCTTTACGAATGATTTTACTGAAAATGGTTTCTTCCGCCATTGAAGCTCTCCAAGATATTTAAGTTTATTACGCAATTAGTATGCTATTTGCTCTTAGTTAGTATGCGCCAAGCATTAATAAATCTCAATAGAAAACACTGTTCATTTATAATAATCGCTATCACATCAATAGTGCGAGGATATTTTTGACGTGTGCGTCAAAGAACGTGTGTCTCACTATCAATACAATGCTAACAATTTTGTTATTTTGAAGACTGTTGGTCTTTTTTTTATTTTTTGTATTTCTAGGGAGAGTTTTATGAAAGGCTCAGTGATAAAGCGAATGTACGCTGGTTTTGCACTGATAATCCTCATGTTAGCCATTACTATTGCGATAATGATGGATGGCATGAGTCAGATTCATTCCAATTTTCAAACTGTATCGAAAACAGCATTACCCTTAGTTTCGTTATCTAATCAAACCAGTGTGCAGTTACTTTCTGCAGATAAATCTTTTAAGGATTTCTTAACGACTCAAAGTGATGAGCGTATGACCGTCATTCGCGGTGAGTTCGCTACGGCAAAAGATCAATTCTCTCAGGTTCTCTCCCAATTAGAGGCCGCAAGTAACAAAGACCCTTCATTAACAGAGCGAATCACGCAATTACGAGAAATGGAATTGCGCTACTTCGCTGAAGCCGCTGATGCTATGAACAATTATGAATCGATGTTCTCTGCTCAAGAAAAAGTGCAAAAATCTTCGCGCAACTTCCAGCGTCTACATTCAGAACTGAGTGTCGGTATGAAAGAGTATGTGAGCGACCAAACCAGCATCTCAGTGAAAGTGATGGCGAAGAGCTATTTCATTAAATTGAAAGATGCAGAAGTGATCACTTCAGATGCTTTAGCAAGTTCAGATACTGCATTTGTTCAAAAGGCGGTAACGAAAAACAAAAAAGCAGTGACTCACCTTAATTACGCATACCGTGGTTTAACCGCGCAGCTTCCATCACTTAAAGATGCCTTTGATGAATCGGTAAAGCAGTTCACACGCGATGTCGGCCAAAAAGGTGGGGTGCTTGATCAGCACAATAACTACCTTCTTGCAAAGCAAGCTCTTTATGAAAATATCGCTAATCTCGCGGCTGAAATTGATAATGCCATGCTGATTTTAGATTCATTCAATGCCACGGCTTCAGAACAACTGAATTCATCATTAGCTGAAGCCGGCGACGTTTATGACCAAGGTGTAATAAAGGCCATCAGTATTGGAGTTCTAGTTACCATCTTTGCTGCGGCAATTGGCTACCATATTTCACATAGCGTTCGCACTCCATTGAATAGCATTTTAAGTGTACTGGAATGCCTCACTGAAGGTGACATGACCAAACGTATTGATGGTAAATTCAGCCTAGAGTTTAGTCGTGTCAGCGGCCACATTAATACTCTTGCTGATAGCCTGCACGATATTCTGGTTAAGCTTAATGATGCCTCTGATAACCTCACCGAGACGGCAGGAACCAACCAAACAACATCGACGAATGCCCAGCAACAGCTCAACAACCAGCGAGAACAGACAGCGAATGTTGCCACTGCGATGACAGAAATGGCGCACTCGGTACAAGAAGTGGCGAGCAGTGCGCAAAGCTCTTTACAGATGGTTCAACAAGTTGAAACGGCATCTGAATCTGGCCGTCAAATCATGAACGACAACATCACCACTATTAACCAATTAGAATCTCGCCTTAATGAGTCTGTAGAAGCTGTTGGCGAATTGCAAAAAATGAGCAGTCAAATTGGCTCTATTTTGGATGTGATCCGTAACATTGCAGAACAGACCAACCTTCTGGCTCTAAATGCCGCGATTGAAGCCGCTCGAGCGGGCGAACAAGGACGCGGTTTTGCAGTTGTTGCGGATGAAGTTCGGGTACTTGCGCAACGTACAACGGAATCTACGTCTGAGATTGAAACGATGATCAGCAATCTTCAGTCATCGTCAAAATCTGCTGGTAAGGTGATTGAAGGCTGTATGAACGATATGGATATGTCTGTCGAACAGGCTTCAAATGCGAATAGTGCGATGGAAGAGATCCAAGCTCTGATTATGGAAATTAGCCAAATGAGTACTCATATCTCACAAGCGGCGGTAGAGCAAAATGAGACGACATCTGACATTGCAAGAAACATTGAAGACATTAATCACATCGCCGATGCTAGCTACCAAGCGATGTCATCTATCGCCCAAGCCAGTGAAAATCTAGCAGGGCTTGCCAACCAACAAGGTGAATTAGTGCACCGCTTTAAGCTGTAATAGAGAATCAATCGACAATGGGCTCAATGTAACTGGTATGAACCAATTGTTCGATTAAAAACATAAAGTCTGTAAAGGTTCTGTAAATTATTGACTAAGGGCGACTTTTCTATGAAGTCGCCCTTGTTTTTTTTACGCTGCGGCATTATATGTCTACTAAGGCTTGCGAATTTCTTTTGATACCTCACTCTAGGCAGGCCATATGACATTAAGGAATACCTATGGCTGTCCATGTTGGCATCATCGATCAAGACCCTATTCGCTTGCTCACTCCGCTTCTTGATAACCGTACGATCAGTACTCACATTGTATTCATTGGAGATGATGATCAAAGACATATCTATGATCGACTAAACGCCGTTCTAGAGAAACGTTCGATCACTTCTGAATTTTTTGAGATACCGACCGCAGTCGATACATCTGCCATTAAAGCCTCAATTCAAACACTGGCTCAAAATCTAAAAGCCCGTGGCGGAGAAGTTAAACTCAACGCGAGTTGTGGCCTACGTCATCGCCTGCTTTCTGTCTATGAAGTTTTCCGTTCTTATCACTGGCCGATTTTTGTTGTTGAACCAAACAGCGACAAACTTTGCTGGCTCTACCCTGATGGGAAAGAAGAGGCGCAAGTTCAAGATAGAATCACCATTGATGATTACCTGACTGTTTTCGGTGCTCGTGGCGAATTTAACACCCACGAACTGCCTCCTCAGCTTGATCAAAAACTTTACGAACTTGGTGAACGTTGGGCGGGAAATGCGTTAGAGCTAGGCCCAGGGTTAGCGACGCTTAATTATTTAGCAACAACCTGCCGCAAAGAACAGAAGCTTGATGTGCCATTATCGGAAAAGCAACAAGGCTATCGTGAGCTCAACATGCTGCTGACTGACTTAGTGGACGCCAATATTGCGACCTATGAAAATGGCATTCTTACCTTTGCCAATGAGGATGCACGTCGTTTCTCAAATGGTGAATGGTTAGAGACTCTAGTTCATAGCACGGTAAAACAGATCCAAGATGAAATGCCTACAATCCAAGACCGTTCGTTAAATGTTCAAGTTTATCGCAACCTTGGTGAGCGCGAAGTTCGCAATGAATTAGACGTTGCCTCAGTGGTCAATAACAAACTGCATATTATCGAGTGTAAAACCAAGGGCATGCGAGATGATGGGGATGACACCCTCTACAAACTTGAATCATTACGCGATCTCCTCGGCGGCCTGCAAGCTCGTGCAATGCTTGTCAGTTTCCGCCCTTTACGCCATAACGATATCACTCGTGCAGAAGATTTAGGACTTGCACTGATCGGCCCTGATGAACTTAAAAACTTAAAACATTTTCTGACCGCTTGGTTTAAAGAAGCTGGCGGATACGATGATTTGCAGTAACGCGTCACAATAGCTAATCACAAAGCCTGGTCACAATAGCCAGTCACAAAAGCCAGTCACAGAAAAAAGCCCAACCATCAATCATGGTTGGGCAAAAGAAAAGGCATAATCTTTTAAACGTTTTTACCAGTAAACACGGGCACCAATAGCAAAGCGACTTTCGCCATCATTCTTCGTTGGACCAACGAAAACGTCAGATCCTTGATTGGTGTAACCTGTGGTTGTACCTTTGCTGTAACCCATTTCTGCATAAATGCGTGACCAGCTATTAAACTTGTGTACCGCACCTAAGTAAGCATTTTTGCCGTCGCCTTCTAAGCTGCCAGCTTTTTGCTCTACATACTCAACACCAGAATACGCACTCGTTTTCTTTGTAAAGGCATATGTACCACCTAAACTGAATGCATTTTCCTTAATTTTCCCAGATGAGTTAAGATCCTCAAGCTGTGCGTTGTAATAAGTGAAACCGACAAGCGCATCACCCATTGTGTATTCGACCGTACCTTCGAAGAAAGTATTTTTTAAATCAGCAACGATATCTGTACCTGAGTTATCTCCGACTACATGACCTTTTGATGTATTGGTACCACCACCAAAGTGTAGAGATAGATCACCCGCTGATGTTCCAGCATAAAGTTCTGTCAGCTCTTGGTTGGTATCGTCTTGATCTAAACCGTGGTTCGCCGCTACCCAGAAGCTATCGCTTTCATAGTTATACTTAATCAACGAGTCATGACGGGCACCTGAAAGTGTCGCATGGCGTAAACCAGTGCCACCAAAGAAGTACGAGTAATCCGCGCCCCAAGTGTCATCCGATACAATCCACTGACGACCTACGGTAATTTTACCGAAATCGCCACTCACACCCGCATAATGCAGGCGGTTTTTCATTGTATAGTCGCCTTTACCTTGCAGACCAAATTCAACTTTACCAAAAACATTAATCCCCTCAACCAACTGGTACTCTGCTTTTACACCCGCTCTTGATGAACCGGCACCAAGGGTGACGTCTTTATCTGGGTTTTTCTTTAGTTCTGTACGAAGCTGACCATAAAATTCAGCTTTGCCTTCATCTGATTTATAGATTTCTGCGGCTGATACGGCACCAGCGACGAAAAGAGAAGGGATGACTACTGCTAGAAGTGTTTTTTTCATTTTACTGTCCTGTGACTTTATTATCCTTAATAGCGCATGCCGTCCTAGCTGCGCCGGGAAAAACTAACAGGTCTATTTTTTTATCACAAGCAGACATATCGAGGCTAGGTAACTAAGAAACCAACAAAAACCGTTAAGTAGCTCGCATAACTGATAAATATCAAAAGGCACATGTATAGCGTACTACTATTCAATTTTTAGTCATTACGAACTAATGGTTAATTGGTTAAATCCTAATAATAAAAGGGCATTTCAATTCATCCAAGTAAAACTGAAGAATAAAAACCCTACAAATCACGCATAAACAAGCACACAATATCAATTAGCATTCATTCCATTTAAAACTATTAAATTCCTTTTAGT
>NZ_SYUT01000090.1:0-1248 GCF_005146325.1 Vibrio genomosp. F6 | reverse complement strand
TGTGTTTACGGTGTAATGGGTTAGCTTGGGTGTCATAGCGTTGTCGCACCTTAATTGGGCGTTATGTGTTCCAGTCCAGCGAAGGGAAGGCTGAATCAAATGAGTGATGACTTAGAAAAGGAAGCAAAATCAATTTTGAAGCTTCTTGATGGGAAGTGTATTGATAACGTATTCAGGCCGAGAGCCAGCGAATTATGCATTGAGTGTTCTGATGGCACTCGTTTTTTTGTTAATACGAAAGACGGTGGTGAATTAGACTTTTCAGTCACTGGTGGCGCAAGTGCATAACTCAGTAGCCACGTTCAAACACATAACAAGAAAAGCCAGCCGACGCGTACCACGCAGCTGCTTTAAGCGTTATGTGACTGGAGGTCAAAATGTCTTCTGTACCAAAAAATAAGGATGAATTGGAGTTAGCTATAAACTCAATATTTCCGAAACTCATGGCTGACTATCGTTCAATTCCGGAAAGCAAAGTTCGCAAATCTGGAGTAGAGGGAAACGTCAAAGGTACAGTCATTAGTGTTGGTGATACAGTGGCTTACTTGATTGGTTGGGGGAAACTGGTTCTTAAATGGCATCACCTAAGATCTCAACACCAACACGTAGATTTCCCGGAAACTGGTTATAAATGGAACCAATTAGGCTCACTCGCTGAAAGCTTCTACGAAGAGTATCGTGAGTGGAAATACAATGATTTACTCATTGAACTTGAGTCTACGGTTAACGAGATACTTTTACTCATTTCAAGCTTAAGTAACCATGATTTGTATGGTGTTGCGTGGTATGAACAATGGACTTTGGGGCGTATGATTCAGTTTAATACGTCATCACCTATGAAAAATGTGCGTACAAAAGTTCGGCGTTTCAATCGAGAATTCACATAACAAACGCTTCAAGAGGGACAGCCAACGCGCGGCATTTTTACTATGCGTTGGTTTTTCTGGTTACGGTGTTATGCGGAAAGTTAGTAGTGGCGTTGGCTGCCCCTTAAGCGGGCGTTATATTTCTTTTTAGTTCAGTGGGTTATAATGGTCAATCTGTAATCGAAAGCCGAAACGTGAAAACGTCTCTCAGTGGTGGTCTCCTGAGACTGATGATGGCAACCTCGATTTACTTTACGTCAAATCCACCAGTTTTTGTGGTGCAGTTTCTTTTAGCGGAAATTGTGGGGTATCTAACTAGTCAGACTAAGGAGGGAGAGCTTATGGGTATGAAAATGTTTCGCAAAATGAGTAATAATTTTAA
>NZ_SYUT01000089.1:1145-2562 GCF_005146325.1 Vibrio genomosp. F6 | reverse complement strand
TTACGGTGCAATGGTTTAGGTTGGGTGTTATAGCGTTGTCGCACCTTAATTGGGCGTTAGCCTACAAGAGTCAGTATTAGAATTAAGAGGCGGTATGAATAATTGGCATAAAATTGAAACAGATAAAGAAGCAGAAAATTTCTCAACTGATTTCTGGACTAAGCACCAAGAAGCTTTGCAGAGTGGAGAGTTTTGGGCTGATAGAATTAAAACATTACGCGGCGAACCAGTCAAAAGACTTTCCTTGGCTTTAGAAAATTTACCTTTACCAGCTTCATTTCGAGAGGCTGCAATTGCTGTTAGGTCTTTAATTCGAGAAAAAAGAAAACAAAATGATGAGTATAAAGAAGAGTTGTCCCTTTTATATTGGTTGGCTGCTATTGATTCATTTTCCATTCCTTACTCTGAAGTGTTAAAAGAACCAGGTTATAATGTAATTGAATCCGTTCCAGGTAAAAAACTTAAAAGTCTCCCATTCTCTTATAGTTTACTTGGTTATAGCAAATTGGATTTATTAAATAAAACGGATGTTAAGTGGTTGATATCTGAATGGGGAGAGCCAAGAAATCACAGTACACTTCACGAAATTCATTACGATATTTGGTGTAAATATGAAGAGAAGTTAAAAGTGAAGAGGCAAAAGAGTAATAAGGCATTCCTGAGTACTATTAGAGAAAACCATGTTACAAAGAAAGCTGTTCCTATGGTGGCATGTGAAGAATCCAAAGAATCCAAAGAATCCAAAGAATCCAAAGAATCCAAAGAATCTATAAAATTAACAATTGCCGTATTAGTAATTGTTTTGCTGCTTACGATTATATTTGTAGGCTAACAAACAATTTAAGAGTGACTCCCAACGCATGGCGAGTTTACTCCGATTTGAATTTTGTGCTTACGGCGCAGTGGTTTAGCTTGGGTGTTATAGCGTTGTCGCACCTTAATTGGGCGTTATGTTTTCGGGAGGAAGATGGAGGGTAATCTATTGATAATGTTGATATATTCATACGTCATGGTACTTATGATCTTACAGCCTATTTATCATCATACTAAAGCTAAAAAAGTAGTATTCACCTTTCTAGGCTTATTTTTAGTCACTAGTATCATCAATTATTACTATGGTTTTTTCTACGGTGATATAATGGTGTTCGCTCCAGTAGTATCGACTAGTTTAAGTTTCTTTGCACAGCTTAGATATAGCAACCAAATTAAACGCACTCAGGGGTTTTATCCAAGAGTGTTCTATAAACGTCTCCCCATTAAAGGGCTTATTGTTAAGCACCCTGACCTCAATTCACCACGCTCTGAGTTTGATAATGTAATGACGATGCAGGCTTTTTTAAGCTTAATTATTGGAGCATTATTGGTTTTTGTTATGGGTCTAGCGAACCGCACGTGATAAACATAACAAACAATTTAA
>NZ_SYUT01000089.1:0-359 GCF_005146325.1 Vibrio genomosp. F6 | reverse complement strand
AGTTTACTCCGGTTTGAAATTTGTGTTTACGGTGCAATGGTTTAGCTTGGGTGTTATAGCGTTGTCGCACCTTAATTGGGCGTTAGTCGCCATGAGGATTACAATGGAATTTGAGCTAGATTTAGAGCCGTCAGAAGAAAATATTAATGAAATACGCAATGGTCTTGTTGAGCACAACTCTCCATTTTTAATTGGTACTGACCGTAGAAAAGTGGCTTATTATGCGATTGTTGGCGAGAGAAAAGTTGCAGGTATTACTGCCGAAATTTTTGGAAGTTGGCTTTTAATAAATTTCCTATGGGTTGATAAAACTATTCGCGGTAAAGGGACAGGAAGTGAATTGATGGCTAAGCTTGAGA
>NZ_SYUT01000088.1:1702-3035 GCF_005146325.1 Vibrio genomosp. F6 | reverse complement strand
AATTTCAAATCGGAGTGAACTCGCTAAGCGTTAGGAGTCACTCTTAAATTGTTTGTTAAGTTACGTTTTCAACTTCGTTTTTAGAAAGCTAGACATAAAATATAGCTTTTCCGTGCTTAGCCCCCAACCCAAGTTTATTCGTTGCTTTCCTTCTAATGAAATATGTCTACGCTGTCCTAGCCCTACTTCCCTTACTCTAGCAATATTTTGCCATTCAAACCTTCTGTACCAACCTATAGAACCCACCCCTATAAAAATGAGGCCTTTACCATTTTCATTTGAAACATAGGTACGACCCAAAACACTCATTAGAGTAATGCTAATTAATACAATACTGCCTATTAGAAATGGCAACCCGAAGAGAGATTGTTTAAAATCGAACTCTCCATTCATTAACTGGGTTCCATATATTCCAGAAAGAGCAATACTTACCCACACCACAGTAAACGGAACTAAAAAAAGTGCCGCCCAACTTCGATTTGAAAGTTCAATAGACCAATCATAGTCATTGCCAGAAATATGTACGCCATTAACCTTTTGAGTACTATCGAACTTACTGTCAGATGCTGCCTCTAATATCGACGCAAGCGAAGTTAGATTCTCACAGTTTTGACAGTAAGCAGTATCCAGCGAAACATTAATATTCTCAGATTCTATCTTCCGCCCACATTTTGAACAGTTCACTTCCATTTTGAGATACCTCCTTAGTAACTTAACGCCCAATTAACTTGCGCAGCAACGCAATACAGCGGTTCTGCATTACACCGTAACCACTAAACCTGATTAGAAGTAAAAATGCCACGCGTTGCAAGTCTGGTTGAATTGTTTGTTAGCTGATAGTTCTAAAGAAATCAGTCATTAAATTCCCAACTACCGAAGCTGAAATCGGTTTTATTCCTTTGATAAAGTACTGCCCAAATGATTTATTCTCACTTTTATCAAATGTTGGGATAGAATTTAACGCATTAAGACCTTTTTGAGTTAGAGTTACGTTACATATACTCTCGCGAAGTGTCTCATGATTAATGATCAGATATCCTTCTTGCTCTAACCACTTTACTGTTGCATAACATGCTTTAAATAATTCTTGTGAATTTAATTCACCATCATCATTGCTTTCAAAATAATCTTTTACCCGTTCAGCTATTTCGGTGGGCGCGACATCAGTTGGGACTGGAAACTTATCAAGACCAGCATGCATAACTTCCAACGCTGCACAGTTAAATATATCTAGATTTCTCATTACAACCTCCTTTCAGCTAACGCCCAATTAAGGTGCGACAACGCTATAAAACCCAGACTAAACCATTGCGCCGTAAACACAAATTTCAAA
>NZ_SYUT01000088.1:0-936 GCF_005146325.1 Vibrio genomosp. F6 | reverse complement strand
CTTAAATTGTTTGTTAGTTTTGCGTGCCAAAGTGACACAATGATTGCTTAACGCTCATTTTAAGACCATAATACACATGTGACATTTTGACACAAAAGGAAATTACATTATGGCTACTACTTTGCCCCGCATCACTGCTAGAGTTGATGTCGATACACAATACTTACTGACAAAAGCGGCGGCAATTGCAGGCATGTCTAGTATTAACTCATTTGTTCTAAGTGCTGCTATAGAAAAAGCCAAACAAGTCATTGAACGTGAACAAGCCCTTAAACTTAGCCAAGCTGATGCTATGTTACTTATGGATGCTTTAGACCGTCCTGCAACAATCAACTCAAAATTGAAAACTGCTTCTGAACGTTACGAGAGCAAAACTCAATGATGAACACGGTACTTCTAGAAAAAGCAAAACATGATAGAAATCGGTTCAACTGCGGTATTGAAGCTCTTAATAACTACCTGAAAGTAATGGCGAGTCAGCAAGCAAAGAAAGACAACACCAGAACATTCGTTTTAGAAGATGATAACGATAGCTCGCATGTCATTGGTTTTTATACACTAACAATGACACCAATCGACTTGAAGGCTTTACCCGACAAGCTACAGAAAAAACACCAATCATCGACTTCTGGTGGTCTAATTGCCCGTTTAGCAGTCGATGAACGCTACAAAGGTAAAGGCTTTGGCGAGTGGCTCCTTATTGATGCACTTAGAAAGCTACTAGCAGCCAGTGATAGCGTCGCATTCCCTGTAGTTATTGTTGACGCCAAAGACGGAGCAAAAAACTTCTACGAGAGATATGGCTTCCAAGCGTTTCAAGATGCAGAAAATAAACTCTTTATTACCATTTCTGATGTAAGAGCGAATTTAGGCTAGTTGACTGCCTGCCTCCTAGCAAACTAACGCCCAATTAAGGTGCGACAACGCTATAACACC
>NZ_SYUT01000087.1:0-8955 GCF_005146325.1 Vibrio genomosp. F6 | reverse complement strand
GGTTCATGGGGCGGATACGTAATTTATTGGCGCAGCGGTGGTCGTGTCGTGGTGGTTAAACATACAAAGGTCGACTTTATAAATCACACTACTTACCTAAAATTAGTCACTGTGTATGGCATGAATTAAGCTACTATTTGTAACTATTTATGTGACTCTTTAACTAGCATATCGTAATAGTGTGCAGTATCGCGGTTAGTTAGCCTGAACTTAAAGAAACACTTATTCTTAGGTTGCTCCGTAGTTTCTTCCAGTTGATCCTCAATACTTATTTCTTCCAAAGTCCGTTTATCGATAAACCACTTCTTTTCTAGTATCCACATGAATGCGTGTCTAGTTGGTATCGTTATCCGATCCGTATTCTCTTCTAAACCGAAATCAGTGCGAACTCGGTTCTTTTCTTTAACACTCAGGTGAGGATGTAGCTCCAATTCGAGCGGGATCTGAGTATTCCAACTTAAATCTTTGCCTAAAGATTCCTCGTTATTTTTCTTGAATTCCGGTTCATTGAAGTGTTCTACAATGTTCCTAAAACGAGAAAAGTGAAATGTTTTGAAGTAGGTCTTATGTGTACAAGTACGGTCATACGCTCTAAACATCCAGTTAGTACCGTCGTACATAATAGCTAACGGCAATAGCGTTCTGGCTTCGCGGTTGTCACTGTTTTCAGAAAGATAACTTCCACACTTTATAGCGTAACCACCATCAATAGCACGAGCTACTTTAGATATACATTCGACGTTGAGCTGGTTTGGGATCTTGCCAATCTTGTCATAGGTAATAATGGTTTTAGCTTCGGAATAGAGTTTGTTCTTATTGAATCCATTAGCCAGCATTCCTAAAGCGGTATCAGCATCAATGTTTAATAGCGGTTCATAACACTCTCGCTTGATGGTGTTAAATTTTGTCTTTGTATCGTATTGAAAATTATTCGGACGCACGTCGTTATAGTCTGAGATAGCTTTTGAAGCCGCCGCGTTTCCTATGTTGAACATCTCCCCAATATCCGAACGCTTTATGATTCCGGTATACCTAAGTTTAAAGTCGATGAAGGCCAACCTATCAGCTTGATTACCCTTTTTTTGTACTAGTTCTTCAAAAGTAGTCATATTTAATGCTCTTTATTATTTTTATTTATTATACCACATAGTGAGAAATGCAGCTCTTTTTAGATGTTAAATTTGACATGAGAGTTACATTAAGGATCGTAAAATCATAAAAGTGCGTTGTTTTTGTGTACGCATTATTGATCTTGAGCGTTAAGCTGGTATTATGTGTTCATAAGAAGAGTTAGGCGCAGTTGTTTAACTCAAAATGTGGAGATGTATCATGGCTACAAATGGTCAACCTGGCGATAACCGCCGTCATGGAATGGTTCGCGAACGTTCACAGACTCAAACGCCTTCTGGGCATTGGGTTAAACGCGATGCGAATACAGGGCAATTTATGGATGTGAAGCAAGATGGCACACCGTTCAAAGGTGTCCGCAAAGAGAAATAAAAAGGCGCTTTCAGTAAATACTAAAAGCGCCTTTTTAACTGTGAGGTGAATTATTTTTTCTATTGGCGTAGTAAAAATAAGGCCCAACACTAAGAGGTTTCAAGCCCACAGAAAGGCAAGATTACTCAGGTTTGTAGCGTAATCATACCTTTCTACAGTGTTCACCTCAATAATTGAATTTCCTCTTTCATCTCAATTTGAGAGGTATCTCTTATGAGTAATCGACCTAAAGTCGTCCCAGTTTGCGCGTATCAGCGCTACCGAAATGGTGTCTGGGAAGATGTGTGTTCTCACACTCGTTCGCTTCCGCGTTAAATTTTAATAGGGCTTTACCAATGCAAAGCCCTTAACTACTTCTGCGATAGAAAGGTTTTTATGAATAATAAAAGTAAGGATGATGGTGATGAAGTCATCTTGTTTGTTATGGTTTTTTCCGTGGCTTGCTGTATTTTGGGGGTACTGTATTTAAGTTACCATGATATTGCGGTGTATAGCTTAATAGCGTTAGTTGCTATGACCTTATTGGCTAAGCTTTACAATATTGAATTCTTGGATAATTACACTTTAATTGAGTTAGCTGGCTTCTTACCTGTGATGTTTTCTGTGTATTGGATCTTCGATGTTGAGTACTCACAAAGTGTGCTGGACTCAGCCAAATCCATAGAACGATTTGATGGCATAGAGTATGTCGTGGAATCCGTAAAGCTAGCTTGGTATATGTCCTTAAATATTAAGATCATTGTGTTATGCCATATCCTGGCATTTGGTACGATTGCAACCGCGTGTTTAGCCAATGTTATGTCGACACACCGTGAAAATCTGGTACGTTCCAGTGGTGTAGCTTTCGTTTCGACGTTGTCTATGGCCCTAACTAATTTAAGTATTATCCCAACTTGGTTATATAACCATTTCCAGATCTGATCCCCGTTATCACTTTATCTGCATACTAATGGTATAATTCGATTAATTTCATGCCATTAGTGTGCATACTTTAACCTCCAACCTAATATACTCAAGACGGCAGTAGTCTTGGATATGAGTCGCTAAATTGCATGATTTTCTAGCGATAATGATCCGCACCAGAAGTTTTGGACACTGAGTTAAGTGAGTACAATCACTAACGAGGTGAACAATGACAACTAAGAAAACACGAATCAAACATGCTCCTGAATTTAAAGCCGAAGCGCTTAAGTTAGCAGAGAAAGTCGGTGTCGCTGCTGCCGCACGACAGCTTTCGCTATATGAATCTCAAATTTATGGGTGGCGTAAAGCCGTTACAAAAGATGCGAAAATCAGCGATAGAGAAAGGGAACTCGCCACTGAAAATGCCAAACTCAAACGATTATTGGCAGAGCAAGCTGAAGAGCTAGATATCGTAAAAAAGGCCGCCACCTACTTCGCGAAAAATCTAAAGTAGATTGCTATGAGTTTATGCTCGAACACCTGATGCAGTATAGGATTGTCCATATGGCTAAGGTGTTTGGGGTTTCTCGAAGTGGGTTTTATTATTGGGTTGATAATCGGCATAAAGTCACCCAACGCAACGAACACCGAAAGCAGCTTGATAACAAAGTTCGTGAAGTCTTTGATGATAAAAAGGAACGTGAAGGTGCAAGGCGCATTCAAAAAGAACTTGAAGAAAATGGTAATAAACACGATGTAAAAACCATCGCCGCGAGCATGAGGCGTCAGGGGTTGGTTGCGAAGGCCGCCCGTAAATTCAGAACTGGCTCTACCTCTAAGTTAAACAATGTAGGGGCTAACGCCCCTACCACTATTCTAGATTTAACAATTATGCCAGTTCTACATTACAAGCACTTCGGGCTTTCCCTGTCGTGTTTGAGGACACCTGAAATTTTAGCGTCATACCTTTCGATAATTTCCCCCACAACTTACTATCATTCAGGTCGGTTTTCTTGAAATGAAAGTCTTCATTGTTATGAACAAGGAACGCAAAATTCTTATTTGATTGAGGCCTCGCTTTCACGCTACCTGTTAACGATGTTGGCCTGACATAGCATCTGTCCTCTTTTTCTCCAAAAATCTCAAATTGATTACTCAGATTCTTAATGGCTTTTTTCAAGCTTGAATATCCATAACTTCGAGTATCAAACGTGCTATCAATCTGCTTAAGCTTGGTTCCTAGATCTCCTAGATAAACAAAATCTTCATTATTGTTTAATTGCCAATAAGCCTTTAATAGCAACCCATCTAGCTCCGTTGAGCTGTCAGTGATTTTCTGCTCTTTTTCATTGTCATCATCGGTGTCTTCTTGGCTTAGGTTCTCTAAGTACACAAAGTCATGACAAGCATTACGAAAACGCTCAGGTGTACTTTTCTTTCCGATGGCCATAGTATGCAAGCCTTTTTCTCTAATCCTCTGAGCTAAGCCAGAAAAACCACCGTCACTGCTGACAATGCATAGAGCATTTATTTTTTCGTTGGTACAAATCAGCTCAATGGCATCCATAATAAGCGCATGATCCGCTGCATCTTTACCGTGATGAAATTGCTGCTTTGGTGTAGACGCTGTATCTAAGATATATTGCTGCCAATTCTTATGGCTTGGATTTGTCCAATCGGCATATACCCATTTAAGAGCGATAACGCCTTTTCTACCAATTTCACTTAAAATGTCAGGATATTTTGATTGTTGAACATTCTCGCCATCGACAAGTACGGCAAAAGTAAACGCTGTCATATCTCTTCCTTGTGTTAACTCAATTGATAGCTAGTAGATGGTACGAACATCAGACAGTAAGTAACCTTGTTCAATAAGGGTATTTGCCAATTTTTCCTCTAGTTCAGATCCAATGTCATAAATGTCATTGAGCTTACGTACAGTATCTATAGCACCATTACCGTCACAATCGACATGAATAAACTCATGCTCACTTTGTCTTCGGTGCTTAGTGAGTAGTCGGTCACTGTGTAATCGATAGCACTCAATATCGCCGAAGGTAAATATGCAATGACCAGAAATTTGAACTATTTCTTGCTCATATTGCAAGGGTAAACGACGACAGAAGTCTACAAATGCTTCTTTTAAATTTAGCTTAACTAGAGTGCCTACAGCAATCTCATGCCTGGTACGTTGATATGTGTTACTTATTACAGCCGTCAATGGGACTACGAGATCAATAGTCTTTGAATCATATAATTCATCAGCTTTTGACTGAATAACCGATAATGGAAGTAGGAAAAAATCAGATATTTTAATCGATGAAACAGCATAATCTAGATTGAACTTTCCAAAAATTGTTTTCTTATTTTGTTCTTCGGTTTGGCTAATTTTTAAGTTCGACATTTCCGTATCATGCTTGATTTTCAACTCTTCAATCTTATGATTAAGTCTTCCAATAACGATTGAGTAGTCGATGTTAACGTTCATTTTTTCTGCAAGAGCTTGTAAGAGCACTTCATATGCCTGATTTGACTCATGAGTAACATCAGGTTCAGGGTACTCACGTAAGGCTAAGGTTTTTTTTATATCGTCTGAGACCTCAATTAATTCAGGACGTTCATTGTAGAATTTTTGTATCGATGCAGTATGAATATCTATTTTTGTTTGATTATCTTGCGCTTCTTGCTCTGCGTTCTGCTTGCTACTTTGAAGTTCATCAACCTCTGAGGTAACAGTATCAAGTTGATGTTTATGCAACTTAGTCATTTTATCTACTTGGTTACAATGTTCTTGTTTCAGTGTTCCATATACAGCTTCCTCTAATAATTCCGCATTAAAATCAGTGATTTTCCAACCATACATGCAGTCACCTCTAAACCAATCGCCGGGTTTCTTAGCAATCAATTCTTTAAAAACAGGTTCACAAATATTTTCGAGATCAAGTTCACTGACCTTGTCTTCAACTGCTTCCTTTAAATATGCAATGAAACATTCTTGTTCCCAGTCTTCAGGCAACTCTATAATGCTCTTTTTAACTACATTAAATTTATGAAAAGAACTTCCTGGTGCCGTACTCTTTAATTTAGGTAATAAGCTTGATAACTGGTCGACTTTTGCAAAGCCCGCCCCATTAGCCCATTGTGATATTTGTGACTGACTCACCTTACAGATCTGACTGAGCTCATCTTGTTTTACATTTTGGCTCATAGCCATGATCATAATTTCTTGCGTATATGGGTGTCGCCCCTGAATAGCGTTTGGATATAGAACGCCATCAATACCTAATTCACTAATCTTTTTAGCTAATAATTGCTTATGTTGATTTTTTGTCTTTTGCTTTGTTTTTTTGTTGATTGGATTAACCATCTGCTCGTCACCACCTAAGTAATTGATTTGTATAGCTTAAACTTATAGCTCTTTTTCTGTCAACAATAAAACAATAAAAATAATCACTAATAAAACACTTATAAAAATCCGGTAAATCACTTATGTAATATTTTTTGTTTACATAAATAAAAAAGACTAATGGCAAGGAGAAAGGACAAATAATCTATGAAAATTCAAATAAAGAGATACTCTATTAAAATTCATTGAATCAGATGAACTTCATTAATTGAGCGTAGCGAGTTGTATTAATTTTTAACTTATAAAGAACTTATATTTAATTTTTAAGGTAAGTAAGGTCTTCCCAAGCTCTTTCACACCTTTAATAGCAACACTAATCACTTATATTGTGAGAAAAAAAATAACCCACAGTCCTCACCGGCTTGAATCATGAAGCGGCTGCGTTTTAAATGACAAAGCACAAAGTGAAGAACACCGAGAAAATTACTCGATGGACAACGGTACCTACCTGACTAACAAAGAATATATTCGCTGTGGATGGGAGATAAAGAAGGTGTTTCTCTGGAGAAATTCGGATAAAGCGCAATATGTGTCGGTGGGAGAAATTTCGATTCCAAGTGTATAGGAAAACTAATGAATGTATTTGTTCACAATATAGCCAGTCGCATAATGTTGCGCCTGGCTTTTTATGGCTTAACCGAGAGTATTAATCAAGCTCCTACTCAACGATGATTTCACCTTCTTGGTCGCCTTTTTTAACCCTAATCGTTAGTTTTCTCTCTTTGTAAACAACATATACTCCAAAAATCAGTGTGACAATTAATCCTATTAATAAAAGCTCACCGCCAGTTAAAGAAGTAACGACCTGTGGCTTAAAGAATTTTGATGAAACTGATGAGTTGAACTGAATATCTTCGACTATTTCATCCCAGTTTTTACATTTGGTGAATCTTTTTATCAGCGGTGAATCTTCGTCTAACTTATCTGAACGGAATTTAATAATGACTTTTTTTTTGGTTTTGACTAATTCATCCAATTCATCATAAAACGCATCGTTTTCCTGGAATATGATAGTTCGTTGCCCCTTACGCTCTTCCGAAGAATTACTTTTTTCCAAAGCTTTCTTGATCGTTTTCATCGTGTTCAAAGAAGAAGACATCGGGATAATGTTCATAAAACTCATTAAAATCGTCCTTATGATTTAGTTAACTATACATTTCAATCATTTTAACCATCTCATTGATGATTTGATCAACCATAGTCTCAAGTGCAGTTGGCGTTGATAATAGCTTCACATCGTTAGCGGTTAAGTTACGGAAGTTAATTTTCTTTTTAGGGTAATCCCAAAATGTATGGTGTTCCTCCTCTTTATAACGATGCTCTAGCTTTGGTAATTCTTTGATGATTTTCGATGAATCTTCACAATAAATACCAAAATAGAGATGATGGTTTTGCTCAATGAACAAATTGAATGATGGGTAGCCTGTCAGCGGTACTTCTTGAATAAGATATTTTGAATTTCGCTTTGCTTGTACATAACTCTTCACACAATGTCTCATATCGTGTTGTTTAGAAATTGAATCGTTCGACAGGTCTCCGAACTTCTCTGTCATCTTTTCGCCAAGCATTGTCCACATGGCCACTTGACTATCGATCACTATTTCTTCATAAGCTTGATTAAGTTCATTAACTGATAGCAAATTATCATCGGTTAGAAGCAGCTGTTTTAGTTGGTTTATATGTTCCATATTGTCCACACGATGAGTCAAATTATTGATAAGGAGAGTGTATTGGATGAATGCTTCACGTAATGGTGCATCGCGTACCGCGATTTCTGTGCAACGCTGAATCCAGGCGTGTATTTCATCGGCGTAACTTAAATTGCTAACCTTATCTTGTAGTGTTCCAATACTTTGATCTGAAGCACTTTTTCCATCAAGTGTTAGATAAAATAGGTAAATATTGATATATCCTTCATTACGCATGGTTTCATAATAGCGCTGCAACTGCTTACCCTGGTCGCCTGCATAAATCTTGTTTTCAATAATGACGGCTGTATCTGGAGAGCGAATTAAAATATCAATATTCTTGTATTCACAATCAACTTTTATATCACCAGTTAGTGAGATTGAAAGTCGCTGTAATAAGTCATTGAGAAATATTTCTCCATAATTATGACTCCCTTCAGGGCTGAGTATATCGACCAGAAAACGAGAATGTAAACGAACCTCATCAGAATCTGATCTTAATACACTGAATAGATTGTATTGTGATTTTTCTTGGTGTTTTTCACGCAGGAGTTTTAAGTGATCAAAGAATTGTTGACTAATCATATGATATCTCGATATGCAATTAGGGGGACCTTACTCTAAACTTATCTGACAAATCATGACCAATCCCTCAAATTTTGAGGTATATACTATTTCACCTTCCTAAATGGAGGCTGAAATGGATACCTTACAAACCACCACTACGCCTTTTAGCTAATCACCGCAAAGAGTTACGAAACTTTACCCGAGCTAAAGCATCGGCTTACCTTGGTATTGATGCCAAAACACTAGATCGTTACGTGACCGCCGCAGAGATCGAACCTCGTCACCATGAAGACTCTCAGTGGTCGATTGATATCTCTGAAATGTACCGTGTACGCGATTTACTGCCAGAGATTCTACGTAAAGACCCAAAGTGAAGAACACCGAGAAAATTACTCAATGGGCAACGGTACTTACCTGACTAACAAAGAATATATTCGCTGTGGGTGGGAGGTGAAGAAGGTGTTTTTCTGGGGAAATTCGGATAAAGCGCAATATGTACCAATAGGGGAACTGGTGCGACCTCTAAGTTAAACAATGTAGGGGCTAACGCCCCTATCTTGCGAATCCCCTCATAATTAACCGTAAAAACAATGAGGTAGACGCGCATCGCTGTCTTTGATCTAATGAATATCGCCAAACACACACTTCGAACAAATGGACTAACGATGCGCGATATTCAGATTCTACAGCAAACTATACAAAACCAATGCCCCTCCATTCACAAAAAACGCGTTAATTCTCTGATACTTGCCACAAAAAGTGTGCTTGACGGCTCTGACTTAACACTGACTAAACTTGGTCGTCAGCTCGAAACTAACACTACGGTTAAACATGCCATTAAGCGTGTTGATAGGCTACTTGGAAATCGGCAACTCCATCGTGAAAAAGACC
>NZ_SYUT01000086.1:0-10872 GCF_005146325.1 Vibrio genomosp. F6 | reverse complement strand
GTGACTTCTCACCGCCCTGATCGGGCGATGCTTCTTATTTCGTTAGCCGTTGCTCGATAGTATCGAGACTTACGCAGCTTCCATAAGCAGAGACGATCGTCCAGCCGCCTTTAATTCTAAAATACCTTTATCACGGATATTAAGGGCGGCATTTAAGTCGCGGTCTATATCTGTAGTGCCGCAAGATGGACAATCCCACTTGCGAACTGATAAGGGCATTTCTTCCATTTTGTGACCGCAACAATGGCATGTTTTAGAGCTTGCATACCACTGGTCGAGCTTCACTAGGTGCTTACCTTGCTCTTTAAGTTTGTACTCCAACTTAACGACAAAGCTATGCCACGAGGCATCAGCTATGTGTTTTGCCAGTTTGCGGTTTTTCATCATGTTTGCTGATTTCAATGTCTCAACTATCACCCCTTGGTTTTCGTCAACGAGAGTTCGAGAGAGTTTGTGTTGAAAATCAGCGCGAGCATTCGCTACCTTTTCATGGCATTTAGCTACAAGCATTCGAGCTTTCGCACGATTGGCACTGCCTTTTGCTTTTCTGGATAGCTGACGCTGCTTACGTCTGAGATTCTTCTCAGCGCGTTTTACAAATCTTGGGTTGGCGGTCTTTCTTCCATTGGATTCAATAGCAAAGTGAGACAAGCCTAGATCGATACCTGTTACCTTTCTCACTGTGTGAAGTGGCGTAGGAGTCTCTACTTCATCATCAACAAGGATAGATGCATAGAACTTGCCTGTTTTGCTTAGGCTTACAGTGATGCTCTTAACCTTGCCTGTAATTTCTCGGTGAATGTTCGCCTTAACAGGCTTCATTTTCGGAAGCTTGATAGCACCATCAAGCACCTTTACACCTACACAGTGATAGCTAGATTGCTTGCCGTGTCTACGTTTGAATTGTGGGTACTTGGCTTTCAACTTCGGGTTAAAGAAGTTATCGAATGCTTGGTGTAGGTTGATTACCGATTGTTGCAAGGCGATTGAATCATATTGCTTCAACCAGTGGTATTTACGTGATTTTTTGGCAACAGCAAGCAATGGTTTTATGTCCTTTTTAGGGTTCAGAGTCATGCCATGCTTGCGGTACATATGAGACTTCAAATGCAAAGCTTTGTTATACGCAAAGCGCACAGCACCAAACTGAGCTATTAGAAACTCAGTTTGTTCTTGTGTTGGGTAAATGCGTACTTTGGTTGCTCTTAACATTTTCAGTGCTCACGTGTAGAATGCCCGTATTCTATTGCTCAAAGCGAGGCTTGTAAAGTGAGTGCGTTTGATAATGGTCAACTGAATGGTTATCTCAAGAAAAGGCATAGCGTTAGTAAATTGGTAGTGCATTTAGTGTTTACAACGAAATACAGGCGCAAGTTGTTTACTGGAATTATGATCGAACAATTAAGAGAGGCTTTTGAATCGGCTTGTGTAAAACTTGAATGTGAATTAATGGAGATGGATGGCGAACAAGATCATGTTCATTTGCTGATAGCGTACCCACCAAAGTTGTCAGTGAGCGTAATGGTTAACAACCTTAAATCCATTTCATCAAGAATGTTGCGATTGCAGAATACGCACCTTACAAGGCAAAGCAAAAGTGCTGCGTTATGGTCGCGCTCTTACTTTGCTTGTACGGCAGGAGGTGCAACAATCGAAACATTAAAGGCTTATGTAGAGAGTCAGGCTACACCAGATTAAGCCGCTTTGCGTCTTACGCCTTATATCCCCGCCCGATTGGGCGAGGGTTTACGGCGAAATTGCTAAAATGCAGATAATAAAAAAGGACGCCATGGCGTCCTTTTTTCATTCGGTGTAGCAAAAGTAATAGAATTACTTGCTAGAAAGAGCACCGAAACGCTTGTTGAAGCGATCAACACGGCCGCCTGTATCTACGATACGTTGCTTACCAGTGTAGAATGGGTGACATTTGTCACATACGTCTAGGTGGATTGAATCTTTACCTAGAGTAGAGTTGAATTCAAATGTGTTGCCACAAGAACAAGTTGCGCTTACAGCTTTGTATTCTGGGTGGATTCCAGTTTTCATGGGATAACCTCGTTAGGCCGTGTCGCCATCCGAATCTAAGCCGGACACCACACGTAGTTTAAAAAATTATTGCCACCGCTAAATTACTCAAAGGTAAAATAAGCCATGACGTTAAGGCGCAGTATAGTAATGAATCCCCTGCCTAGGATCAACCAATTTGATAGTTTTTTCACCGTTAAATGTTTTACGCGCCTTTATTACGGCTTATCTCTCCGATTAAAGACCATTCACTTCGGTTTTAACCTAAGCAGAACGCCAGCGTAGCGACTTTTATCGCCTTTTCATTAGTCGACTTAAGAATAAGATAGCTCGAATTTCCTAACTGATTAAATTAGACTGTGTTTTCTCATCATTGTGCCGAATTTATGACCCTATGCGCCCATCAATAGCTCGAATCGCTCTGCCTGTTCCCCTAGATAAGCAGTTCGATTATCTTATTCCTAGCCACCTATTTCCAATTATTGGTGGGCGAGTCTCTGTGCCTTTTGGTCGTCAAACATTAGTCGGGATCGTCACAGCACTGGTCAATGAATCCGATTTCCCTCGCGAGCAGCTAAAAAGCATTAAGCAAGTCTTAGATAACCAACCTGTTTTCTCTGAGTCGGTGTATACCCTATTAACCTGGTGCAGCAAATTTTACCAATATCCCCTAGGTGAAACCCTAACCAACGCGCTTCCTTCTGCGTTACGTAAAGGGAAAGCCGCTGATTTTGCCACCTTGGTGGAATGGCAACTGACCGCATCAGGGAAAAATCAGCTCATGCAAGGGTTTGGTCGTGCAGTCAAGCAAGCGAAAGTGATGCATATGCTCGAAAATGGCAATGTCCCTCACCAAGAGTTTATCGATCACGAAGTGGGCAGCACTGTACTGAAAACCCTGCAAGAGAAAGGGTGGATTGAATCATTAGAGAAAAAACCAAAGATCACGGCATGGAATCATCAGGTTGAAGCCGATTGCGATAAACCTAAGCTCAATGAAGAACAAGCGATTGCGATCGCCACCGTCAACAGCCAAACCGAATTCGGCTGCTATTTATTAGAAGGGGTAACGGGTTCGGGGAAGACCGAAGTCTATCTGAATATGATTAAGCCCATCCTCGAACAGGGAAAACAAGCGTTAGTGCTGGTTCCTGAGATTGGATTGACCCCACAAACCATTAACCGCTTTAAAAAACGGTTTAATGTGCCGGTTGAAGTGATCCATTCAGGGTTAAATGACACCGAACGTCTGAACGCTTGGCTTTCTGCTCGCGACAATATTTCGGGCATTGTCATTGGTACTCGATCAGCTCTGTTCACGCCTTTTGCGGATCTTGGCATTATTATCGTCGATGAAGAGCATGATGCCTCTTACAAACAACAAGACAGCCTACGCTACCACGCGCGTGACGTCGCCATCATGCGCGCGAACAAAGCGCAGATCCCAATCATTCTTGGCACCGCGACGCCAGCACTTGAAACGCTGCATAATGCGCTCAGTGGTAAATACCATCATCTAACCTTAAGCCAACGAGCAGGGGTTGCCCTTCCAACCACCAATAAAGTATTGGATGTGAAAGGGCTCTATTTAGAAAGTGGATTATCAGCACCACTGATTGCCGAAATGCGCCGCCACCTTAAAGCGGGCAACCAAGTGATGCTGTTTTTAAATCGACGCGGTTTCTCCCCTGCTTTGATGTGTCATGAGTGTGGCTGGATTGCAGAATGTAAACGCTGCGATGCGTACTACACCTTCCACCAGCACAGCAGTGAAGTTCGCTGTCATCACTGTGGCTCTCAGCAACCTGTCATCCATCAATGTCATGGATGCGGTTCCACTCAGCTCGTTACCGTTGGCGTCGGAACCGAGCAGCTTGAAACACAGTTAGAGCAACTTTTCCCAGAATACAAAACCATTCGAATTGATCGCGACAGCACCCGCCGTAAAGGCAGTTTAGAGTCCGCTCTAGAGTCAATTCGTAAAGGTGAATTCCAAATTCTCATCGGCACTCAAATGCTTGCCAAAGGGCACCATTTCCCCAATGTAACATTGGTGGGTTTGCTCGATATTGACGGCTCACTCTACAGCAGTGATTTTCGAGCGGCTGAACGTTTGGCTCAGCTGTTTATTCAAGTGGCAGGACGAGCGGGACGCGCCAGTAAACCCGGAGAAGTAATCTTACAAACTCATCACCCTGAACACGGGCTATTACAAGCATTGCTGCACAAAGATTATCGCCACTTTGCCATTAGCGCATTGGAAGAGCGAAAAATGGCGCAGTTGCCACCCTATTCCCATCTAACGCTTTTTAGGGCTGAAGCAAACAACCCGCAGCAGGTAGAAGAATTTCTTAGCCAAGTGCGACATACCCTTGAAGCTCATCCGCTATTTGATGATAGCTGCATGGTGCTTGGCCCGACGCCTGCGCCATTAGCGAAACGAGCAGGGAAATCACGCTGGCAATTACTGCTTCAAACTCAAAGCAGACCATTAATGCAAAAGCTGCTCTATAGCGCGAAGCCTGCGATTAATCTGTTACCCAGCGCAAAAAAAGTGCGTTGGTCGCTGGATATCGAGCCCCAAGATCTTAGTTGATGGTGCGAATGCCCCTAATGACAATGTAATCAGAAAATGTATTCACATTTATCGTGAGCGAAGTCACATAGACAATGTAATTTTTGTTAAACAGCCCGTAACTTTCTCTTTGGAATTGAATAAACTATCTCCTCAACAGAAAACGTTAAAAAATGTAACTGACGTATTTCATTCATTAAAACAATAATTAAATGCCGTATTGGCATGTAAGTAAGTGACTTAAGAGGATTTAGTATGGCGACAATGAAGGATGTTGCCCAGCTGGCTGGAGTATCAACCGCGACCGTATCACGTGCGTTAATGAATCCGGAAAAAGTATCATCCTCAACCCGTAAACGTGTTGAAGATGCTGTTTTAGAAGCTGGTTATTCACCGAACTCTTTGGCAAGAAATTTACGCCGAAATGAATCAAAAACGATTGTCGCCATTATTCCCGACATTTGCGATCCTTACTTTACTGAGATCATACGAGGCATAGAAGATACCGCCATGGAGTTTGACTACTTAGTCCTCCTTGGTGACAGTGGGCAACAGAAAAAGCGTGAATCTTCTCTTGTAAACCTCGTCTTCACCAAACAAGCCGATGGTATGCTATTGCTGGGTACCGACCTTCCTTTTGATGTCAGTAAACCTGAACAGAAAAACCTTCCTCCAATGGTCATGGCGTGTGAATTTGCACCAGAACTTGAGCTCCCTACCGTTCATATAGATAACTTAACCTCAGCATTCGATGCAGTGAACTACCTCACCCAACTTGGGCACAAGCGTATCGCTCAAATCACAGGGCCAGAATCGGCAACCTTATGTAAATTCCGTCAACAAGGTTATCAGCAAGCGCTGCGTCGAGCGGGGCTCATCATGAATCCAACCTTTACGGTACAAGGCGACTTTACGTTTGAAGCGGGGGCAAGGGCTGTGAGAAAGCTACTGTCTCTACCAGAAGCGCCAACTGCTATTTTTTGTCATAACGACACCATGGCTATTGGAGCGATTCAAGAAGCGAAAAAACTAGGCTTACGGGTTCCACAAGATCTCTCTTTTGTTGGCTTTGATGACATTCAATTCTCTGAATATTGCGATCCACCTCTGACGACCATCTCTCAGCCTCGATATGAAATTGGACGCCAAGCCGTATTGATGATGTTAGAACTTCTCAAAGGGAACGAAGTCAGTGCTGGTTCAAGGCTCCTTGAGACTGAATTGATCGTTCGCGGCAGTGCTGCGCCACCACGAATGAGTTAATTGCTTGTCGATTTTGAAAGCCTAAAATAATGAAAATGATTTGAAGCAGTGCATTTTAGTGCGCTGCTTCCGTTTTTATCTCTCCTACTGTTCTATCCACTCAATCTGGATTACCATGAGAGCAGAGAATTTAACTGTCGAATAATGCTGTGGCGAATAAAGATTATGTAAAGCGCGGTCGAGCCCCTAAAAAGCCGACCAAAAAACAAGCTCCACGCCGAAAGCCGTGGCGCATCGGAATCTTAGCCGTTCTTCTGCTAAGTGGGTTTAGTTATGGGCTGTATATTTTAAGTAACGATCCTGAGCCACCAGCGCCAGTGGTCAAAACCAAGCCGAAACCTAAGCCAACGAAATCCCTTCCTCCCCCTCCTGAAGAGAAGTGGGATTACGTCGATTCATTACCGAACCGCGAAGTGGAAGTGAAAGCCAAAGAACAAGTTGTCTCTGCCATTCCATACATCATGCAGTGCGGCGCTTATAAATCGATGTCTCAAGCAGAAAGCCGCAAACTCGATATCGCTTTTCAAGGGATCAACAGTAAAATTCGCAAGAAAGAGAACAGCAGTTGGTACCGTGTTGTTTTAGGGCCATACAAACTCAAACGAGATGCTGAGCGAGATCGTCATAAACTGCAGCGAGCAAAGATTGAGCCGTGCGCAATTTGGAAAGATACGCAATAACACATTAATTGACATAATTAGGGTAAGCCTCAACGCTTACCCTTTTTTGTCCCTTGAATTCCCTTCTCTTTATCCTCATATAGTTTTTATCGAAACCATATTTTCATTTATGTGAGTTCCCGCGGATACCACACGGAAGCTCAAGTAATAAGTAATCTAAATAATAGAGGCCAACTCGTGACTACTATTGTATCTGTACGCCGTAATAATAAAGTTGTCATCGCGGGTGATGGACAAGTATCTCTTGGCAACACCGTAATGAAAGGCAACGCACGTAAAGTTCGTCGTCTCTACAACAATCAAGTTCTGGCTGGATTTGCTGGAAGCACTGCTGATGCCTTCACTCTATTTGAACGCTTCGAAAGCAAACTTCAAATGCATCAAGGTCATTTAACCAAAGCGGCAGTTGAACTTGCAAAAGATTGGCGCAGCGATCGCGCGCTCAGAAAGTTAGAAGCACTGCTTGCTGTCGCTGACGAAACTGCATCATTGATCATCACCGGGAATGGCGATGTGGTTCAACCTGAAAATGACCTCATTGCCATTGGCTCTGGCGGTAATTTTGCTCAAGCATCCGCGATTGCTCTTTTAGAGAACACGGATTTAGATGCGCGTGAAATCGCTGAAAAATCACTAAAAATTGCTGGTGATATTTGCGTATTCACCAACCACCACCACACTATTGAAGAACTAGACATTGACGCTGACAACAGCGAAGACACCAAAAAATAGTGTTGTGTATCGCATCAACCATGCATTGAATAGATTTTAAGGAATAAACATGTCTGAGATGACTCCTCGTGAGATAGTTCACGAACTGAACCGCCACATCATTGGTCAAGATAACGCTAAACGTTCTGTCGCGATTGCGCTACGTAACCGCTGGCGTCGAATGCAGCTTGAAGAGAGCTTACGTGTAGAAGTGACACCAAAAAACATCCTAATGATTGGTCCTACCGGTGTGGGTAAAACAGAAATTGCTCGTCGTTTAGCTCGATTAGCTAATGCACCTTTCATCAAAGTAGAAGCCACTAAGTTCACCGAAGTGGGTTATGTCGGTAAAGAAGTAGAAACCATTATTCGCGATCTGACCGATGTAGCCGTGAAAATGACGCATCAACAAGCGATGGAAAAAGTAAAATACCGCGCTGAAGAGCAAGCAGAAGATCGCGTTTTAGATGCCCTACTGCCACCCGCTCGTGATGCTTGGGGTCAAAACGAGCAACCAGCAGAAGAGACCAGCTCTAATACTCGTCAAATCTTCCGCAAAAAGCTGCGTGAAGGCAAACTGGACGACAAAGAGATCGACATTGACGTTGCCGCGCCACAAATGGGCGTAGAGATCATGGCTCCTCCGGGCATGGAAGAGATGACCAACCAACTGCAAGGCATGTTCCAAAACCTTGCTGGCGACACCAAGAAAAAACGCAAGATGAAGATCAAAGATGCCTTCAAAGCGTTAACCGAAGAAGAAGCAGCAAAACTGGTTAACCCTGAAGAGCTAAAAGAGAATGCGATTTACAACGTTGAAAACAACGGCATCGTCTTCATCGATGAGATCGATAAAATCTGTAAACGTGGCGAAAGCTCAGGCCCAGATGTTTCCCGTGAAGGGGTTCAGCGTGATTTGCTTCCACTGATTGAAGGCAGCACCGTTTCAACCAAACACGGCATGGTTAAAACTGACCACATTCTGTTTGTTGCATCGGGTGCATTCCAAGTCGCGAAACCTTCTGATTTGATCCCTGAATTACAAGGTCGTCTACCAATTCGAGTTGAGCTTGAAGCACTTTCTAGCCATGATTTCGAGCGTATTCTAACAGAACCAAAAGCGTCACTGACTGAGCAGTACGTTGCGCTAATGAAAACCGAAGGTGTGGACATCGAATTCACCAAAGAAGGCATTCACCAAATCGCAGAAGCGGCATGGAAAGTGAACGAAACCACTGAAAACATTGGTGCACGTCGCTTGCATACCGTGATGGAACGCCTAATGGATGAGATCTCATTTGATGCAACAGAGAAATCAGGCAGCCAGTTAACCATCGATTCAGAATACGTTAGCTCACGATTAGGCGAGTTCGTTGATGATGAAGATTTAAGTCGCTTCATTCTGTAATTGAACCGATTTTCAACTCACTGAATATCCGTATTCAAAGCTTTATCTGAGATCTAATTCTAAGCCCACTTTCGAGTGGGCTTTTTATTCATCAAAAAAAGCGCGTATACTGACTTTATTGTATAAAACTATGAATACCGAATGAAACAGTCACTCCTGATCTGGCTTGATGCCGCAAGACCAAAAACACTCCCTCTCGCTTTAGTCTCGATTCTTACAGGAAGTAGTCTCGCTTTTTCAGCTGGTCATTTTTCTCTGCCTGTCGCTCTGTTGGCCTTTCTCACCGCCACATTGCTGCAAATATTGTCTAACCTTGCGAATGACTACGGGGATGCAGTAAAAGGCACAGACAACGATGAACGTCTTGGCCCAGTCAGAGCCATGCAATCTGGCGCGGTCACACCGAAAGTCATGAAACAAGCCATTGCGCTGAATATCGTGCTGACCATCATCTCAGGTTTGAGCTTAGTTTTTTATGCCCTCAGTAGTCTTGAAAGTATCTTGGCGTTTATCGGACTCGGCGTGCTCGCCATTATTGCCGCCATTGCGTATACCATGGGCAGCAAACCTTATGGCTACGTAGGGTTAGGTGATATTTCCGTTTTCATCTTCTTTGGTTTACTTGGCGTGTCGGGCACTTACTTCTTGCACACGGGTAATCTTGAGTTTGGATTGTTTCTCCCATCATTAGGCTGTGGTTTACTGGCTGTTGCCGTTCTGAACATCAATAACATGCGCGATATTGAAAACGATGAAGCGTGTGGGAAACGCACCGTTGCCGTGAGACTAGGCCAACAGAAAGCCAAGCAGTATCACTCTCTATTATTAGGGGGCGCACTGTTTGCTTTTACGCTTTATCTCACCTTACAAGGCAAACCCCTGTGGATCAGCCTGCCATTCCTACTAAGCTTAATCATGGTAATCAAGCACAGTAAAGCCGTTTGGGCCGCCGATAAACCCGCTCAAATCGCGCCGATGATGCCGGTTATCGTAAAATGCTCGCTCATTACCAATCTATTATTTGCAGGAGTCGTGATAGCTCAAACTCTAGTGAGTTAATTGAGCCTTGTCATTGCATTGGCTTCAGCGCCCGATATACTCAAATCAGATTGATAATTTAAAAGAGAAGGTACGCTATGGAATACAACACCTCTGCCCTGTGTGATGTCTACTTAGATCAAGTCGATGTCGTAGAGCCAATGTTCAGCAACTTTGGTGGTAGCGCCTCTTTTGCTGGTCAACTCACCACAGTAAAATGCTTCGAAGATAATGGGCTGATCCGCTCTGTCTTAGAAGAGAACGGCGAAGGTCGTATTTTACTGGTCGATGGTGGTGGCTCTTTACGTAAAGCGCTCATTGATGCCGACATTGCCACTCTTGCTGAAGAGAACGAATGGGAAGGCATTGTGGTCTACGGCTGCGTTCGTGAAGTGGATGAACTTGAAGACATGAGCATCGGCATCCAAGCACTTGCCTCTATCCCTGTCGGCGCGACTCAAAAAGACATTGGTGAAATTGATGTACCCGTGAACTTTGGCAGTGTGACCTTCTTACCTGAAGATTACCTCTACGCTGATAATACAGGCATCATCCTTTCCCAAGAGCCGTTAGATATTGAATTCGAATTAGCTGAAGAAGACGAGCTTGATGACGAAGATGAGCTTGAGTCTAACGACTAACCTCTCACGTGCGTTAGCGCATGACTGATAGATAACACAAATAAAAACGCCTGCTGAACATTCAGCAGGCGTTTTCGTATTCTTTAGTAACGTATTCGCCCTTTTACCAAGGCAAAGCTAATCGCTTATTCTACGTCATCCATTTTGCCTAGAAGATTGCGAATGCGATCTTGCCAAGCTGAATGTTCTTGTTCCATCTGTTGAGCTTTCTGCTCTAGCTCTTCACGGTTTGCTTTTAGCTCAGTCGCTTCAGTTGCTAGTTGCTGTTTCTCTTCTTTAAGCTCTTCAACTTCCATTTGCAGTAGTGCAATTGTGTCAACAGCAGTTTGGATTTTAGCTTCCAGTTGTTCTAGTACTTCAAAAGACATATGGGCCTTCCTATGATTTATTGGATTGGGCGAAGGTTACTTCACTAATATTGCTTCATTCTACTCAGCACAGCGCAGATAGACACTCCCTATATTCGATATTTTTTACCATTCGCTCAAAAAAACAACGCAAATTGACATAAGCGTGACTTCTCACCGCCCT
>NZ_SYUT01000085.1:0-5244 GCF_005146325.1 Vibrio genomosp. F6 | reverse complement strand
ACTGAGCTAAGTCGGCACAAGTGGGGCGCATTCTATTGAATGATTTTCCACCTTGCAATAGCTAAAGCGAAAAAAAATAATATTTTTTCCGAGTTTCTTCTGATACGGCTTATTTTTTACCAATTCAAGCGTTTCATAGAAATTCTAGGCGCATTATTATTTTCATTCTGCTCTTCTTGATGTATTTTCCATTCTCTACGTTTTCATTTATCTAAAGAGTTGATATGAGCCCATTTATGTCTTTTGACCGTTGCCAATGGACGGAGTTAAGAAACTCAGTACCAATGACACTTTCAGAGGATGACTTAGCCGAGCTACAAGGTATCAATGAAAACTTAACCATGAAAGAAGCCGTTGATATCTATCTTCCACTATCAAGGCTACTCAATCTATACGTTGCCGCTCGTCAGAATCGTAATTCAGTACTAGACCAGTTTCTCGGCAATACAGGGCACGCACCACCATTTGTCATTGGCATTGCTGGCAGTGTTGCGGTAGGGAAAAGTACAACCGCTCGACTATTGTGCGCTCTTTTGTCTCGCTGGGAAAACCACCCAAAAGTTGAACTCATCACAACGGATGGATTTCTGTATCCAAACAAGGTGCTTGAGCAACGCAATTTGATGAGCAAAAAAGGATTTCCAGAATCTTATAATACTAAGCGCCTTATCCAATTTGTCTCTGATGTGAAGGCTTGTAAACGCAATGTGCAAGCGCCGATCTACTCACATTTAACGTATGACATTACACCAGAAGTGAAAAATGTTGATTTACCCGATGTGTTAATTATTGAAGGGTTAAATGTGTTGCAGGGTGGACCTGAGCAGGACCAATCTGCCAATCACGTGTTTATATCAGATTTTTTGGATTTCTCTCTTTATGTCGATGCTGATAGCACTCTGATTGAACAGTGGTACATCGAGCGATTTATGAAATTCAGAGACGGTGCATTTGCGAAACCAGGATCTTATTTTAGTCATTACACTCAACTCACGAAACAAGATGCGGAATTGAAAGCCCGAAACATTTGGCAATCCATTAACGGTAAAAACCTTTCAGAAAATATTCAACCCACAAGAGAGAGAGCCCACCTTATTTTGCGTAAAGGAAAAAACCATACGGTAGAGCAAGTTTTATTACGTAAATAAAGCTTGCAGACAATAATCAGTTAAACCTTATATCTCGTGCTTTCTTAACGATATTTCACCACCGATATAGGGTTCTATTCCATTATCTGTCTCAAGTAACACTGCGCCACGGTCATCGATTCCTTTTACAACACCTGTCACTTCCCTTGGTCCAATAAGCAAGCGAACGCTTCTTCCAACAAAGTTATCTAGTCGATTCCATCGTTCTACAAACCCCTTCATTCCGAACTGTTCATATTCGCTTAGTGCGCTTGTCCAAGAACCAATCAGAGTGGATGCAAGTATATTTCTATCCACTAACTGAGACTCTGCGAGTTCATCTAGAGATGTCCAAGGTTGATCAATACCATCGATATCAGGTCGCATTGAGATATTAAGCCCCATCCCTAGCACTATATGCGCCGCTCCGCCTGCTTGCCCTGACATTTCTACTAATATTCCACCAAGTTTTTTATCTTGGTAATACAGGTCATTTGGCCATTTTAGTTTAATCCCTTCGAAACCCAACTGTTCAAGAGCTTCAACCGCTGCGATACCAATAACAAGGCTCAGCCCCATCGCTGCTGCCATACCTGCATCAAGACGCCAGTACATTGATAAATAAAGGTTACTACCGAAAGGCGATATCCATTGCCGTCCTCTTCGGCCACGCCCTTGCGATTGATATTCTGCAAGACAAACTGTCCCTGAATCAATGCTTCCAACTTGATTTAATAAGTACTGATTTGTTGAGTCGATGATAGGTACCAACTCGAAAGGCTGAATTAACCCTTCCGATAATAGCTCTCGATTTAGTAGGTTTAGCGGCTTAGATAGACAGTAACCTTTTCCTTGAACACGATATATATCAAGCCCCCACTCCTGGATCCCATTGATATGTTTACTAATCGCTGCGCGCGAAATACCCAAAAGCTCACCAAGTGTTTCACCTGAATAAAATTTTCCATCGGCAAGTGAATTCAATATTGATAATTTAACTTGGTGCTCTTTCATGTATTAATACTCGCGATTTCAGTTAGTGTCACTTCTCTCTGCCGACCAATGAAACGAACTTCATGTTCCAACTCTATACCAAACGTATCCTTGACTGTTTGATAAATGTTCGCAGCAAGCTTTACAATATCATCGGCACTTGCATTATCAGAGTTAACTAAAACCAGGGCTTGTTTAGGATGGACTTGAGCACCACCGCATACAACGCCTTTGAACGCACATTGATCAATCAGCCACCCTGCCGCAACTTTAAATTGATTATCGAACGGATAAGCCACTAACAAAGGAAATTGACTTAACAAGCCTTCGTATTTTTCACGGCTAATAACCGGGTTCTTAAAAAAGCTTCCAGCATTACCTTGCAGCGCTGGGTTCGGTAACTTTTCCATACGCACTCGACATACTTCATCGAAAATAGCTTTAGGTGATAATTCGTCTACCGGTATCTTTTGAAGTGGGCCATATTGATTATTTGGCACCCATCGTTTCGATAGACAAATACCTAGCGCGACGACAACAGCCTTTTGGTATAATTCATGTTTGAAAATAGACTCACGATACCCAAACTTACATTCTTCGTTTGTTAGGCGTTTGATCTTAAATGTATCAAGGCAAAGAACATCAACATACGTACAGACATCTTTTAGCTCAATACCATAAGCGCCTATATTTTGAACAGGCGCAGATCCCGCACACCCTGGTATTAATGCTAAGTTCTCCAGCCCACCAATAGATTGCTCGATTGTCCATTTTACCAGTGTTGGCCAGTCTTCCCCTGCACCAACGTGTAAGTAAAGATCATCTTCATCACGACTAATATCTCTCCCCAAGATTCGATTTACGATCACTACACCATCAAAATAATCGGTAAAAAGAACATTACTCCCTTTACCTAAAACAAGCTTAGGTAAAGCCTCCCATTCAGGATCTTGAAAAACGTCAATTAATTGTTCTATTGACGTCACTTCTACAAGAAAACGAGCTTTCTGCTTAATGCCGAATGTATGATATTTTTCTAAATTTACGTCAGGATATGATTGCATGGTCTTTATGAGTTAACTTACACTCTTTCAATTCTACATGACTCCAACCAATAGCGCAGTGACTGAATGTCAGAAGTAAAGATAGAACAGCTCGACCCAATCAAAATTCCACTGATCAAGAAATTGTATAAGGATCACTACCCTTCAGCTAAAGCAAAGAAAAGTGAACTTATCATCACCATTTCAGAATCAAACCAACTTAGTGGTGTCGTGAGGTTTAGAGAGATCGAACATTTCCGTCTGCTAACTGGCATGCTCACGATTCCAGAAAAAAGAGGAATGGGTCTAGCGAATAAGTTGATGGCGCATTGCAAGTCAAATATTCTCACACGATCTGATTATTGTTTCGCATACAGCCACCTTGAACTCTTTTACCAAAAGCATTCTTTTATTCGGGTAGAAGTTGATGACATGCCAAACTCGGTAAAATGCCTCTTTCTCCGATATGTAAACAGTGGGAAAGATCTCATTCCAATGCAATTTGTAGGATAAAAATAAAGATACAACCCGCTTTACTAGTCATATGCTAGTAGTTTTTGGTAAAATTGAAGGTTCGCAATTTTGCATATCTCTAAGGTAAAAAATTCAAGATGATCGCTAATAGAAATCCATTCGAACACTTGCCAACTATCGCGCAAGACCCTAACAAGTTTGAAGTAATTCTATCCGCTAGAGACTTTAGAATTCGTTTATTAGATGCAATTAAGACGGCAAAAAGTCGTATCTACCTTATTGCATTGTATTTAGAGGATGATGAAGCTGGTAGAGAAATTCTGACTGCACTGTACGAAGCCAAACAGCAAAACCCTGGTTTGGATATCAATGTTTGTGTTGACTGGCACCGAGCGCAACGTGGTCTTATTGGCGCAGATTCTTCCGATGGCAATGCTGCAATGTATAAATCTTTCAGCGAAAAATACGAACACAAAGTACCGGTTTACGGTGTCCCTGTTCGAGGTAGAGAAGTCTTTGGTGTTTTACATTTAAAAGGCTTTATTATCGATAACACTGTTATATACAGCGGTGCTAGCCTTAATAATATTTATTTAAATTACCAAGAACGCTATCGATTTGATCGTTACCATACCTTTGAGAATAAAGATCTAGCAAACAGTATGGTAGAGTTCGTGCAATCTGAAATGATCGCAAACTCTGCAGTTAATGATTTAACCGATCGAGATAAACCAAGTACCAAAGAGATTAAGGCTGATATCCGCCAACTTAGAGCATCACTAGCAAACTCTGAGTATAAATTTGCACATCAACCAACTGGTGAAAATGAAATTGCGGTAACGCCTCTTGTTGGCGTTGGAAAAAGACGCAATAAGTTAAACCAGACAATAAATCATTTGATAGCGGAAGCTAAAGATGAAGTATTCATCTGTACTCCATACTTCAATTTCCCTAAAAGCATCGGAAAAGAAGTGAAAAAGGCCCTAAAACGTGGTGTAAAAGTCACCATAGTTGTAGGAGATAAAACAGCCAATGATTTCTTTATTTCTCCTGAGGAAGATTTTAAGACAATTGGCGGATTGCCTTATCTGTATGAGGTAAATCTTCGTAGTTTTGCCAAAGCCAATGAAGCTCACATTGCCAGTCGTAATCTTTCCATACATTTATGGAAACATGAAGAGAACAGTTTCCACCTTAAAGGTTTGTGGATAGATAAGCGCTACATGCTACTCACAGGGAATAATTTAAACCCACGAGCTTGGAAGCTAGATTTAGAAAATGGCATTTTAATTCAAGATCACCATCAGCACCTAGTTGACAAGTTTGGCTCTGAAGTTGACAATATTTTGCAGCATACCCAGTTAATTTGTACTTATCGCCAGCTAGACAAAGTTGAGCATTATCCAGATACAGTACAGAAACTAATTAAAAAAGTCACTCGGGTAAAAGCAGACCGAGTTTTAAAACAAATCCTCTAGACGAAATATCCAACGTTAACAAAAGCACTAAACTTACAAGTTTGGTGCTTTTTTATACCAATTACAGAAAGATATGATCTAATTAGAGCATCGCCGTCTTACGCGAAATGGCTATGGATAGCCTTGATA
>NZ_SYUT01000084.1:0-1805 GCF_005146325.1 Vibrio genomosp. F6 | reverse complement strand
TCAAATCGGAGTGAAATCGGCAAGCGTTAGGAGTCACTCTTAAATTGTTTGTTATGTGCGCTGTTCGATTTCCGCGATGTAGCTATTTGAACCTACTGCAATTTCCCAGAGATATCCGTCTAGATCAGCGAAATAACCCGAAAAACCACCCCAAAAAACGGGTTGCCCTTGCTTTACGACTTTCCCACCATTTTCATCAGCTTTCTCCAGCAGATTAATAACTTCACGGGAAGAGTTTACATTTCTAGCAAAAGTAATACCTGCAAAACCTGAACCCTTTGGCTCAACACCAACATCTTTCGCTAGCTCAGGTTTGGGAAATAGAGCCAACACTGGACCGTCAACATCCATAAATACAATTTCATCAGATTGATAATCTGTACGTTCTAGTCCAAGTACTGCTTCATAAAACTGTGCTGAAGCTTCAATATTTGATACACCTAGTGTGATGATTGATAATTTTCTCATTTACCCTCCGAGCACATAACGCCCAATTAAGTTGCAGACCAACGCAAACCTGAACCTGAAGCAACGCGCTGATTACACCCAAGCCATTTGGAACTGAAAATGCCACGCGTTGGCTGTCAGCTTGAATTGCTTGTTATATTTTACATCAATAGGTTGATTTGCTTGATAAAGAATTGCGATGTTAACTTAGTTTTCTAACTTAACTCACGTGCTGTAATTGAAAGTGACGCTTAAAAGCAGAAAATCACTTTGATGAAAAGAAACTTCTATATTCATCGTTGAAACCAGACAAAGAATAAAACCGAAACTTTCCAATTCACCAACAATTACTAAGCTCAAAAAACAAAAATTATTAACGAAATTTTGAGTCAATTACACTTTCAAACAACGCGACTCAAACCAAAATGAAACACCCATGAACATGGCACATTTTACGATTGAAGAAAGCTTGAGCCTTGATAACGCAATATTGAACTGCTGAATTGGCTAAACTTGATAGCCTGAGAAGACAACAAACAACCTACTTCACATTGACTTTAAGACACTAATTTAAAATAAAATATAACGCCGCGTTAAGGGGTGAACAACGCTACCACCCAACCTAAGCCATTGTGCTGTAAACACTAAAGCCGATTCAAACTAAAAATGCCAAGCGTTGTGAATCCCTCTTAAACGCCTTGTTAGGGCTGTGACTGAAGGGACTGTTTTTCTTTAAAGTAAAGATACATTGGGAGCCCAAACGACACGCCAACTGACAAGGTTCCCAACACAGCAAAATATCGATACTTCACTTTATGTCTTTGCCCGTCCATTAAGATGAAACCTAATAGAGCAATCGCACCAACCAAGACATCAAGCCAAGCCATAATACTAATGGGGTTTGCCACCGCTTCGCTGAGCAAAAGACTAATATCTAAGCCATTGGTTACTACCCAAGGAACTAACGCTCCATACGGCAGCAATATACCTAACAAAGTAAGAACTAGATAAAACCTTACCATTTCGCCATCCTTGAATTTTTTGTAGTAAGCCCTAACGCCCAATTAAGGTGCGACAACGCTATAAAACCTGAGCTAAACCATTACGCCGTAAACACAAAATTTAAATCGGAGTAAAATCGGCAAGCGTTAGGAGTCACTCTTAAATTGTTTGTTAGTCGCCTATTTCAACAACTTCGTAAAGAAGTAACGAGAATGCGAAATAGGATAATTCTCAAGTGTCATTTGACACTCATAACCTAGTTTTTCATAAAACGGCTTTGCTTGAAAACTAAATGTATCCACCATAGATGAATGACAGCCTTGTGACTCTGCATAACTCTCAAGCTTAGCCATCAA
>NZ_SYUT01000083.1:0-3447 GCF_005146325.1 Vibrio genomosp. F6 | reverse complement strand
CAGTGTCCCGTTCGTCTAGAGGCCTAGGACACCGCCCTTTCACGGCGGTAACAGGGGTTCGACTCCCCTACGGGATACCATTGGGTCGTTAGCTCAGTTGGTAGAGCAGTTGACTTTTAATCAATTGGTCGCAGGTTCGAATCCTGCACGACCCACCATTCTTCTCCACTGAAGAATTAAAACTTAATGTGGGCGATTAGCTCAGTTGGGAGAGCACCTGCCTTACAAGCAGGGGGTCACTGGTTCGAGCCCGGTATCGCCCACCATTCTCTAAGTATTTTATTTATGTTATCCAAACCAGTTCGCGAGAAGTTGGTTGGATTTTCTGACGATAAAGTCTTTAGAAAATGTCTATTAAGTTAGATATTGCTCTTTAACAATTTGGAAAGCTGACTGATTTGATTACTTACGAGTAACTCAAATCAAATTTAAAAGTTCTCAATGTTTATCTTCATTGATAAACACACAAACACATTCAAGTGTCTTGTATTCGGAACAATGGTTACATTGTTCCATTATTGAGTCCGGCAAACAGTGAATAGGAATTAACCCTTCTTAATGACAACCAAAAACCTTGGTTAGTTGCCATACATAAGACCCTTTCGGGTTGTATGGTTAAGTGACTAAGCGTACACGGTGGATGCCTTGGCAGTCAGAGGCGATGAAGGACGTATTAACTTGCGATAAGCCCAGATTAGACAGTAAAAGTCTTTTGAGTCTGGGATTTCCGAATGGGGAAACCCACTAGCATAAGCTAGTATCGTTACGTGAATACATAGCGTAACGAGGCGAACTCGGGGAACTGAAACATCTAAGTACCCGAAGGAAGAGAAATCAACCGAGATTCCGAAAGTAGCGGCGAGCGAAATTGGATTAGCCCTTAAGCTTTTAATGATGCAGGTGAAGACTCTGGAAAGTGTCGCAGCAAAGGGTGATAGCCCCGTAACCGACGCATCATAATCAGTGAAATCGAGTAGGGCGGGACACGTGATATCCTGTCTGAATATGGGGGGACCATCCTCCAAGGCTAAATACTACTGACTGACCGATAGTGAACCAGTACCGTGAGGGAAAGGCGAAAAGAACCCCTGTGAGGGGAGTGAAATAGAACCTGAAACCGTGTACGTACAAGCAGTAGGAGCACCTTCGTGGTGTGACTGCGTACCTTTTGTATAATGGGTCAGCGACTTATATTCAGTGGCAAGGTTAACCGTTTAGGGGAGCCGTAGGGAAACCGAGTCTTAACTGGGCGACACAGTCTCTGGATATAGACCCGAAACCGAGTGATCTAGCCATGGGCAGGTTGAAGGTTGAGTAACATCAACTGGAGGACCGAACCGACTAATGTTGAAAAATTAGCGGATGACTTGTGGCTAGGGGTGAAAGGCCAATCAAACTCGGAGATAGCTGGTTCTCCCCGAAATCTATTTAGGTAGAGCCTCGGACGAATACTACTGGGGGTAGAGCACTGTTAAGGCTAGGGGGTCATCCCGACTTACCAACCCTTTGCAAACTCCGAATACCAGTAAGTACTATCCGGGAGACACACGGCGGGTGCTAACGTCCGTCGTGAAGAGGGAAACAACCCAGACCGCCAGCTAAGGTCCCAAATTATTACTAAGTGGGAAACGATGTGGGAAGGCTCAGACAGCCAGGATGTTGGCTTAGAAGCAGCCATCATTTAAAGAAAGCGTAATAGCTCACTGGTCGAGTCGGCCTGCGCGGAAGATGTAACGGGGCTAAGTAATAAACCGAAGCTGCGGCTGCACACTTAGGTGTGTGGGGTAGGGGAGCGTTCTGTAAGCGGTTGAAGGTGGTCTGTAAGGGCTGCTGGACGTATCAGAAGTGCGAATGCTGACATGAGTAACGATAATGGGAGTGAAAAACTCCCACGCCGGAAGACCAAGGGTTCCTGTCCAACGTTAATCGGGGCAGGGTAAGTCGACCCCTAAGGCGAGGCTGAAAAGCGTAGTCGATGGGAAACGGGTTAATATTCCCGTACTTCTTATAATTGCGATGGGGGGACGGAGAAGGCTAGGTGGGCCTGGCGACGGTTGTCCAGGTTCAAGTGCGTAGGCTAAGAGTTTAGGTAAATCCGGACTCTTGTTAGGCTGAGACACGATGTCGAGCACCTACGGGTGTGAAGTCATTGATGCCATACTTCCAGGAAAAGCCTCTAAGCTTCAGATTATAAGAAATCGTACCCCAAACCGACACAGGTGGTCGGGTAGAGAATACCAAGGCGCTTGAGAGAACTCGGGTGAAGGAACTAGGCAAAATGGTACCGTAACTTCGGGAGAAGGTACGCTCTTGGCGGTGAAGTCCCTTGCGGATGGAGCTACTAGGAGTCGCAGATACCAGGTGGCTGCAACTGTTTATTAAAAACACAGCACTGTGCAAAATCGTAAGATGACGTATACGGTGTGACGCCTGCCCGGTGCCGGAAGGTTAATTGATGGGGTTAGACTTCGGTCGAAGCTCTTGATCGAAGCCCCGGTAAACGGCGGCCGTAACTATAACGGTCCTAAGGTAGCGAAATTCCTTGTCGGGTAAGTTCCGACCTGCACGAATGGCGTAATGATGGCCACGCTGTCTCCACCCGAGACTCAGTGAAATTGAAATCGCTGTGAAGATGCAGTGTACCCGCGGCTAGACGGAAAGACCCCGTGAACCTTTACTACAGCTTGGCACTGAACATTGACCCTACATGTGTAGGATAGGTGGGAGACTTTGAAACCGCGTCGCCAGATGCGGTGGAGTCAACCTTGAAATACCACCCTTGTATGCTTGATGTTCTAACGTAGGTCCCTTATCGGGATTGCGGACAGTGCCTGGTGGGTAGTTTGACTGGGGCGGTCTCCTCCCAAAGAGTAACGGAGGAGCACGAAGGTGGGCTAAACACGGTTGGACATCGTGTGGTTAGTGCAATGGCATAAGCCCGCTTGACTGCGAGAATGACAATTCGAGCAGGTACGAAAGTAGGTCATAGTGATCCGGTGGTTCTGAATGGAAGGGCCATCGCTCAACGGATAAAAGGTACTCCGGGGATAACAGGCTGATACCGCCCAAGAGTTCATATCGACGGCGGTGTTTGGCACCTCGATGTCGGCTCATCACATCCTGGGGCTGAAGTCGGTCCCAAGGGTATGGCTGTTCGCCATTTAAAGTGGTACGCGAGCTGGGTTTAGAACGTCGTGAGACAGTTCGGTCCCTATCTGCCGTGGGCGTTGGAAGATTGAAGGGGGCTGCTCCTAGTACGAGAGGACCGGAGTGGACGAACCTCTGGTGTTCGGGTTGTCACGCCAGTGGCATTGCCCGGTAGCTAAGTTCGGAATCGATAAGCGCTGAAAGCATCTAAGCGCGAAGCGAGCCCTGAGATGAGTCTTCCCTGGCACTTTAAGTGCCCTAAAGGGTTGTTCAAGACTAGAACGTTGATAGGCAGGGTGT
>NZ_SYUT01000082.1:1273-3604 GCF_005146325.1 Vibrio genomosp. F6 | reverse complement strand
TTAAGTGGTGAGCAACGCAGACCACTGCACCTAAAGTATTGTGCCGTAAACACTAAATTCAATGCAAACTAAAAATGCCGAGCGTTGGGAATCCGTTTTAAACGCTTTGTTATGTGTAACTCGCAAAACCAAGTGTTAATAACTTACCTTTGTTTTTAAAGGATTTTATCGAGTTATCCACAATAACGACATAAAAAGAGACCACCACCAGTTGAAAAGCTGTTTGCAACTTTAATTCGTGTCCGATATGATTAAGTCCAGATACAAAAAAACCACTAATGCTAACTAGTCACGTGCGCATTAGTGGCTCATTTACCTACATAACATAGGAGATCATATTGCTGAATGATGTTATCGAAATAGCAATTTGCTTACTAACTCTCGTTAGTATCGCATTAAAATATCTAGGCTGATCGTCGCCAAACAAATAGACTAGATTTCAAGATCAAAGCCATCTTAATTGATGGCTTATAAAAAATACAGAATTGATTTCCTGTGACCTACACATAACGCCGCATTAAGTGGTGAGCAACGCAGACCACTGGACCTAAAGTATTGTGCCGTAAACACTAAATTCAAAGCAAACCAAAAATGCCGAGCGTTGGGAATCCGCCTTAAATGCTTTGTTATGAGGCTTTACAAAAGAAGTTCTAAAAACCTAGAAAAATCTAAATTACTATTTGTTAAAGTTATATATAGCGCAATAAAACCAATAAAATATGGTCCTAGAATATCCAAATTCTCTCGATATTGGAAAAGAGCTGAGAATCTATACCTAGTTTCAACTCTCAATAAAGCCCAAAAATGTTTTCTCGTCCAAAATTCATCAAATTGATTTAATCTGTACACTTCAACATATGGTTCATGCTCACCTTCACTTCCAATCATATAAGACTCGAAATATACATTCCTTTGAAATAAGCCACTTACTTCATATTTGGTTCCCCGACACTCTGGAAAATCACCTCCAAATAAATTCATCTTTTTTGCTACTAACCCAGAAACCTCTTGTGACGCCTCATCGAAGTTAAAAACTTTATAATCTGTCATCAAACGGGACTTCCAAAGTTCGGCTAACTCAGATTGATATGGGAATGCATAGCTGTAATAACGAGCAAAATAATATAACTGAGCCAATACCATCAACTCAAGCAATCCAGTTTGATGATCTAAAGTAAATTTAAATATGAGTGTATTTACTTCTGTTAATTTAGCCCCTGTAAAAGTAAAGGCTAACATAATCATAGATAGTAATATTAAACCCCGTCGCTTAGAAACGTACCCACTATCTGAATCAATTTTGCCTCTAAAAACTTTGACAGTTTCTTCCATTTGTACTCCAAATTTGATTAGCCTCATAACGCCGCGTTAAGTGGTGAGCAACGCCGACCACCCTACCTAAACCATTGTGACATAGACACTTAAACCGAAGAAAGCCGAAAACGCCATGCGTTGGGAGTCCGTCTTAAACGCTTTGTTAGTTGCACAACGCGCGATGAATTTTTTGCTTATTATCGATAATGTATTTTATATCATCGAGATAAGATTGAAGATGACCGTGCTCGATGTTCTCAGAAAATTGTTCGCTGCCATTGGCTGCCTCTTGGCGCATAAAGCTGACTAGTGCGTTTAGGCGTATAACCATATGATCTGCGAGTTGTTCCCGCTGACCCAACGAAGCACCATAACTGTCGCAGAATACCTTAGCTCTTTTAGTTTGATCCTCAATCGAACCTAGCCTATCGACACTGTCCGTTTTAAACGGAGCCCAGCAATAAAGTGAATATGCTAAATCCCAAATCCTTGGTGCTGGATGCGAGGTATCAAAGTCAAATACGCCACTCACAATATTACCGGTGAGAGCAACATTATAGGGTGCAAAGTCTCCATGACATATGACCTCAAATGGCTCTCGAGGTTCTAACATCCAAGGCAAGTGATTAGGTTCAATATGACTAACGAATGTTGCAGTTGAGTCGTGAAGCTTTCTCAGCAATTTAGCGGCTGACACCAAAGCCTCTTGTGTAGCGATAGCACCCGTTAACGGGTAATTGAATGTCTCACCAGTTACAAAACTTAACTTCTCTTGATCGCCTTGAACGCCGAGAAACTGAGGTGCTTCATTGAAGCCAGAGTCTTTTAAATGTTCTAGCAACCTATGAATCGTGTTACTCCAAGGCTGAACTGGTCGATAGACGACATCGCCATCTCGGAATATTGAAGACTCTCGTCCACCTGATAATTCTTCCATGATTCTCCATTTGCAACTAACGCCCAATTAAGGTGCGACAACGCTATAACACCCAAGCTAAACCATTGCACCGTAAACAC
>NZ_SYUT01000082.1:0-592 GCF_005146325.1 Vibrio genomosp. F6 | reverse complement strand
ATTGTTTGTTAGTTGCGTTCTATACACGACTGCGGAACTTCCAAAATGTCTAGCTCGTAGGTCTTTGCTTTGTAAACTTTATTACTTTCCGTTAAATATGTAACTGCAACATCACAACCCAGAATTGATTTAATTTGAGCCAAACAAATAAGTTGAGATTTTGAAATACGATCTGATTCTTTTTTCACTTCGACGAATAGTACTGAGCCATCCTCTTTGTACAGCATTAAATCAGGCTCTCCAGAAGTTAACCCTTGCCTTAAAGCTTTGAAAATCGTTAATCGAATTGGATCAATGTACTTTGCGACAATCGCCCGACCTTGGTCATATTTTACATTATTTGGTTCCCAGTCCCCGAGTGCGTAATAAGCGGTTCCTTGCCAACCTGCATCCAAATACTGTTTCAGAGCAAAATATTCTCCAAAGTGATAACGAGGCTGATTGTACACTTCGTTTGGTACAAATAATGACTCAGGGATCCACTCTTTATGACCAATTTTCCACTCATCAAGCATTGACTGTGGATATGAGAAAACCGTTTCTTTGACGTTAAACTTCATACTTATCCCTTCGAGCAACTAACGCCCAATTA
>NZ_SYUT01000081.1:0-47709 GCF_005146325.1 Vibrio genomosp. F6 | reverse complement strand
AGACTTACCAATAGTCTTCCTAACTATATACTCTTCGCTAGGTTATTTGCTTAGTTGAGAGGAAAGACTTGCTGCGGTCGTGGCGGAATTGGTAGACGCACCAGATTTAGGTTCTGGCGCCGAGAGGTGTGAGAGTTCAAGTCTCTCCGACCGCACCATTATTTCTTGTAAAAGAAAATTAGAAACCCAGCTTTTTAGTTGGGTTTTCTTTTATCTGCTGTTTATCTATTTCTACCAGTCCCCATTTCTTTCTATACCTACTTATTTCTATACCTACTTCTTTCTAAGTCTATTCCCCTGTCTATATGTTTCTTCAGCAATAAAAAAGAGCCTATTAAAGACTCTCTTCTACTCTATTTACTCTTCGAGTTAGTTAAACTTACAGCATTGGCCGAAACCGCTACAACCCTAACGCATATTTCAGAACTTGCTGCTTAATTGGTCCTGAGTTTTCAGCCACTTTAAGCACTGCATTTCTTACCACCTTTAAAGGCATAAGATCATTGCTGAATGTTTTGTAGAAAAAATCCATCCCGCTTTGCATCAATAAATTATCACCACGGCGACATCGCTCGTATTTTCTCAGTAAGTCAGTAGTGAGCTCATCTTGTTCAGCCGTTATATCTAATAATGCTGCAACATCTTTAAAGCCAAGATTAACCCCTTGTCCTGCTAATGGGTTAATCGTATGTGCAGAGTCACCCACAAGAACACATCCATTCTTGTGATATTGCTGAGCATGACGACGAGTAAGCGGAAACGATCCGGTTTGAAGTACTTTGATATCACCTAACTCGCGAGGGAAAACACTCACAATTTCATTACGCAATTGTACATGGCTCATATTCATTAGCTGCTTAACTCGCTTTGGTGAATCATACCAAACGAGTGAACCTTGATTCCCACACAATGGTAGGAATGATCGAGGCCCTGAAGGGGTAAACTGTTGCCACGTAATATCTTGCTGCGGAAGTTCCGTTTCAACATTAATTAACATGCAGTGCTGACGATAATCCCATGCGGTTACGCCTATATTTGCTTGTTGCCTAACTACAGAATTAGCTCCATCAGCACCAACAACCCAATTAGCTGTGAGTTTGGTTCCTGATTCTAGGGCTATTTGATTCTCTTCGACTCCGAATGCAATTGATTTCAATTTATCCGGACAGAAAAGGGATAATGAAGGTTGCTGTTCAAATTGCTCCCATAATCCCAATTGAATCAAACGATTTTCAACAATATAACCAAGCTGGACTAAATTAACGTCATCAGAACTAAAGCGAGTTCGGCATTCAGGGTGTTCCCACGTTTCCAAACGACGATATGGGCACACTCTCATTGAAGAAACAGCCTCCCATGCCCCTAACGAGCTCAATAGATTCACTGATGTCTGAGATATTGCAGAGATTCGAGTGTCCATTGGTTGGTCATGTTCGTAACCTTTAGGGCGAGCCCCCTCAATAAGAGCAACGCTCCTGCCCTGCTTTGCAAAACCAAGTGCAATCGCAGCACCAACCATGCCACCGCCCACCACTGCAATATCAAATTTGTTCATTTTTTACACTTCATCATGTTGATTTATCGCCTATTTTTAATTGTACGATTTCGTAACCTTATTGCGAAACTATTTAACGATAAAACTGCCCTTTTTGAGCAGTGAACACCTTGTGGAATGGTGGCTTGAAGAGATTTGCGTCGACTACTAGTCAGTTGGTTTTTAAAGCAGTACAATACGCGGCTTGCCGCCTGAGCACAGCTATAGCTGACATATTCTAGGCGGAGAAATACTGGGCGATTTGCTCCCTTAAATTAAACTAACGATCGAGCGAACAAAAGATGAGTAAGAAACTGCTAATAAAAACTTGGGGCTGCCAGATGAACGAATACGATTCATCAAAAATGGCTGACCTGCTAAATGCTGCAAATGGCTACGAGCTAACAGAAGTACCTGAGGAAGCAGATGTACTCCTACTTAATACTTGTTCGATCCGTGAAAAAGCTCAAGAAAAAGTATTCCACCAGCTTGGTCGTTGGAAAACACTGAAAGATAAGAAAGAAGGCGTTGTGATTGGCGTCGGTGGTTGTGTTGCGACTCAAGAAGGCGACCATATTCGTCAACGTGCACCTTATGTAGATGTAATTTTTGGCCCACAAACGCTGCACCGTCTGCCAGAGATGATCCGCTCATCGCTATCAAACGAAAAACCAGTGATGGATATTTCTTTCCCTGAGATCGAAAAATTCGACAATCTTCCTGAACCAAAAGCAGATGGCGCAACGGCGTTTGTCTCTATCATGGAAGGCTGCTCAAAGTACTGTACTTACTGCGTTGTGCCTTACACTCGTGGTGAAGAAGTGAGTCGTCCGATGGATGATGTACTTTTTGAAATTGCACAATTAGCAGAGCAAGGCGTACGTGAAGTTAACCTGCTTGGCCAGAACGTAAACGCCTATCGTGGTCCTATGTTTGACGGCGATATTTGTTCATTTGCTGAATTACTACGTTTAGTGGCTTCTATCGATGGCATCGACCGTATTCGTTTCACCACTAGCCACCCGCTAGAATTTGGTGACGACATCATTGAAGTATATAAAGATACTCCAGAACTTGTGAGCTTCTTACACTTGCCAGTACAAAGCGGCTCAGATCGTATTTTGACCATGATGAAGCGTCCTCATACTGCTATTGAGTACAAATCAATCATTCGTAAGCTACGTAAAGCGCGTCCAGATATTCAGATCAGTTCAGATTTCATTGTTGGCTTCCCTGGTGAAACCGACAGAGACTTCCAAGACACAATGAAGCTGATTAAAGAAATCGACTTCGATATGAGCTTCAGCTTTGTCTTCTCTCCTCGCCCAGGCACTCCTGCGGCAGACTACCCATGTGATACTCCAGAGCAAGAGAAGAAAGAACGTTTGTACGAACTACAACAAACGGTCAACGCTCAAGCGATGCGTTTTTCTCGTCTAATGTTAGGTACAGAGCAGCGTATTTTAGTGGAAGGCCCGTCGAAGAAAAACCTTATGGAACTTCGTGGCCGTACTGAAAACAGCCGTGTGGTTAACTTCGAAGGCTCGGCAGACTTAATTGGCCAATTCGTTGATGTTAAAATTACCGATGTTTTCACTAACTCATTGCGCGGCGAACTGATCCGTACAGAGAAAGAGATGGATCTTCGAAGCGTTACTTCTCCAACAGAAATGATGGAAAAAACACGAAAAGAAGATGAATTAGGCGTTGCAACCTTTACACCCTAGTTGCAAAAGCATAATCTCAAAATAACAATATAATGTATCAATAAAGCCCGATGTCCTCGGGCTTTATTAGATAGTCTGAATGTGAGGTCGCATTGAGCAATAAAATAGTAACTTTAGAAATTGATCTAGAACCTTCTGACAACCGCCGTTTATCCAGCCTTTGCGGTCCTTTCGACGATAATATCAAACAGCTAGAGCGTCGCTTAGGCGTCGAAATCAACCATAGAAATAACTATTTCAGTATTGTTGGTAAGGCATATTCAGCCTCTGCTGCACTTGATATTTTAAAGACGCTATATGTTGAAACCGCTCCTGTCCGTGGTAATACTCCCGACATCGAACCGGATCATATCCACTTAGCGATCAAAGAGTCTGGTGTATTAGAGCACGTTGCCGATTCAGTCATGGAGCACGGCAAAGAGGTGTTCATCAAGACCAAGAAAGGCGTCATCAAGCCACGAACGCCTAACCAAGGCCAATACTTGGTCAATATGGTCACTCACGACATTACCTTTGGTATTGGCCCTGCTGGTACGGGTAAAACCTACCTGGCTGTTGCGGCTGCGGTAGATGCACTAGAACGTCAAGAAGTTCGTCGCATTCTACTGACGCGTCCAGCGGTCGAGGCTGGAGAAAAGCTAGGATTTTTACCGGGCGATCTAAGCCAAAAAGTCGATCCATACCTACGCCCTCTTTACGATGCTCTATTTGAAATGCTTGGTTTTGAGCGTGTTGAAAAATTAATTGAGCGTAACGTCATTGAAGTTGCACCGCTGGCCTATATGCGCGGACGTACTTTGAACGATGCCTTTATCATTCTTGATGAAAGCCAAAATACGACTATCGAACAGATGAAGATGTTCTTAACTCGTATTGGTTTTAATTCGCGAGCGGTAATTACTGGCGATGTTACCCAGATAGACTTACCACGTGGCGCGCGTTCAGGTTTACGCCATGCCATTGAAGTGCTCAGTGATGTCGATGAGATTAGCTTCAATTTCTTCCTAGCTGACGATGTTGTACGACATCCAGTGGTTGCTCGTATCGTTAACGCTTATGAGAAATGGGAAAACAACGATCAAAAAGAGCGCAAATTAATAGAACAGCGCCGCCGTGAAGAGCGTGAATCTGCCCTTGCACAAAATACGCAGACAAACTAATTCAATTATTATTACGCACTAAGATTACTGGTGAACCAATGTCAATCGAACTAGATCTACAATTAGCGGTCGAAAATGAAAGCGGCCTTCCAAGCGAGAAAGATATTCAGGGATGGTTAGACAAAACCATCACTCAATTTCAACCTCAAGCTGAATTAACGGTTCGTATTGTGGATGAACAAGAAAGCCACCAGCTAAATTATGACTACCGTGGCAAAGATAAACCAACGAATGTGTTATCTTTTCCTTTTGAAGCGCCTCCGGGTATCGAGATCGATCTCTTAGGTGATCTCATCATTTGCCGCCAAGTTGTCGAAAAAGAAGCAGAAGAGCAAAGTAAGCCTCTACTGGCACACTGGGCGCATATGGTTGTACATGGTAGCTTGCATCTGCTAGGTTATGATCATATCGAGAACGATGAAGCTGAAGAGATGGAAAGTCTCGAAACAGAAATCATGCAATCTATGGGTTATGACGACCCGTACATCGCAGAAAAACAGTAGTATTAAGTATTTAACTTAGATCTACTTTATGTGTGCTATCACACATCTGATAGCGTTATTTTTTGAGAAATCATGAACGAAGGTAACCCCCCCACTTCTGAGGGAAGTAAAAAGTCTGAAGGTCCGAGTAGAAAGTCCTTCTTAGAACGCATAGGTCAAATATTTCAAGGTGATCCAAAAGATCGCCAAGAGCTCGTAGATGTTATTCGAGATTCTGAAGTTAATGACCTTATTGACCACGACACCCGCGACATGCTTGAGGGTGTAATGGAAATTTCCGAAATGCGAGTACGTGACATCATGTTGCCACGTTCGCAAATGGTTACAGTAGAACGCACTGATGATTTAGATACATTAATTGCGTTGATTACTGATGCTCAACACTCTCGCTACCCAGTGATCAGTGAAGACAAAGACCATGTGGAAGGCATTCTATTAGCGAAGGACCTACTTAAGTACTTAGGTTCAGGAAGCGCACCATTCGATATTGAACAAGTGATCCGCCCTGCGGTGGTTGTTCCCGAAAGCAAACGCGTTGATCGACTATTGAAAGAGTTCCGAGAGGAACGCTATCACATGTCGATTGTCGTCGATGAATTCGGCGGTGTTTCTGGCCTAGTCACCATTGAAGATATCTTAGAAGAGATCGTTGGCGAAATTGAAGATGAATTCGACGATGAAGAAGAAGAGCTTGATATCCGTAAGCTGAGCAAACATACCTTTGCAGTTAAAGCTTTAACCACAATTGAAGATTTCAATGACACTTTTGGTACTCAATTCAGCGATGAAGAAGTAGATACTGTAGGTGGGTTGGTTATGACTAACTTTGGACACCTCCCTTCACGCGGAGAAATTGTCGAAATAGGTCGCTATAGCTTTAAGGTAACGGCAGCAGATAATCGAAGAGTTGTCCAATTGCAGGTAACAATTCCAGATGAAGAGCCTCTTCCGACTACCGAAGAGTAACGCTAGTTTCTTTATATAGAGAACATAGAAAATAATTAGATGAATAATAAACTTACTCATCGCCTACTACGGCCGCTTGCGGCCGTTTTTGTTGGCGCAACAACCACACTTGCCTTTGCTCCATATCAAATCTGGCCGTTAGCCATTCTCAGCCCTGCCATTTTTTTCCTGTTAATTCATAATCGCAGCCCTAAAAGTGCATTAGCGATTGGTTACGCTTGGGGAATTGGTCAATTTGGTGCTGGCATCAGTTGGGTATACGTCAGCATTGCAGGCTTCGGTGGAATGCCACTCATTGCTAACCTATTTCTCATGGCGATGCTGGTCGGCTATTTAGCCATTTACTCAGGCTTGTTTGCTTGGTGTTTAAACAAATTCTTCCCACATACTCAACAGCGCGGATCTCGATCTCGATATTTTCTCGTGCTGCCAGCTCTGTGGTTAGTCTTCGACTGGCTACGAGGCTGGGTAATGACGGGCTTCCCGTGGCTTTGGCTGGGTTATAGTCAAATTGATGGCCCCCTCGCCCCGTTTGCTCCTATTGGAGGTGTGGAGTTACTGACTCTTTTAATTGTCATTTCTGCATCTAGCTTAGCCTATGCAATCATTCATAAACGTTGGGCAGTCTCAATTATCCCAATGGTGATCCTTGCATCAGGTTTTGGAATTCGAAACATCGATTGGGTAACACCAAACCCAGAAAAAACAACGTCGGTGGCACTTATTCAAGGTAATATCGATCAAGAGCTAAAATGGTTACCAAGTCAACGCTGGCCGACCATCATGAAGTACACCGATCTAAGCCGTGAAAATTGGGATGCCGATATCGTCATCTGGCCAGAGGCTGCAATCCCGGCTTTTGAATCTGAAGTCTCATCCTTTCTAAGCAACTTAGATTCAGCGGCCAAAATGAACAGCAGCGCTATCATTACAGGTGTGGTTAACCAAGCTGAAAACCGAAAGTATTACAATAGTGTACTAGCAATAGGAACCACGCCTTACGGTGACTACCGCTATGATGTAAATCAGCGTTACCATAAACACCACCTATTACCATTTGGCGAATTTGTTCCTTTAGAAGCTCTATTAAGGCCATTAGCCCCTTTCTTCAACTTGCCGATGTCTTCGTTCAGTCGCGGTGATTTTGTGCAACCGAATATTGTGGCAAATGGGCGTCACTTAGCTCCTGCACTCTGTTATGAAATCATCTTCAATGAACAAGTTAGGCAGAACGTAACCGAAGAGACCGATTTTATCTTAACCTTGTCGAATGATGCTTGGTTTGGCCGCTCTATCGGGCCTTTGCAACACATGGAAATTGCGCGAATGCGTGCCCTAGAACTAGGCAAACCTCTGATACGTTCAACCAACAATGGCGTCACAGGTGTCACTGATTACAAGGGAAAGATAATTGAACTCGCACCACAATTTGAGACCGCGGTTCTTAACGCTGAGTTAACCTCAACGGATGGCATGACACCGTATCGAACGGTAGGCACTTGGCCGCTATATATTTGGGTACTATTAAGTTTATTGATAGGTTGGAAATTCAGAAAAGAATAATCTAAGCCCTATCGTAATGGCATTAAAAAGGAGGTATGAGTGGATCATACCTCCTTTTTTTAGCTATAAAGCCAACTGGCCTCGCTATGGTTTTAACGCCTGGCGACTAAACCCGTTATTACCACAACGAGAACAGGTTGAAATAATGGTTGGGTGGCTATATTGCACTTTATGTCCGCAGTTTTCACAGACCAAAATACCAAGCCCTATCACCTCTCCTGATTGATAAAGCCCCTGATGTTCTAAATCTTTAAATAACTCGACCCATTCAACTTTGGTTCGGTCGGTAATTTCCAGTAACCCCTGCCAGATAGTATCAGTGATCATCAAATAAAATGGACCGCTTTTACTCTCTTCATAATTATCAGCAAACTCTTTCAAGTCAGATTTAACATAGGCAGAAACTAATGAGAGCTCATCTTTTGTCATATCATTGGCAGCATTAACAACTTTGCCCGAGGTTTCAAGCACATTGCCTATCTCATCAGGGCTGTGTTTGAGAGTTTCAACCACATCCTCTAGCACTTCTTCATAACCTTTTTTACGCTTTGGCATACCCCACCTCCGTGAATTTACCTTCATTCTATTGATCATAGTAGAACTCTTCGCCTACAGATAACCAATGGAATAGGTATTTCTATTGTTGTACTACGCTCCTTTAGGTATTCTATGACGATCAACTAGATTCTGTTCTAACCGAACTCACAAATTCCAAGATAACCGGATACCATCGATGCAAGAACAATATAACCCGCAAGAGATTGAACAAAAGGTTCAACAACACTGGGATAACAGCGAGACTTTCGTTGTAAGTGAAGACCCAAACAAAGAAAAATTCTACTGTCTTTCTATGTTCCCTTACCCAAGTGGCCGACTGCACATGGGTCACGTGCGTAACTACACCATCGGTGATGTGGTATCTCGTTTCCAACGACTGCAAGGCAAAAATGTTATGCAACCTATTGGTTGGGATGCATTTGGTCTACCTGCTGAAAACGCAGCAGTAAAAAACAAAACCGCTCCAGCACCGTGGACTTACGAAAACATCGAGTACATGAAAAACCAACTTAAGCTTCTTGGCTTTGGTTACGACTGGAAACGTGAATTCGCGACTTGTACTCCAGAGTACTACCGCTGGGAACAAGAGTTCTTCACTAAGCTTTACGAAAAAGGCCTAGTGTACAAAAAGACTTCTTCTGTTAACTGGTGTCCAAACGACCAAACTGTTCTTGCGAACGAGCAAGTAGAAGACGGTTGTTGCTGGCGTTGTGACACTCCAGTAGAACAAAAGAAAATTCCACAGTGGTTCATTAAAATCACTGAGTACGCTCAAGAGCTACTAGACGACCTAGACAACCTTGAAGGTTGGCCTGAAATGGTTAAAACCATGCAGCGCAACTGGATCGGTCGCTCTGAAGGTGTTGAGCTATCTTTCGCTGTTAACGGCGAAGAAGCACCACTAGAAGTGTACACAACTCGCCCAGATACACTAATGGGTGTTTCTTATGTTGGTATAGCTGCAGGTCACCCTCTTGCAGAGAAAGCATCTAAGAACAACCCTGAGCTTGCTGCATTCGTTGATGAATGTCGCAACACTAAAGTGGCAGAAGCAGAACTCGCAACGATGGAAAAGAAAGGTATGGATACTGGCCTAACAGCTATCCACCCTCTTAACGGTCGTGTTGTTCCTGTTTACGTAGCAAACTTCGTTCTTATGGATTACGGCACAGGTGCGGTAATGGCGGTTCCTGCTCACGATCAACGTGACTACGAGTTCGCAACTAAGTACGGCATCGATATCATCCCAGTAATCAAACCTGAAGACGGTTCTGAGCTAGATGTGTCTGAAGCAGCTTACACTGAGAAAGGTGTACTGTTCGATTCTGGTGAATTCGATGGCCTTGCGTTCCAAGAAGCGTTCGATGCAATCGCTGCGAAGCTAGAAGCTGAAGGCAAAGGTAAGAAGACAGTAAACTTCCGTCTACGTGACTGGGGTGTGTCTCGTCAGCGTTACTGGGGCGCTCCAATCCCAATGGTAACCACTGAAGATGGTGAAGTTCACCCTGTACCAGCAGACCAACTGCCAGTGATTCTTCCTGAAGATGTAGTAATGGATGGAGTTACTAGCCCAATCAAAGCTGACAAATCTTGGGCTGAAACCACATTCAATGGCGAACCTGCGCTACGTGAAACTGATACGTTCGATACGTTCATGGAGTCTTCATGGTACTACGCACGTTACTGTTCACCACAAGCTGACGACATTTTAGACCCAGAAAAAGCAAACTACTGGTTGCCAGTTGACCAATACGTTGGTGGTATTGAACACGCTTGTATGCACCTGCTTTACTCTCGTTTCTTCCATAAGCTTCTACGTGATGCGGGGTATGTGACGTCTGACGAACCGTTCAAGCAACTACTATGTCAAGGCATGGTTCTGGCTGATGCGTTCTACCACACCAACGAGAAAGGCACGAAAGAGTGGATTGCTCCAACTGACGTGACTATCGAGCGTGATGGTAAAGGTCGCATTGAAACAGCGGTTGATAACGAAGGTCGTAACGTAGAACACTCAGGCATGATCAAAATGTCTAAGTCGAAAAACAACGGTATCGACCCGCAAGAGATGGTAGACAAGTACGGCGCTGATACAGTACGTCTATTCATGATGTTTGCATCACCTGCTGATATGACGCTTGAATGGCAAGAGTCTGGCGTTGAAGGCGCTAACCGTTTCCTTAAACGTGTTTGGAAACTGGTTCACGCTCACTCTTCTAAAGGTGCAGCTGAAACTGTTGATGCTTCTTCTCTATCTGGTGACCAGAAAGCACTTCGTCGTGATATCCACAAAACTATCGCGAAAGTGACAGACGATATTGGCCGTCGCCAAACGTTCAACACTGCGATTGCGGCAATCATGGAACTGATGAACAAGCTTGCAAAAGCACCTCAAGAATCAGTACAAGATCGCGCAATCCTTGATGAAGCGCTTAAAGCAGTAGTTCGCATGCTTTACCCAATGACTCCACACATCTCTTACGAAATGTGGATTGCACTTGGTGAATCAAACGTAGACTCAGCAACATGGCCAACGTTTGATGAGAAAGCGCTAGTGGAAGACGAGAAAACTATCGTTGTCATGATCAACGGTAAGCTACGTGCGAAGCTAACGGTTGCTGCTGACGCAACAGAAGAACAAGTTCGTGAACTTGGTCTAAACGATGAGAACGCTAAGAAGTTCCTAGATGGCTTAACGATTCGTAAAGTTATCTTCGTACCAGGCAAGCTTCTAAACATCGTAGCTAACTAAGATTGCGACATGAATTTAATGTGGCAGATTAATTACGAACTATTTTGTAGTTAATCTGTCTTTAAACAGGACAGCCATTACTGTCCTGTTTATTATTCAAACTAACCAACTATTTATCTCAACCTATTTCATTAGCACAACAGTGGGCTGAGATAAGTATTCCACTACATGAGAGCCATCAAACAATGCGCCTATTTTCCCTACCGTCAATGAAGATTTCACTTGTTGTCTTACTTACTAGTTTAGTCAGTGCATGTGGCTTCCACTTACGTGGCGAATACTCCATCCCACAAGAGCTTGCAACACTCTCACTAACCAGTTTCGACCAATATAATGAGTTAACTCGTGATGTTAAAGATCAGCTAATACTTAACAATATCACTCTTGTAACACCATCGAACACCACTCCCAATATTCACCTCATCGATGAAAGCATCGATGAACGGACTCTTTCTCTATACCAAAATAGCCAAGCCGCAGAGAAAGAGCTGACCTATAAAGTCTCTTATCGAGTAACTCTACCAACTATCGGTTCAGACGTTTTTTCCACTACCGTTAATCGTAATTACTTAGACAACCCATTAACGGCCCTAGCAAAATCAGTTGAACGAGATGTCATTGAAAGTGAAATGCGTACACAGGCTGCCGCTCAGATCATCCGTCAGCTTGCTCGAACTCGAACTCAAATAAGTGAAGCTGAGCTAAAAAAATCTCGTGATATCGCGACGTCAAGCTTGCCTAATAGCAATAACCAATCAACAAGCAGTAATTAAGATCAATAATGCGCATTTATGCAGACAAATTAACCGAGCACCTTAGCCGTCAACTTCAAAACGTCTATTTGCTATTTGGTAATGAACCATTACTGCTTCAGGAAAGCCGCGAAGCGATTCAACATATCGCTAAAGAGCAAGGGTTCGATGAAAAACATCGATTTTCAATTGATAACAGTTTGGATTGGAATCAAGTTGCGGATTGCTGCCAAGCACTTAGCTTGTTTTCTTCTCGCCAAATTATTGAATTAGAGCTTCCAGAATCAGGCGTAAATGCGGCAATAGCAAAAGAGTTACTCGCACTATCAAGCTTGCTTCATAGCGATATTCTACTGATCCTTGTCGGTAGCAAACTGACGAAAGCGCAAGAAAATGCCAAATGGTTCAAAGCCCTCTCCGCACAGGGTGACTGGGTCAGCTGCTTAACGCCAGACATCCAGCGTCTACCACAGTTTGTTCAAGCTCGTTGTCGAAAATTAGGCTTAAAGCCAGATCCAGAAGCACTACAAATGCTTGCTCAGTGGCATGAAGGTAACTTATTTGCACTGGCTCAGAGCTTAGAAAAATTAGTTTTACTCTACCCTGACGGACAACTTACGCTCGTTCGCTTAGAAGAAGCCTTAAGCAGACATAATCATTTTACGACTTTTCATTGGATCGATGCCCTATTAATAGGCAAAGCCAATCGGGCACAGCGGATATTACGTCAGCTTGAAGCCGAAGGTGTCGAAACGGTCATTCTACTTCGAAGCATTCAAAAAGAGTTCAGCCTACTGCTTAGAATGCATCAACAATCGAAGCTGATGAATATGGCTCAAGTCTTTGAAAAAAATAGAATATGGCAATCAAAGCGACCGTTTTATAATGCCGCGCTTCAGCGTTTATCTGTAGCTAAGATTCATCGACTGCTCATTTTACTGACTCAAATAGAGCTCACAGCAAAAACACAATATGAACATTCACCTTGGCCACAATTAATACAGTTAAGCCTAGAAGTGTGTAAGCCTGAGCATGAGATACCGTTCTCGACCGCTTTTCACAACTAAAATCGTGGTATACACTGCCCGCGAAATGAATTTCATTTTTACCATTTTATTTAAAGCTTATATCTAAGCCCCAGAGGAACACACCGTGTTACAAGCAGAATTGAACAACTTCTTAGCTGATAAAGCTGACGACATGAAAGCAGAAAACATTGTTACGATTAATGTAGAAGGCAAATCAAACATCACAGATTACATGATTGTTTGTACGGGCACTTCTAAGCGCCATGTCGCTTCTATCGCAGAACATGTAGCCGATGAAATGAAAAAATCAGGTATTGAACCTATCGCAATTAGCGGTGAGCAAGAAGGTGAATGGGTCGTTCTAGATTTAGGCACAAGCATGTTGCATGTGATGCAAGAGGAACACCGTGAGCTTTACCAACTAGAAAAGTTGTGGAGCTAGTCTTTTGAAAATTCAATTAATCGCAGTCGGAACAAAGATGCCCAAGTGGGTAGAGGAAGGCTTTCAAGAATATCGTCGTCGATTCCCACATGACATGCCACTCGATTTAATTGAGATTACAGCAGGCAAGCGCGGAAAGAACGCTGATATTGCTCGTATTCTGCAAAAGGAAGGGGAAGCGATGTTGGCTGCCGTACCTAAAGGCAACCGCATTGTTACGCTCGATATCCCAGGTAAGAAATGGGATACCGAACAGCTAGCTGGTCAATTAGAGAGTTGGAAGTTAGACGCTCGTGATGTCTCTATCCTAATTGGTGGACCTGAAGGGTTAGCACCGGCTTGTAAAGCGGCAGCTGAGCAGAGTTGGTCTTTATCTGCACTCACACTTCCTCACCCCCTTGTTCGAATCGTTATGGCTGAAAGCTTATATCGAGCATGGAGTATTACAACTAATCATCCGTACCACCGAGAATAATTTGTAATGTTACGCAGACGTAGCCAAATACGAGATTACAAAGCAGAAGCACGGCTATTTTCTAGCCGTGCTGTTGTATCATTTATTGGTATTATTGTGATGATGGGGCTTCTCATTGCAAACCTATACAACATCCAAGTCAACCAATACCAAGATTATAAAACTCGCTCTAACGACAATCGCATTAAAGTCGTTCCTATCGCGCCCAACCGTGGCCTGATTTATGATCGTAATGGTGTATTACTTGCCGAAAATCGCCCTGTTTATAATTTAGAACTCACCTCTGAAAAAATTAAAAACATCGATGAGACGATTGAACGTCTTCGAGCAATTTTAGAGATCTCTCCAGAACGAGTGGCTCGCTTCAAAAAAGAGAAAAGACGCGCTCGCCGTTTTAAGTCGGTCCCGTTATTAACTCAGTTAACAGAAGAACAAGTCGCAATCTTTGCAGTTAATCAGCACAAATACCCTGGGGTTGAAGTGACTGCAACACTAAAGCGTTTCTACCCTTTTGGAAGAGAACTTACTCACGTTATTGGTTACGTGTCTCGCATCAATGACCGCGATATGCAGAAACTGATTCGAGAAGAGAAAGACTCCAATTATCAAGCAACCCGTGATATCGGGAAATTGGGCATCGAAAGCTATTACGAAGATGTCTTACATGGGATTGCCGGCTACCAAGAAGTGGAAGTCAATAGCCGCGGGCGAATTATCCGAACTCTAAAATATGTTCCTCCTGTGCCAGGGAAAGATATTGTTCTTAATTTAGATATTAAGCTACAACAGTACGTCACTAAATTATTAGATGGACGCCGAGGCTCTGCCGTTGTTCTGGATCCGAAAGACAATGGCGTACTTGCGATGGTCTCTAGCCCAAGTTATGACCCCAATGCATTTGTGCATGGAATATCGGTGAAAGGTTATAACGCACTACTCAACAACCCAGACCGCCCACTGGTAAATAGAGCCACACTCGGTATTTACCCACCAGCATCAACCATTAAGCCCTTTATTGCTGTCGCGGCATTAGAGGAAGGGGTTATTACACCAAGTACAACACGTAACGATCCCGGTTATTGGAAAATACCCAACTCAAAAACCAAACCATTCAGAGACTGGCTTCGCTGGGGACATGGCAAAGTTAACATCTCCAAAGCAATTGAAGAGTCTGTGGATACCTTTTTCTATCAAATCGCGTTTGATCTGGGGATCGACCGCCTATCTCGTTGGATGATGATGTTTGGCTTTGGTGATTACACTGGCATTGATATCAACGAAGAGAGCAAAGCCAATATGCCAACCCGAGACTGGAAAATGGGCAGACACAGAACACCATGGTATCAAGGTGATACTATTCCTGTTGGTATTGGCCAAGGTTATTGGACGGCAACACCAATGCAAATTGCCAAGGCAACATCAGTATTGGTGAATGATGGCCAAGTGACAGCTCCTCACCTATTGCGTTCAACCATTGAGAATGGCGGCGAATTTTCTTCTCAACAACTTTCTGAGATCGTGACTTACCCGCCTATCACTAACGTGCCTACTCGTTATTGGGATATCGCAAAAGATGGGATGCGCCGAGTGAATCACGGCAAAAAGGGAACAGCAAGACGCTCATTCCAAAAAATGTCTTATGTGTCTGCGGGAAAATCGGGGACCGCACAAGTATTCGGCCTTAAAGAAGATCAAGAGTACAACGCAGATGAGCTCGCGGAACATTTACGCGATCACGCATTATTTACCGGTTTTGCCCCAGTTGATGATCCACAATTGATCGTGACCCTAGTTCTTGAAAATGCAGGCGGCGGTTCAAGCAATGGTGGCCCTGTGGTGCGCAAAATTTTCGACCATGTCATTCTCAATTCGAAAGAGGCTAACAAGTAATGAAACTGGATCCATCAACCGGTCGCAATCGAATTTTATTTGAGCGCTTCCACATTGATTTGCCTCTCCTTCTTGGCTTACTTGTGCTTATGGGGTTTGGTCTCATTGTGATGTATAGCGCCAGTGGTCAGAGCCTGGCGATGATGGATCGCCAAGCGATGCGTATGGCTTTAGCCTTAGGGGTTATGCTTTTTTTAGCGCAGATCTCTCCGAGAACCTATGAAACGCTTGCGCCCTTACTTTTTGTCAGTGGCGTGGTTCTACTGCTAGGCGTACTGTTTTTTGGTGAGGCTTCAAAAGGGGCACAACGCTGGCTTAACCTAGGCTTTGTTCGATTCCAACCATCAGAATTACTCAAACTTGCAGTACCATTAATGGTCGCTCGCTTTATCGGTAAGCGATCGCTCCCACCGACCTTTCAAACGCTCGTAATATCATTAGTGATGGTATTTCTTCCCACTATTTTGATTGCAAAACAGCCGGACTTAGGAACCTCAATCCTCATTGCTGCTTCTGGCATTTTTGTGATCTTTCTGGCTGGTATTAGTTGGAAGATCATCGCAGCTGCCGCAACAGCCTTAGGTTGTTTTATCCCTATCCTGTGGTTCTTTTTGATGCGTGAATATCAGAAGGTTCGCGTAAGAACACTCTTTGATCCGGAATCTGATCCTCTCGGAGCGGGTTACCACATTATTCAAAGTAAAATCGCCATCGGGTCAGGTGGCATCTCAGGCAAAGGGTGGTTGCAAGGTACTCAATCACAATTGGAGTTCCTTCCAGAGCGACATACTGACTTTATCTTTGCAGTCATCGCAGAAGAATGGGGCATGATAGGTATTTTACTCCTATTAACGCTTTATCTATTTATCATCGGTCGTGGGCTATTCTTAGCGAGCCAAGCTCAAACCGCTTTTGGGAGAATGATGGCTGGTAGTATCGTTCTCAGTTTCTTTGTCTATGTTTTCGTAAATATAGGCATGGTGAGCGGCATTCTTCCCGTAGTTGGTGTACCACTGCCCCTGATAAGCTATGGTGGAACCTCTATGGTGACACTTATGGCAGGTTTCGGTATGTTAATGTCGATCCATACACATAGAAAAGCATTCTCAAAGGCAACATAAATTATGACCATGCGCAGCTGTTTCATTTTCGCTCTATTTGGCACCGTTTTAGTTGGGTGTACCTCAACTAAAGAGGATGCTAGCCGCTACTCAATAGATAATGATATTGCCCCTGATGCCCCACTGACTGTTGACCATATTGAAGATGCACATCCAAAATATGAACCTTACAGTCTAGGAGGGAATACGGACTACACACTCAGAGGGAAAGATTACAAAATAATCAAAAATACCAATGAGTTTAAACAGCAAGGAAAAGCCTCTTGGTACGGAGAGAAGTTTCACGGGCACCTAACTTCAAATGGTGAGATTTATGACATGTATTCCATGTCTGCCGCCCATAAAACGCTACCGATTCCTAGCTATGTTAAAGTCACCAATACGGATAATGGAAAATCAGCCGTTGTTCGAGTCAATGATCGTGGTCCTTTTCATGAAGGTCGAATCATAGATCTTAGCTATGCCGCCGCTTATAAACTCGATGTCGTTAAAACAGGGACAGCAAGTGTCGAGATTGAAGTGATCAATATCGATAAACCAGTAGGCGAACAAGCCAATAAGCTACTGCCTAAGTACATTATTCAAGTTGCCACTTCAAAACATCCTGAACGTACCCGAACTTTAGCGGATGAATTAGGTCAAAAACTATCAGTTGCTAGTTTTCTTGAGAGTACAGAGCAACAGCACCGAGTGTTCCTTGGCCCATTTAATGACTACGCTCTGACGCAGACAACTTTAGAACAAGTTAAAATGTTGGGCTATTCATCCGCTTTTATCAAAAAGCATACGCCAAAATTAACAATGAGTAACACTATTGACAATGAGTAGCACTGCTTCTAGTGTTACCATTTCTGACTTGCCAGAATGATTCTGTTAAGATACCGACAGTTAACCAAAGAATTGCACCCAAAATGAACAAAACTAAAAAAATCGTTACATCTATTTTAACTTCATCGGTCGCGCTTTCTGCCTCTATCGCATTTTCAGCGTTTGCCGCTCCTATTGTCGTACCTGACGCTCCGCAAATCGCAGCGAAGGGTTTTGTTCTAATGGACTTCCATTCAGGGAAAGTTCTCGCGCAAAAAGAGATGAATACCAAACTGTCTCCAGCGAGCTTAACCAAAATGATGACTAGCTACGTCATTGGTCAGGAGTTAGATCGCGGAAATATCAGCCTACAAGATGATGTCGTTATTAGCCAAAATGCTTGGGCTAAAAACTTCCCAGACTCCTCAAAGATGTTCATTGAAGTTGGCACAACGGTAAAAGTAGAAGAGCTAAATCGCGGCATTATTATCCAATCAGGTAACGATGCCTGTGTTGCGATGGCTGAACATATTGCAGGTTCTGAAGATTCATTTGTCGATTTAATGAATGCTTGGGCAAGCTCAATTGGCATGACAGACACACACTTTGCTAACGTGCACGGCCTAGACAACCCTAATTTATACTCAACACCTTACGATATGGCTTTACTTGGCCAAGCGCTTATTCGTGATGTGCCAGCAGAGTACCGAATCTACTCTGAGAAGAAGTTCACCTACAACGGTATTACTCAATACAACCGTAATGGCCTTCTTTGGGATAAAAGCATGAATGTGGACGGCATTAAAACTGGCCACACAAGTAATGCTGGTTACAGCTTAGTTAGCTCAGCAACGGAAGGTAAAATGCGCCTTGTTGCCGTTGTGATGGGAACCAAAAATGCCAACGCTCGTAAATCTGAAAGTAAGAAATTACTGGGTTACGGCTTCCGCTTCTTCGAAACAGTCGCACCGCACACGGCTGGTGAAACGTTTGTTGAAGAGAAAATTTGGATGGGTGACAAAGATACCGTTGCTCTTGGTGTAGATACAGATACATATGTAACTTTACCTCGCGGCCAAGCGAAGAACCTAAAAGCGAGCTTTGTTCTAGAGAAAGAGCTTGAAGCGCCAATCAGTAAAGGTGATGTTGTCGGTAAACTTTTCTACCAAGTTGATGGTGAAGATGTCGCTGAATACCCACTGCTTGCACTTGAAAATGTAGAACAAGGCAGCCTATTTAGCCGCTTATGGGATTACATCGTATTACTGCTAAAGGGCTTGTTCTAACTTAGAATTTGTTCTTTCTAATAACAAAAGCCGCTAAATGCGGCTTTTGTTGTTCTTGAGTTCCAACCTCATTGCCAGTAATATCCCGCCCTTGTTATCGAAAATTGCTTTCCAACTTGGAGTCAAACATGAACATTAATTCTGATGCTAAACTAAAAGACCTACTGGAATTTCCTTGTTCGTTTACGTACAAAGTAATGGGTTATGCTAAACCAGAACTGCCTGAGTTGGTTTTAGAAGTTATCCAACGCCATGCACCAGGAGATTACTGCCCAACAGTAAAACCTAGTGGTAAAGGTACTTATAACTCAGTGTCCATTAATATTACGGCGACCTCTATCGAACAAGTCGAAACTCTATACAAAGAGTTAGGCGAGATTGATATCGTACGTATGGTTCTGTAATTCGGTATATCACCAGATTCCGAACAAAAACATCAAACAGCGGCTCAATAGTCGCTGTTTTGCTATCTAGACATAAGTTTCTTATCTAGCAGACGACTGAAACGTAACAGTATTTAAAACCAGTTGTAACGATTACTACCAACATCTGTTAATTGATACGGATTTCCAGTAGTGAGAAATGCTTTTCGAGTTTATAATGAAAACACTTTATTAATCCTTGAGGGAACGCGGTTTGCACAATCAACTGATCGTTAAAAAGTTAGGCAGACAAGATTATGAACCAGTCTGGAAAGCCATGCATGATTTTACCGATACTCGTGACGAAAATTCAGTCGATGAAATTTGGCTTGTTGAACATAATCCGGTGTTTACTCAAGGGCAAGCGGGCAAAGCAGAACATGTCCTAAACCCAGGCGATATTCCGATAGTGCAAAGCGACCGTGGTGGGCAAGTGACTTACCATGGCCCTGGCCAACTTGTTGTTTATTTTCTAATTAATATTCGCAGGAAAAAATTCGGAGTGCGAGATCTCGTTACGCACATTGAGAATCTCGTAATTAATACGCTAAAAGCATACAATATCAATTCAGCCGCCCGACCTGACGCCCCAGGAGTCTACGTCGATGGTAAGAAAATATGTTCGCTTGGACTTCGCATCCGTAAAGGCTGTTCATTCCATGGACTGGCTCTCAACGTCAATATGGACTTATCCCCTTTCCTGCGTATTAACCCATGTGGTTATGAAGGTATGGAAATGGTTCAGGTGAGTCAATTTGGTGGTCCAGAAAGCCTAGAACCCGTAGAACAACAACTAATACAAGAGCTTGTGACTCTACTTGATTACGACCAAGTGGATATCCAAGCCGAAAGTAACATTACAGCAGAAGCATAAAATCATGAGCAAACCTATCCAAATGGAAAAAGGCGTTAAATACCGTGACGCTGAAAAGATGGCCTTAATTCCCGTTAAGAATATGCCAACCGAGCAAAAAGAAGTACTGCGTAAACCTGAATGGATGAAAATCAAACTTCCTTCTGACAGTAAACGTATTCAAGATATCAAATCGGCTCTGCGTAAAAACAAACTTCACTCGGTGTGTGAAGAGGCATCTTGTCCAAACCTCGCAGAATGCTTCAACCACGGCACCGCGACCTTTATGATTTTAGGCGCGATCTGTACTCGCCGTTGTCCATTCTGCGATGTTGCTCATGGGCGTCCAATTGCACCAGAAACGAATGAGCCACAAAAATTGGCGAAAACCATTCAGGATATGCAGCTTAAATACGTGGTGATCACTTCAGTTGACCGTGATGACCTACGTGATGGCGGCGCACAACACTTTGCAGATTGTAACCGTGAAATTCGCGCATTAAACCCAGAGATCAGAATCGAAACCTTGGTTCCTGATTTCCGTGGCCGTATGGATACTGCTCTTGAATTACTTAAAGACAATCCGCCAGATGTCTTTAACCACAACCTAGAAACAGCACCACGCTTGTACCGTAAAGCTCGCCCAGGTGCGAACTATAAGTGGTCACTCAACCTATTGAAGAAATTCAAGGAACAGCACCCAGATATCCCAACAAAATCGGGTGTTATGATGGGACTTGGTGAAACCAAAGAAGAGATCGTTCAAGTACTGAAAGACCTTCGAGAGCACGGCGTGACGATGCTAACTCTAGGTCAATACTTAGCACCTAGCCGTCACCACTTACCCGTGGAACGCTACGTGCCACCATCTGAGTTTGATGAGCTAAAAGAGATTGCTCTAGAGCTTGGCTTTACTCATGCTGCATGTGGGCCATTTGTTCGTTCTTCTTACCATGCAGATTTACAAGCTCAAGGCATGGAAATTAAATAATTCCGAGGACGAGAGACAGTGAATAGTCACTTCTCCCTGCTAGACGAATCCGATCTAAAAAGTTGATGTTTACCCATCAACTTTTTTTATGCCTATCACCTTTTCTCCAGTTCTTAGCATTTAGTTTTCAATTTTCTACAAATATAGCACGCACAAAAAAAGGAACGATTACCGTTCCTTTTTCTTTATTCTAGACATTCGATTATGCGTAAACAGGTAATCGCTTACAAATCTCTAATACCTTAGCTTTCGTCGCTTCGATAACGGACTCATCGCCCATGTTATCTAGGATGTCACAGATCCAACCCGCTAACTCTTTCGCGTCTGCTTCTGAGAAACCGCGACGAGTGATAGAAGGAGAACCGATACGAATACCAGAAGTAACGAATGGGCTGCGAGGATCATTTGGTACTGAGTTCTTGTTCACTGTTATGTTCGCAGAACCAAGTGCTGCATCCGCTTCTTTACCTGTGATGTCTTTATCGATTAGGTCGACAAGGAACAGGTGGTTCTCTGTTGAACCTGAAACGATGTTGTAACCACGAGCTAGGAATTCTGCAACCATTGCTTTTGCATTAGCAACCACACGTGTTTGGTATTCTTTAAATTCTGGTTCTAGAGCTTCTTTGAACGCTACCGCTTTACCCGCGATAACGTGCATTAGAGGGCCACCTTGACCACCAGGGAATACCGCAGAGTTTAGCTTCTTGTATAAGTCTTCGCCTTCATTAGAAAGAATAAGACCGCCACGAGGACCAGCAAGGGTTTTGTGCGTTGTTGTTGTAACAACATGAGCATGAGGTACAGGGTTTGGATAAACGCCAGCAGCAATAAGACCTGCAACGTGAGCCATATCAACGAAGAAGTAAGCACCAACTTTGTCCGCGATTTCACGCATACGCGCCCAATCACAAATTTGAGAGTAAGCCGAGAAACCACCGATGATCATCTTAGGTTTGTGCTCAATCGCAAGCGCTTCCATCTCTTCGTAATTGATCTGACCTGCTTCATCGATACCGTAAGGAATGATGTTGTAAAGCTTACCAGAGAAGTTTACAGGCGAACCATGAGTCAAGTGACCACCGTGAGCAAGGCTCATGCCTAAAACGGTATCACCAGCATTCAGTAGAGCCATGTATACAGCGTTATTTGCTTGAGAGCCTGAGTGAGGTTGTACGTTCGCGTACTCTGCACCAAATAGTTCACATGCTCGTTCAATTGCTAGCGTTTCAACTTTGTCAACGAACTCACAGCCGCCGTAGTAACGCTTGCCAGGGTAACCTTCAGCGTATTTGTTAGTAAGTTGAGAACCTTGAGCTTCCATTACACGTGGGCTTGTGTAGTTTTCTGAAGCGATTAGCTCGATGTGTTCTTCTTGACGAATCGTCTCTTCTTGGATTGCTGCGAATAGATCCGCATCGTAATCAGCAATGTTCATGTCACGCTTAAGCATCTGTATCTCCTGACTCAGATTGTACTGAAAGTTTCAAAAAAACCACTCAACGACCGAAAGCAAACGTTTTCGTAACCGTTTTTGATGAAATGCATTCTACATAATTTGATCTAGGTCATAAAGAGTAAATGCAAAATTTATCATGCAGTTTTTTCATAATGACATTCAACGCTCCTCATACTGAAACGACTTCACGCATGAGTCATTACATTGAGTGTCAATTTCACGTTTTACACCCTGTAAAACGCAGATTACATAGGTTTACCTTAATTTAACCTCTCAAGCTACCGAAAAGATCATCTTTTCTCTACTATGCACGCCATTATTAAGCAGTTAAAAATAAGAATGATGGAAAAACACTCACGTAAAGAAGATTGGATGGCAATACTGACAGGCACCTTTTTAGTTGCTCAGGGTGTTTTCTTCCTTCAGGCCGCGAACCTTTTAACCGGCGGCACAACAGGACTAGCACTATTATTAACCCAGTTCATTCCTCTGTCATTTGGCATACTGTATTTTGTGGCAAACTGTCCTTTCTACATTCTCGCTTGGCGACGTTTCGGACACCGATTTGCGATCAATAGTGCTATTTCTGGCGCGTTAGTTTCAGTTTTTGCCGATCATCTATATTTAGTGATCTCACTCGACACAATGAACATCATTTACTGTGCGATTGCAGGGGGATTACTGATGGGATTAGGCATGTTGATTCTATTCAGACACCGCTCAAGCTTAGGTGGTTTCAATGTACTTTGCTTGGTCATTCAAGACAAGTTTGGGATTTCAGTCGGTAAGACTCAGCTCGCTATCGATTGCTGTATTCTTTTCACATCTTGCTTCTTCGTTGCGCCAGAAGTCATTGCAGTCTCTGTACTAGGAGCTGTCGCGCTTAATGTCGTATTAGCAATGAACCACAAACCAACACGCTACACTGTGAAGTACGTATCTTAATACCAACCACCCTATGAATTACTAGCTGTTTTTAATAACAAAAACAGCTAGTATTTAGGTTTTATAAACCGTCGCCTTTTCTATGCAAGATTATCTCTCTAGCGCCAAAGACCAACAAGCCTCTATTTACATTGAAGGCTTGGAATTCAACCCCAACACACGAGTCTTAAGCTGCGGCGAACAGATCATAGATTTAGAACCTCGTTCTATCGAGCTCTTAGAGTTATTTCTTACCAGTGTTGGTCAACCGCTCGCTGCCGAGCACATCATTGAATCTGTATGGCAAAGTAACTTCATTTCCAAAAATGTTCTGACAAACAGAATCAGTACCTTACGTTCAGTACTTCAAAAATATCTGCCTGATAGCGATGCAACCAAAATACTGGTGACTTACCCACGCAAGGGCTATTTCCTTAACCCAAGCTCGATTAGCTTTGCCGCGGACTCCCCTGATACCACAGCGGGAGATGCAGCCATAGAATCTCCAACCAGTAAAAAAGGATTTAGCACCAATTCAGTTAACTCTTGGCTTGTTGTGGTGTCTTTGGTTTTACTGATCAACACTGCGATAATGGGTTATATGCTTTGGCAACCTTCGACTCGTGCTTCTGAAGTCGAACGCGACCAACGATTGATTCCTAAGGTCGAACTTCTCCTGAATCGATTGGATGCCATTGGCGATAATTCCAGAAAATACCGAAAAGTCGTAAAAGCATTGCTACTTCAACAGCAGATTGAATACGCCTACACCGATCTTGCTAACCAAGATGCGCCAAGCTACTTCCTTGACCCTATAGATAGCTCTCCCTTCTTTCCGGGTGCAAAGAACATGCGTACCAGTGATTACCTGCTTAACATTCAGCTAAAGGATCAAGAAGTAGATAAACGCCTTGTCGCTAAAATAAGCCTGATTTACCCAAACTCAGGGAAACTGGCGTTTGGTGGGGTTTACTCTATTGATGTTAATAATATCAGCAGCAGCGTTATGGAGATCAACCGAAAGTTAGCTAACTACTTTGCTCTGCCCGCACCATTGTCGCCAGAATGGTCAGTCGACAACACTGAAGTCAGCGAATTGCTGAGTGGTAAAACCATCACGTTTGATGACATCAAACTCAACACCATGACCTCTACTCTGATTGCGCGACAACTTGCTCTATTTGAAACGGATCAGAAGAAGCTCATTGCATTCACCAATCTTGTTCAAACTCGATTTAAGTTACTACCGGACGAACTCAAACTGTGGGTTGGTACCATTCATTTCAAACTGAGAGACCTGCAAACCGCAAAAGAACTCCTAACCAATACCTCAGGAAACTCTACGATCGAAAATGCGTTGGTTTATATGATGGTTTCTCACATTGCTTATAAGCAAGGCAACATGGATAAGTTCCGCCTCAACTACATGGAGTCTCTGGTTGCGTTATTAAGAGTGGTTCCATCCGAAGATCTATTCGCTCGACTATCTAAACCTGAATCTAAATCGACCTGCCTACAGCCTTGGAAGAGCTTAAAGCTGAGCGTTAAAGAGCCTCTGATCATAAAGCAGTGGGAAAACTTAATGCTTAACTACTGCACCGCTGTCGGGCAGCAGTTCTCAAAGGACAACAAAAAGCCCTTTAAAATAAATAACTTAAATATAAATTAAGATCTTATGTGACTTCGTTTTTTGCCCTATTTACTCCTCAAGCAATAGCATTCTTAAAAACATCGGGCCCACCAAGGGCTTTCAACTTTAGGAATGTTCAACATGAAAAAAACAATGACGCTGCTAGCGACCTCTCTCTTTGCTCTCTATGGTTGTGGTGGCGGAGGTAGCTCTTCATCTGGTTCAATAGATGGTAATAAAGGTCCAAACAGTCAGGTGGATTACCCTATTGCGAGCTCTGCATTTTCCCCTAAACCAGAAACAACATTGGGCTACTCATTTACCAAAGATGGTCAGACTGAAGGCGTGATGACCATGAACTTCACTCCTTTAAGCGGTGAACTCATTATTGCAGGGTTAGAAGAAGAGGCCGGCAATAAAGCGGTAGTTCAAGTTATCAACGACCTGATCAATTACGGCATCACCGAATTTTATGTTTCTGAAGACATCATGACGAATGCTGAAGGTACACAAGAAGACGGCAGCATTTATTTTGCAGGTCTCGACCGCAGTCTACACGAGATCACCAATGCCTACTTGATTGGTAGCCAATACATCACAAGAATGATGTACAGCAGCCCACTGTTCCGTTTGCAAGGAACAGACGTAAAAGAGAGCAGCCCGATCATTGATATCAGTGAAGAAACTATTTCAATGCAAATCACGTTAGAAGGGGAAGCTGTCTCGAATATGTTAAGTGACTTTGAAGATCACCAGTGGGTGCAATCACTGCCCACGGATGCTTCATGCCAAGTTACTTGGCAGCAAAAAATTAATGAAACAGGTGTACGTAAGAGCTTCACTGTTTCGGGTAAATCCATCGAAGCTGCGAATCTTACGGAAAAAAACACTTACTACATTGGCTGTGTCGGGATGGACTCAGCAGAGTTTGGCACATCGTCTGAGCGTTGGTTCAACCCAACGCTCGGCCTAGTTGAGCAGATTGAATTGATGTCTGTAGAGCAATCTACGATCGAAGAATCAGCAGCGGTACTGACTTCGATTAGCTAGCCCTGACTTAGATTCACTGAACCTGAGCGTGGCTGCTGACTAGCCACAAACAATAAAAAAGGCTTTGGGAGCACTCCAAAGCCTTTGTTCAAACCTAAATCTTTAGGGGGAACTGAGAATTAGGTTTCTTGAAATAGTAACGAGGCTAATCTTCAATCAGGAGAATACGAGTCTCGTAAGGTCGTAGCACTTGGTGATGAGACGTAACTAAACTTTCGCTCACTTGATAATTGGATAACAGGCTCTTAGCCTTCATCATCTCAAAACGCTCAGGTAAAACGCACTCTGTTTCTTCACCATAATAGTTGTTAATACACAGCAAGGTTTGCCCTTCGTTCTCACGTACATACGCAAAAATGGATGAGTGCTCGGGCAAGAGGTCTTGATAGCTGCCATCCGTAATCACTGGCACTTGTTTACGTAACTCAATCAAGCTCTTATAGAAGTAAAAAACAGAGTCTTTGTGTTCAAGTGCTTGCTCAGCGTTAATCTCAGGGTAATTATTCGCTACATCAAGCCATGGCTGAGTTTGTGAAAATCCTGCGTAAGGCTCACTGTTCCATTGCATTGGCGCTCGTGAGTTATCGCGGGATTTTTGCGCTAAGATCGCCATCATATCCAGGTGTTCCACCCCTTGTTGGCTCACCATAATGTCGTACATGTTAGTGCTCTCAACATCCTGATATTGGCTAATATCAGTATAATGAGGGTTAGTCATGCCGATCTCTTCACCTTGATAGATGTAAGGGGTTCCTTGCATCATGTGCAAAGACGCGGCAAGCATTTTGGCAGATTCAACTCGATATTGCTTATCATCACCCAGTCGGCTTACAACTCTAGGTTGATCATGGTTACACCAAAATAACGCCCCCCAACCTTTGCCGTTCAAGCCTGTCTGCCAATGATTGAAAATTGATTTCAGTTGAACAAAATCAAATGGCGCTTTTGTCCATTTGTCACCATTCGTATAATCCACTTTTAAATGATGAAAATTGAACACCATAGACAACTCTTTGTTATCCGTACTTGAGTACAGCTGGCAATGCTCTAACGTCGTTGAAGACATTTCACCAACCGTGACACTCCCGTATTTCTGGAAAACCGCTTCGCTGATCTCTTGCAGGTATTCGTGAACTCGTGGGCCGTCAGTATAAAAACGTCGCCCATCTCCAATCTCATCATTAAGGAAGTCTTGCTGTTTAGAGATCAGGTTGATCACATCTAGCCGGAAACCATCCACCCCTTTTTCAGCCCAATAACTGATGACTTTTTTCACTTCATCTCGAACTTGTGGATTCTCCCAATTTAAATCGGCTTGCTCTTTTGCAAAAAGATGTAAGTAGTATTGGCTTGTCGCCTCATCCATCTCCCATGCATTTCCACCAAATTTAGACTGCCAGTTCGTTGGAGTACCTCCGTTTACTGGATCTTTCCAAATATAATAATCACGATATGGACTTGTTTTGTCACCCAGAGCTGACTGAAACCAAGCATGAGCCGTTGAGGTATGGTTCACGACAATATCCATGATAATTCGAATGCCGCGCTGGTGAGCTTCCGACAGCAGACGTTCAAAATCTTCCATGGTTCCAAATTCTGGATTTATCGCGTAATAATCTGAAATATCATAACCATTGTCGATCATCGGTGATTCGTAGACTGGCGTTAACCAGATTGCCTCAATACCCAATGTTTTCAGATAATCTAATTTTGAAATAATGCCTTTAATGTCACCAGAACCTTGAGCACCACTGTCGCAAAAACTTTTTGGGTAAATTTGATAAATGGTTGCTGTTTTCCACCACAACGCATCTTTCTTTTGAATCATCATCTCGACTTACTCTTACTAAAAATCAAAAACGGAGTGACAAAAGCATCACCCCAAAATCTATTATCCGTTAACGGCAGTTAACTCACCTTTCGCTTGTGCTCGTTTGTAGCTGAGTAGTGTTAACGCCACAGGTACAACAATCGCCACCAGCATCGCTATTAAGTAAACTGTCCAGTACTGAGGTTGAATAGACAGAATACCGGGCAGACCACCAACACCGATACCGTTCGCCATAACGCCAGCGCTGCCACAAATCGCCGCCGCCGCTGCGCTACCGATCATCGCGCTAAGCATTGGGAACTTATATTTTAAGTTGATACCGTACATCGCAGGTTCCGTTACCCCTAGGTAAGCAGAGATAGCTGCAGGAATAGAGATATCACGCTCGCCCTCTTTCTTACTCAGAATAATAATACCCACCACAGCTGATGCCTGAGCAATATTAGACAAAGCAATTAGAGGCCAAATTGGCGTGCCACCTAAGTCTTGCATTAATTGAAGGTCGACAGCGTTCGTGGTGTGATGGATCCCGGTAATGACTAACGGTGCATACAAGAAACCGAAGATAATAGAACCAATCACCGCAAAATCTCCTGTCATTGCCGCTTTTGCCGCAAAAGCAACGCCATCACCTAACACACGTCCGAAGGGACCAATGAAAGCATGAGCTAAAATGACGGAAAGAATAATGGAGACAAATGGCACCACCACCAAGTACAAGTAGGCAGGTACAATACGTTTTAAGTTAGTTTCAATAAAGGCTAAAGCTACACCGGCTAACATTGCCGGGATCACTTGAGCCTGATAGCCTACCTTCTCAATCACGAACAGCCCAAAATCCCAGACTTCTGGCACTTGTTTACCGATCATGTAAGCATTCATTAATTGAGGCGAGACCAAGGTAACCCCAAGCGTGATACCAAGAATTGGTGTTCCACCTAACTTCTTAACGGTAGACCAACAAACACCAACAGGAAGGAAGAAGAAGATCGCCTCACCAATCAACCATAAGAATGAGTGTACGGTTGCCCAGAATTGACTGATTTCAACAAGGGTTTTTCCGTCGAACATGCGAATGTCACCAATCACATTTCGGAAACCTAAAATCAAACCACCCGTAATAATTGCGGGCAAAAGCGGAACAAAAATTTCTGCTAAATGGGAAATTCCGCGCTCTAATATATTCATGTTCTGACGAGCAGCGAGCTTAGACTCATCTTTTGACGCTTCACTTTTGCCTGATAATTCAATGAGAATAGCGTAAACCTCATCAACTTCAGTGCCGATAACAACCTGAAATTGTCCTGCATTAGTAAAACAGCCTTTCACCAAGCGCATTGATTCTAGTTCCTGCTTATTTGCAAGATCCGTATCATTTAATACAAAGCGCAACCGAGTGAGACAATGACTAACACTAGCAATGTTATCATTCCCTCCGACAAGCTGTATAAGACGCTCAACGTCTTGTCTCGCTATTTTACTCATAACTATCCACCCTATTTCTATTCCTGAATTCTGCACGTTAGTAAGGCTGTGCCCGCAAACAAGCTCTACTTTCATACCTATCACGATGGGAACATTCCCAAGCACCAATGTGAGTATATTGCACAGATCAATAGAATCTTTAAATGGGAACATTCCCATTAATTGAAAGAGATCACACAATATTTTATTTTAAATGAATAAACAATAGCTTAAATAGATAGGAATCAATGGTGAGTTTCACGGCACGATTTAGGGTAACTTCCTTTAAAATCATGGATGAATAGTCATTATTTAAAAGGGTTACAAGCCTGCTTTAAACAACAGGCTTTTGGGTTACATGTGTAATACTACCCTCACCAGAAAGCTGAGCAATCAACAGCTTAGCTGCCTTTTCTCCAGCTTGAGAGTAGCCAGGGTCAATGCTATAGATGTTCGGAAAAAGAAAAGAAAGCAGATCATTTCCGCCGACACCTGTCACCGCAATATCCGTACGTTGCAGCTCTTGTAGACGTTTGATTACGCCTAGGGCAAGAGTATCACTCGCACAGACAATCGCTTGTGTTGTTTCCGTAATCACGTCATCGACTAACCCATAAGCACTTTCATGGTGCAGTTGGCCTGTCTTATAATTAGGCTCGACGCTCGTTCTCTTGCACCAATCAAGATAGGCACTTAAACGTAGTTCACCAGTGGAACGATCACTAGGATCTACCCCTATAAAGGCGATATCGTTAATACCCATCAGCTCTAAATGAGAAATGGCCAGTTGGATCACGGCTATGTTGTCATAATTGACCGAAGATACATCTTGAGTATCCAATGCAATAACGACGGCTTTTTCTTGCCATAAATTCAGAGCTTCAACATCACAATCAGTAAAGCCAAATACAATCACACCATCAACATTACGCTTTTGTAATACTGCTAAATGTTCATTGGTTTTACTCCGACTGAACTGGCTCTCCATAATAACGACATCATAGCCCGCACGATAAAGCTCAGCGAGCATCGTACTCACCGCTCGATTTTCAGAGGGAGAATCGAGGCGAGAGATAATAACCCCGATCACTTTTTGACTCCCACCTCGCATCAATTGCGCTGACTTTGATGGAACATAGCCAGACTCTTGTATTACTTGTTCAACTTTTGCTCGTGTTGCAGGTTTCACTTTCGGATCATTGGTTATAACTCGTGAAACGGTTGATTTCCCTACACCAGAAAGTTTGGCAATATCAAGAATAGTGAGTTTTTTGTTCATTAAGCACCTAGCACGTAATCTGGAACATTTTTAATACTATCAAGTACAACGGTGGCAATGGCTTCACCTTTTTCAGTGATTGGTTTACCTGTCCTCACTAAAATTTTCGTTCCAACCCCTGCCGCTTCGGCTGCCATCATATCTTCTGCTTTATCGCCAATCATAATGGATTTTTCCATATCGATTTTTAAGAAATCACGAGCAGAGATAAACATACCGGGTTTAGGCTTACGACAATCACAATCTTCTTTGTATTTACCCACGCCATGTTCTGCGTGATGCGGGCAGTAATAAATCCCATCAAGCTCAACGCCATGATCGACAAAATTCCAGTCCATCCATTGCGTTAAAGACAAAAAGCGGTCTTCACTGAACATGCCACGAGCGATGCCCGATTGGTTCGTCACGAGGACTAACATGTACCCCATATCTTGAAGCTTCTTTGTCGCCTCAAAGACACCATCGATGTATTCAAAATCATGCTCATCATGCACATAGCCATGATCAACATTAATCACACCATCGCGATCTAGAAAAACTGCTGGTTTCGCCAAAATTTATGTCTCTATCTACTCTATATGAAAAGAATTATTACACGCTTTATTTCTTACGGCACTACCTAATTGCCCTTTAGACGTCTAGACGTCAAAATATCTATTGACTTAAATCAAGTTAGCCCATAGCATCTTCTATAGATTCAAACTTTGAACAACATTTTCCACTGTTACTCCTGCATAGGTTTTTAGATGATTAAAATTAATCAAGTTAACAAAACTTTCTATCAAGGTACTAAAGAAATCAATGCCTTAATAGATATAAACCTCCAAGTCCCTCAAGGTGGTATTTTTGGGGTTATTGGTTCTTCAGGGGCAGGGAAAAGTACTCTTATACGCTGTGTCAACATGCTAGAAGCTCCAACCAGTGGCTCTGTCATTGTTGATGGTGTTGACTTAACACAACTCTCTAAATCTGAGCTAAGTGCTGCAAGACGTAACATCGGTATGATCTTTCAACACTTTAACCTGCTCTCTTCTCGAACTGTTTTTGGTAATATCGCCCTACCGTTAGAGCTTGCAGGAGTAGACAAAGGTGACATCAACAAAAAAGTCACTGAACTGCTCAATTTAGTTGGCTTGGCGGATAAGAAAGAGACCTACCCATCAAATTTAAGTGGCGGACAAAAACAGCGTGTCGCCATTGCTCGTGCGCTAGCGTCTGATCCAAAAGTACTGCTTTGTGATGAAGCCACCAGCGCGCTAGATCCCGCAACTACTCAATCAATTCTAGAGTTACTGCGCGAGATTAACCGTAAACTCAATATCACCATGTTATTAATCACTCACGAAATGGATGTGGTTAAAAGCATCTGTCATGAAGTGGCTATTATTGGTGGCGGAAAACTAGTAGAAAAAGGCAGTGTTGGCGATATTTTTGCTCATCCAAAAACAGAGTTAGCCCATCAATTTATCCGCTCGACCTTAGATCTTTCGATTCCTGAAGATTACCAAGCTCGACTACAAGAAACACGAGTGCATGGCAGTTACCCTCTATTGCGTTTGGAGTTTACAGGGGAAACCGTTGATGCGCCGTTAATGACGCAAATCGCACGTAAATTCAATATCGATGTCAGTATTTTAAGCTCAGACTTAGATTACGCTGGCGGCGTTAAATTCGGCATGATGGTCGCTGAATTATTCGGAACAGAACAAGATGATAACGGCGCGATTGAATTTTTACGCGCACACAAAGTAAAAGTAGAGGTATTAGGTTATGTCCTTTAATTCAATCATCGATTGGCTAAGTTTAAATGGTGACCTACTACTAGGCGCAACTCTTGAAACCCTTTACATGGTCGCAGTCGCTGGCATTGTAGGTTTTGCTGTGGGGATCCCACTAGGTGTAATTCTGCATACCAGTAAAAAAGGTGGGCTGTTAGAAAATACCAAACTCAATAGTATTTTAGGTGCAGTCGTCAATATCGGACGTTCAGTCCCTTTCTTAGTTTTGATGGTCGCGATTATTCCTTTAACTAAATTGTTAATTGGCACCTTCATCGGCACGACTGCTGCCATTGTTCCTTTAACGATTGGCGCTATCCCATTTGTTGCACGCTTAATTGAAAGTGCGCTTTTAGAAGTCCCTACAGGTCTAGTCGAAGCCGCGCAATCAATGGGTGCTAAGCCACGCCAGATTATTACCAAAGTATTATTACCGGAAGCACTACCAACCATTATTAACTCAGTCACGATCACCATGGTGACGCTAGTCAGTTACTCTGCAATGGCAGGAACTGTTGGTGGTGGTGGTTTGGGTGATGTCGCCATACGCTACGGCTTCCACCGCTACGACGTTGTTATCATGGCCGTGACGGTTGTAATGCTTATTATATTAGTACAAATAATTCAATCGATTGGCGATGCACTAGTTCGCCGCGTTGATCACCGATAGTTAGATAAAAAATATAATCATATAACAAGGAGAGAGTCATGAAATTTAATCTTAAGGGCTTATTAGCCATTGCCGTTGCCGCCTCAGCACTTGTGCTTTCAGGTTGTGGTGAAAAAGAGATCGATACTTCAAAAATCAAAGTCGGCGTAATGGCAGGAGCAGAAGCTCAAGTAGCAGAAGTTGCCGCTAAAGTCGCTAAAGAGAAGTTTGGACTTGATGTTGAGCTCGTCACTTTTACTGACTATGTTACTCCTAATGCTGCGTTAGACGATGGTTCAATCGATATCAACGCGTTCCAACATAAGCCATACCTAGATCAACAGATCGCTGACCGTGAATACAAAATCACAATTGCGGGTAATACCTTTGTTTATCCAATTGCAGGCTATTCAAAGCAGGTTAAAAGTGTTGATGAAATCCAAGACAATGCACGTATTGCGGTACCGAACGATCCTACAAACCTTGGCCGCTCTCTACTTCTTTTAGAACAGCAAGGCCTTATCACACTTCGTGATGGCGTTGGTCTTCTAGCAACCGTTCGCGATATCGTTGGCAACCCAAAGAATATTACGATTGTTGAGCTAGATGCAGCGCAACTTCCTCGCTCTCTAGACGATGTGGCTTTGTCAGTAATCAATACCACTTACGCAAGCAGCATCAACTTAACACCACAAAAAGACGGTATTTTTGTTGAAGATAAAGAGTCTCCATACGTGAACATCATTGTTTCTCGTATTGAAAATCTAGACGCTGAAAACGTACAAAACTTTGTGAAATCTTACCAAACAGACGAAGTATACAACGCAGCATCTGAAATCTTCCAAGGTGGCGTAGTTAAAGGTTGGTAATCAACTAAACGACAGCACCCTATAGCTACCCGAAGAGGCTGACATAATGTCAGCCTCTTTTTTGTTGGTTGAGATTAGTTAGAAAAGTCGACTTACCACCAAGCTTCCACCTGCATACCAACGCTCATTTCGCTGTTTTTACCTTCACCGAAAGCATTGTCGTTTTCAGCGTCGTTTAGGTAAGTCGCAAAGATACGAAATTCAGGACGCGACCAGAAACCCACTTGCGGAACCCAAGCCTGAGCCACAGTAAGCTTGCCACCCGCACCATCTTGGTTATTAATGGTTTCAACAAAGCCACCAATTTCAAGGATGGTACGCATACGTTTATCCCACTTGTAAAGCGGGCGAATTACCGCACTAAAAGAATCATCATCACTGTTATTGGCGCCAACACTGGTTGACGCGGCATAACGAACAGTATGACCAAACTCGATGTTCTCACCGATCGCAAGTACGCCCCAGTTAATCAATCGGAAGCCATCGGCGTCATTGTTATTTGCATCACGAACGATATTTTTACCCGTCCCAAAAGTCGTCATCTGCTCTGCATAACCAGAGTTAGCAACCTGTAGAATGGTTTTATTGAAGCCACCTGAAAGATTCTGATTCAAGCTCGCCGTTAGCATTACGCTGTCATCCGCATCCACAGTTTGACCTTGCTTTTCATTGGCAAAGTTCACATCAATACCGACCTCAAGATCAGCATTGTTCCACAGTGGAATGCCCGCATAACGTACATCAGCAATCATGGCTGTGGTTTCTTTACCATCGGCAATGTCACCCGTGACCGTGTCTTGAATCAAAGCCACCGATAATTTACCTGGGCCCATATTGATGTGTTCAACACCAGCACCAATACCACTTACATCCCAGTAATAGTTATCAACGATGTGCACATCATGACGTTGGTAGTAGCGCTCACCCGCCCAAATCCCAATATCCTTATCTTCAAAAACCCCGACAGCCTGAACATTCAATTGCACCACATCAACGTTTTTATCCGCAGCGTTCTCATCTTGTCCTTGCCAGTACGACAACATAGAATCAACTAAAAACGAAACGTCGCCCTCTGCATACACCTCTTTCTTAAAACCAAACTCACCATACAGGTCATTTTCATTGCCGAGGCGACCAACCTTACTCACCTCCCACTTGCTATTTGAACCACCTTCATTACTAAGGCCAACACCACCGCGCATGTAGCCATTAAATTCCAATGGTGCGGTTTCACCAGCGTATAAACTAGGAGTAAGTAAAGCAGTAGTAAGCGCTGCAGCAATAGGTAACAGTTTCATCGTCCATTCCTTTTAGATTTAGAATCAGGTGATTATTAAAAATGGAAACATTCCCATGGGATCGATCCCATTTATATTGAGATGAATATAAATTGAAAGAGAACTGATTGATTATTGTGATCAGGCTAACTATTGAGGTGACTAAAAGTTGATGAGTGTTGGATTATTTCAATGAATACATTGGAGCTGAAGCAAGAGGGGGATAACACGTTCTGCGCGTATTCAGGGAACAGTAGCTAACAATTAGGGAGTAAGAAATATTGGGAAAAGATCGGTATCGAAGTCGTGAAATCGAGTAAGGAAACAAGAAGGTAAATAATTAACACCAAAGGGAAAGTCGATATCAGAACACTTAGGTAGTGCTCCGACATCTAAAATATGACGTTTAAATCAGAACAGGAGAGTTACTTAAGATGATCCCAAGAGATGTTTGACACCAGTCGACAATCATCACACTTGAAATAGAAAATATCGTGGATCGGCGCATCAAGCAGCCATTCACCACCACATTGAGGGCATTTGCGCTCTTTTTCATCTTTCAAGCTGATTCCACCCACACGGTATAAATAGTAGTAGGTTGGTACCTTAGTCAGATACTCAATACGCCCTCTTAACCCCCAACCACGTTTAAACAATACACTCTTAGTATCACTGATTTCAGCTAGCGTTGCATGTTCAGCACGGCAACCACCGCCCATTTGTACTTCATCACAAGCTTGCCATTCTGTCTGCCATTTCAGTACGGCTTTATGGTCGCCGTTGAATGTAGGTGGGTTGCGATACAAAGGGATTGGCAGCAAGCTATCGCCACTGCGCAAAGGTGAACAAGTATGAACGAATGTCGTGTATAACACCTGCCAACTCGGTGTTTCATCTTCTGCCACTTCTTCGGAGTTAAGATCTCGCCCTAACAAACGCATTTTAGGCGCAAGAAGGCACGCGTTAGACAAGCGATCAAAACACACTTTAACGAAGTCTGAGTGATTCCGCGGATGCAAACTATCTTGCTCTGGGCACACTACTCGAACAAAAAATTCTCCGTCGCCCATCACAATAGGAAATTCGCGGCCGAGTACCTGTCCATTGTAACGAAATGCATCCATCAAACCATTTACTGCTTTATCGACAGCTGAAACCGTCGTGTTATCAAAGCACTCAAACTGGAGTTCAACAACGTACATAATTAAACCTCAGGCTCAAGTTTCGTTAAAAATTCCGCTAAATCTTCAGCCAGTACATCACGATTGCTTGTCCCTAGGCGTTCCAGAATGACATTACCCGTTAAATTACAAATAGAGATCACATCCAACTCAGCATCGGTTGCCGCAATAAATACCGTCGGTTTTAACTTTAAACGACGCTGCGTTACTAAATGTCCCAAAATGTTCTCTTGTAAAAGTTCAAAATCATGATCGCTCCAAACTTGAAGCAGCGTCAGTGAGTTATCTTGCCATTTGGCATCCATATCCGCGCTATATTGCGTGCCGTAGAAGGTTTTAATATCGTCATGTAACGTCAGCTCAATGCCATTCTCAACATTCGTGAAATCCGCTTTCTGATCTCGAGGGTGCGCTCTCCATAACACGTCATCGGCACGTTTTTCTTCTACACAAGGGGAAACTAAATCCACCAGTTCTTGGTTAACTGGCAAGCTATTGTGCTGTTTTTGCCACTCATCAAGATAGCGTTGACTGAATGAATATAAAGCTTTCTCGGCAGATTGAGCCATGAAGATCTCCTAAAAGATGGACAAGATAAATGTGTGATCCCACCTTTTATACAAATAGTTGAAGGCAACCAAGTAAATGCTTAATGACAGCAAAAGGGGGATTCAGTAAAATTCATGCCATTCTAATCGAATTTAAACGAAAGTATGAGCAAATATTCTGACGCAAAAGAGCTAGCAGGTTTAACCCTTGGTCAAAAGACTGAATACGCATCTCAGTACGATCCAAGCCTACTACAACCCGTACCACGTAGCCTAAACCGAGATGATCTTGAATTAGGTGACGAGTTGCCATTTATGGGGCACGATATTTGGACATTATACGAACTATCATGGCTCAATAATAAAGGTCTACCGCAAGTCGCCGTAGCTGAAGTGTATATCCCTGCGACGAGCTCAAACTTGATTGAATCTAAATCTTTTAAGCTCTACCTTAACAGCTACAATCAAACTCGTTTCAACGACTGGTCATCTGTTCAAGCAAGCCTTGCAAAAGATCTGTCACAGTGTGCAGGAGAAGCGGTTGAAGTCGAAGTAAACCCTGTTACCCAATACACCAATCAAGCGATTGTTACGATGGAAGGTGACTGTATTGACGGACAAGATATTGAAATCACTAGCTATGATTTCGATGCTACACTGCTTTCTGGCGCCGCAGGAACAAACATCGTTGAAGAGTCTCTGCACAGCCACCTATTGAAGTCAAACTGCCTAATCACCAATCAACCAGATTGGGGCAGCGTTGAAATCCAATATAAAGGTAAACAGATTAACCGTGAGTCATTACTGCGTTACTTAGTTTCATTCCGTGAGCATAATGAATTTCACGAACAGTGTGTTGAGCGTATTTTCACTGATATTATGAAATACTGTCAGCCGAGCAAACTCACTGTTTTTGCACGCTATACTCGCCGTGGTGGATTAGACATCAACCCGTACCGTTCTACCGAGCAAGCAAAGCCAAGCCACAACTGTCGCATGGCTCGTCAGTAATCGATTTACAAATCAATCGATATATAAACTCAAAGGAATTAAAATGCGCTGGCTAAGACTGTTATTGCTATTTTGTGCACTGCTATCGTCAGGAGTAAATGCCACTATTTACTCATCACCTCAGCTGAATGACGCAAATAAATTGGTTGAGATATCACCAATACAGGCAAAAAAAATTGCAAGTAACTATCTTGTACAGCGCCAACTTTCCGATCAAAGTGATAAAAGCCTAACTGCACTTTCAAGAGAAGAGGCAGATAACCGACTTCGTTCACCTAGAGCCAGCATTGATGCATATAAGGTTCTGGCCAAAGCCGAATTCAATCTAGGTAATACTCGTCAAGCATTAGAACAACTCGATTTAGCCTCTACCCTTACCCAAACACATCGCCTTCCTTACCAAAAGATGGACGTTGATATTTTAAGAACTCGCCTTGTTTGGTTAACCGATCACGACTCAACAAAAGCGAAGCTATCCCTTGATAACATCGATCATAACTTACAGTTGCTAGACAACTCACAGCAACTAACCAGAGGCATTACCTACCGCCTAACCATGCTTAGAGCAAAGATCGCATCAAAAGAAAGTGAAATATCAGCGGCGGAGAATTTTTACGCCGAAGCAAAAAACTTCATTAATACCAGTAACTCCGAAAAAAACCTCATTGAATACCATTTACAAATTGGGGAGTTCTACCTCAACCACAAACAGTACAATCGAGCTTTATCTGAATTACTGTTTGGTTATTGGAAGTCAGTAGAGAGCGATTTAAGCCCGCAACTGGCACAAGTAAACCGATTATTAGCGCAACTGTTCTTAGAAAGACAAGTACTGGACAAAGCCATTGAGCATCTGTCTCAAGCGGCTGATTTCTACAATAAGTATGACCAATCTCCTATTCTATCTCATGTCTTAAAAATGATGGGCGACATCTACTTTCAACAAGGAAAATATAATTTAGCCTTAGTGCACTTTTTTAATGTACTGGATCATGAAAGCACCGCACAAAACATAGAACAAGTTATCGAAGTGCGCATCAGCTTGGCGGCCACTTACCTAAACCTTTACAACTACCCTCTTGCAGAGCAGTACCTCAACCGCGCAATCGAACTTTTAGAATACACCGACATCTCAGCACTCAGAGCTAAAGCTGAACTATTAAGATCGGGATTGGCTTATCATCAGCATGAAAGTAAAAATGGCATTATTCACGCTCATAAAGCGCTAGCCATCGCGAAGAACATCAAAAACAAAGATCTTATGCAACGTTCATACGACTTACTTTCAATGGGTTACGAACAAAATGAGCAGTATGCCCTCGCCCTTGATTACATGAAAAAATACAACATGTTAGTGGCGATAAAACAGCAGCAACTCAACCAGATCAGTGAGGATGCCTTCAGGCAACAAAAAGAGTTCGCTGAACAAACTCTGCATTACGCCAATCAAGAAAATGAGCTAAAGCAGATGGCGCTCGAACATCGAAAATATCAAAAAATCGCGTTTTCCCTGTTTGCTCTCTCTATAATTCTGTTTTTTGTCGTCATGCGCAGAGGGTTCATTATCCAGGCTCTCAACCGACAAAATAGTAAATTAACCAAGCAGCTCTATACTCATTCACGCTCAAAATTGCGAAACTTACGCATGCTTAATGCCAAGTTATCAAGTTCACTCCAAAAAACGAGTGATACCTTTGAGCAGTGGCAAATGGGAGAGCTCATTCACGAGCCATTAAATGACCGACTACGGTTTGTGATGATTGATTTGCCTTTTTTACGCAGTATGTATATCCAACACGGATACAAATCTGGACTAGAATTAGAAGAATCCTTTGGACAATACCTTGCTTCCAAAGTTGAAGGTTCCTCACGCCTTTATCACTTCTCTGATGCTAACTTGTTGTATATTGAATCAAATTCAGACCGTAATGCTTCACCAGAGGCGATGTTTAGCAAAATCCAAACTTGGATTAATGAGTTTGAACCCAATCGAAAAATCAATCGTCGTATTCGTATTGGTATCGCGGATTATCCATTTTTGCCACGCGCCTATACGGCAATAAACGATCAAGAACTGCTTGATGTTCTACTGATGTCAACACACCTTGCTCGTGATATAAGCCTCAAAGAACACAGTAGCGAATGGGTATATTTCAAAGCGATTGATAATGCCCCTGCGGCAAGCCTTGCAACTGGTAACATAAGAGAAGCGTGTAAACATGCAATAAATCAAGGCCTAATAAAAATTCAATCTTCTTACCAGAATGAGGATAACATCAAAAAAATGCTAAAAGATGAATAAAAACTGCCCTGTCGGCACTTGCAACACGTGACCTTGTGACTTTTTTTGCTATTATCGAGAGATTCATTAATAAGCTTACGCTTGATCATTTGTCGAAGTTTAACAATCCATGGGCATTCTCGAAAAAGATATTCAAACACAGTTACACCAGCTAAAAAGTCAGTTGGAACAAGTGCGTTTGACACAGAGAGATACATCATTCAAATTTAAACGAGAACAAAAGATTCTTAAGCGTATCGTCACATCTTTAAGTTCAGCTTGTGTAGGTACAAATTCTCAACTTGATAGCAACTTAATCGCGCTAAAACAAGAATTAGAACAACAAAAAGAAATTAGCGCCCTGATACCACGACTTGCGGTATTAGAAAGAATGCTAAAACAAAAAACGTTGGCTATGGAAAAACAAACTGGACATCTTGATGAACAGATCAAGCATAGTGGTGAAACACTTCAGAGAGTGACAGGCTTACCTGCTCAACTGAAACGTGACCTGCGTAATTTACTGAGTTTCCCGGCGACAAATGGGAACAAAAAGGTCGATCACGCGATTCGCTTACTAACAATTTATGAACGTGCCATTAAAATAATGGCGTCTAATTCTAGCCATTCGGTTGGGAGTTTTGATCACTCCCCTGATAAAGAGCTGTTCTCTTGCTTAACGGATGAATTACAACACTTAATCACGGAACTCGATTTCGATGGTGAGTCCGGTGATGTCCTCATTGATATTCGAGCCAAGCTACTGATCGGAGTGTCGACGGAGTCTCTCCTTGAGCTGACATTACAAATATTGAAACTGGTCATTCAGGGTACTCATTTAGAACGTAAAACGTCAGAACAGTTTTTAGAACAAATTAATTCATCACTCGCCTCTTCACTTAAAACCTCGTCACAAAATTCAGATCAAAGCCAAAGCTATTTTGAACACAGAAAAGGGATGAACGATGAGCTAAGCTCACTGGTTAAGCGAAGCCAGGAGTCCGTCCAAGATTCTTCAGAATTAGATGAATTAAAACAAACTATTAACCCACTTCTTAGCCAGCTGTCATCACTGTCTGAACGCTTACATCATGCAGAACAGCGTGAACAAGCACTCAACGAAAGAATGGCATATGGTCAAAACCAGTTAGAAGCCCTTTTTGAAGTCACACAAGATTATCGTCGACGTCTGGATGACCAAGCTCAAAGAATGCTGCTTGATCCTTTAACTAAAGTGTATAACCGTACCGCCTTAACGGATCGATTAGAGTTGGAATATCGTCGCTGGATACGTTCACAAAATGCATTGAAAATGGTGCTTTTTGATATCGATAACTTCAAAAAAATTAACGATAGCTTTGGTTACACTGCCGGAGATAAAGCGCTTAAAATCATTGCTCGCACCATAGCGAAAGCGGCAAGTGATACCGACACTGTCGCTCGTTTTTCAGGTGAAGAGTTCATTTTGATCTTGCCTGAACAAACCGACGAATATTGCCATGAGTTAATCAAAGGCATTCAGCAAAGTGTCAGCAAGTTACCGTTCAAATTTAGAGATCAGAGCATCACGATCACTCTCTCGGCATCAACGACTAGCTTTAAAGATTCTGATACTCCTGAAATCATTTTAGAACGATTAAATTGCTCACTGAATGAAGCGAAAAACCTAGGAACGAATCAAGTGGTATGGAAATAGTTTAAGTACTATTTCCACCTTTCCTCATTCCCTTTTGTCCTAATTATTCATTTGCTATAAATTTTTCAATCAGTTATCACAAAACAATCCCCAATTTGTTTGCTAAGCTAAATGATACCCACTACAAAAATGAACCTCTCCAAGTTGTTCACAACTGAACCATTTGCATTTGTTCTGTCATCAAATTAGTCCAGTAGCATCGATTCTAATTACAACGTGGGTATTTTGTTCACCTCTCACCAAAGGAGGCATTATGATCACTCATATTAGCCCAGCAGGTAGCATGGATCTGCTTTCTCAACTTGAAGTTGAGCGTCTTAAAAAAACTGCATCTAGTGATCTATACCAGTTATATCGCAACTGCACATTGGCGGTATTGAACTCAGGTAGCCACACCGATAACTCGCAAGAACTGCTCGATAAGTATCAATCTTTCGATGTTAATGTGATGCGCCGTGAACGCGGAATAAAACTTGAGCTCCATAATCCACCAGAGCATGCCTTTGTGGACGGAGAGATCATTAAAGGGATCCAAGAACATCTGTTTTCTGTGCTTCGCGATATTGTTTACGTCAATATGCACTTAGCAGATAACCAGCATCTTAACCTCACGAATGCCACCCACATTACGAACCTCGTCTTTGGGATATTACGCAATGCAGGTGCTCTTACCCCTGGCATTGAGCCAAATTTAGTGGTGTGTTGGGGTGGTCACTCAATTAATCCTAGCGAATACCAATACACCCGTGAAGTTGGGCACGAGCTTGGGCTGCGTGAATTGAATATCTGTACAGGATGTGGCCCAGGGGCGATGGAAGGGCCGATGAAAGGTGCAGCTATCGGCCACGCTAAGCAGCGCTACGCTGAACAGCGTTATCTTGGGTTAACTGAACCGTCAATCATTGCTGCTGAGCCACCTAACCCAATTGTGAACGAACTTATCATTATGCCTGATATAGAGAAGCGTTTAGAAGCGTTTGTCCGCATGGCCCATGGGATCATTATTTTCCCTGGAGGACCGGGAACGGCTGAAGAGCTGCTGTATATTCTCGGCATTATGATGCACCCAGAAAATAAAGATCAGCCGATGCCAATCGTATTGACGGGCTCAAAAGAGAGTGAAGCCTACTTCCGCTCCATTGATAAATTCATTGGTGACACACTAGGCGAAGCGGCACAGAAACATTACCAAATCGTTATTGATGATCCGCAAAAAGCGGCGCAAATAATGAGCCAAGCCATGCCTGAAGTGCGTGAGCACAGAAAGCAGAGCGGCGATGCATACAGCTACAACTGGTCACTAAAAATAGCCCCGGAGTTCCAACTTCCTTTCGACCCAACTCATGACAACATGAAGAATCTGGATCTACACCTAAACCAACGCCCTGAAAACTTGGCCGCCAATTTACGCCAAGCGTTCTCTGGTATTGTGGCTGGTAATGTAAAAGCGGAGGGGATCAAAGAGATCAAACGTCACGGTCCATTCACCATTGATGGCGATGCGTCACTGATGAAAAAAATGGATAAGCTTCTGAATGATTTTGTTGAGCAGCAGCGCATGAAGTTACCGGGCAGTGCTTATGTTCCCTGCTACCGAATCGCAAACCGTTAAGATCATCGGCAACAGCGTTTAAACTGATTCCTAAGTCAGTTACTATAAGGGGCTAAATGGCCCCTTATTTTATTGGAATGTTATGTCTATTCATCTTGTTATTATCGATGCGCTCAACCTGATCCGCCGGGTGCACTCTGCCCAGCCAGATCCTAACGATATTGCAAGAACCATCACCACCACCACTCGCACATTAAATCGCATTTTATCGGAATCTCAACCGACTCATATCATCGCTGTATTCGATCACCACGAACAAGACAGAGGGTGGCGAGCCGAGGTACTTCCTACTTATAAGCAGAACCGCAAACCCATGCCTGAACCGCTTATGAAAGGGTTGGATGCGATCCAGCAAGCATGGTGGGAGTTAGGAATAGATTCACTGCTGTCAGAGGGCGATGAAGCCGATGATTTAGTCGCAACACTGGCAACCAAAGTCGCCAGTCACGGTGAGAAAGTCACCATCATTTCAACAGACAAAGGCTACTGCCAACTTCTTACCCCGACATTACAGATCCGTGATTATTTTCAGCACCGCTGGTTAGATGAACCCTTCATAGAGAAAGAGTTTGGCGTGACACCAGATCAACTAGCTGATTATTGGGGGCTCACGGGCGTAAGTTCTAGCCAAGTTCCCGGAATCCCCGGCATTGGCCCCAAAGCAGCAAAAGAGATTTTGACGCAGTTTAAAGATATAGAACAAGCACATGCTTCAGAAGAGTTGCTACCAAAATACCGTAAGAAATTCGATGAGCACATTGAATCAGCTCGAATCTGTAAGCAAATATCGGCACTCAAAACCGACATTGAACTCGGTTTTAATTTACAAGACCTGAGGTTCGAACAGCCAGACTCATAGCAAGCAGCTTTGACAATCCTACGGATCAATAAACGAAAAGGCCGCTGTCTTAAAGTATAAGACAGCGGCCTTGAATTATTTGATGTAGAACACGCAAGCTTAAGCGAAGAACTTAACTTATCACTCTCACATTACTCGATATTAATAGGGTGAAATATTCGATAGAGATTGGATATGCACCGTGATCTCTTCGCGATCATGATAAAGATGCTTCGCTTGCAGCTTATATTTCACATCATTGTCACTCAAAAACTGCTTCAAGTTCTCGATATCTTGTAGTACTTCATCGTATCGACCTTTCATTGGCAGTTTAAGATTAAAGATTGTCTCTTTCGCCCAACCACGGATCAACCACTCACCCATTAACTGAGCAACACGTGATGGTTTCTCAATCATGTCACAAATAAGCCATGTCACATTCTTACGTGGTGGTTCAAACTTGAAGCCATCTTCCATATGGTGCTTAACTTGGCCAGTTTGCATTAAGCTATCTGCCATCATGCCGTTATCAACACAGTGAACGAACATTGAACGCTTAACAAGTTGGTAAGTCCAACCACCCGGGCAAGCACCTAAATCGACACCCCACATGCCTGATGCTAAACGCTCATCCCACTCATCACGTGGAATAAATACGTGAAACGCTTCTTCCAATTTCAGTGTAGAACGGCTTGGTGCATCAGATGGGAACTTCAGGCGTGGGATACCCATGAAGAACTGAGAGTTGTTAGTTGGTAGTGAATAACCAACGTAGCAGTGCCCAGGCGCAATAAAGCAAAGGTGCAGTACTGGTTTTTTAGGGTGGTCTTTATTGAACAAGATCCCTTTACCACGTAGAGCTTGACGCAGCGGCACCGTAAATTTACGACAGAACTTCAGCAACTCTTTCGCTTCGTTAGTGTCTGGAGTTTCGATGCGGATATCACCACAACGAGGGAAACCATCAATATCACCAAGTTCAGCCAAAATTGGCGAGATGCGGTCTTCAGACGGCAACTCTTTTAGTTCAGCGGCAACCGCAAACATTTGGCGAGCAAAAATCAATGATTGAAAATCGATTCTCTGGATCAGTTTTTCCGCGTCACCATCTTGGTAGCATTCAAAAAGAACATAACCACTATTATTCTTTACACGAGGAAAACCAAACACCTCAAGTTGCGTTGCTTTGTCTTGAATTTCACCTGCGCACTCTTTTTCAAAACCAGAACGACAATACAGTAATACGTGTTTCACTTAGTAACCTCATTAATATTGAATGCCGCGAAAGAGAAACTTCCCCATCCGACAATAAACAACAAACCACCAAATGGAGTGACTGGGCCAAACCATTTTATGCCTGTTAGTGCTAGCGCATACAAACTGCCGCTAAAACAAAGGATGCCGATAATAAAGCAAATTGCCGCAATGAAAAAATATTTTTGCGACTTTATTCCAAGATTAAAGCGCAGCAACACCGCACAAGCAATGATCGCGAAGGAGTGAAGCAATTGATAAAGCACTCCCGTATTAAAAACATCAAGCAAGTATGGCGCTAATTGAGCCTTTAAACCATGCGCAGCAAAGGCCCCTAACATCACACCAAGCCCGGCAAACATCCCTGCAATAGTGAGTAAATACTTACTTTTCATCTAAAACCTCAAAAATGAAAGCAGAGAGCTTATCTATTGTTAAGGTTAAATTCCCCTGCTCGGTAAAACCAGAACGTTTACGCGGTTTAAAGCCATGATCGCCATCAGGGAGAAACGCCACATCAATCATCGGAGATAGATCAAAGTCAGTAAACTCTTCACGCTTACCAAATGTATCCCTTTCCCCTTGCAAAATTAAACAAGGCTTTTCGATTGTCGCTAAGTGATCGCCTTTAAATTTTTCAGGCTTACCCGGAGGGTGAAATGGAAAACCCAAACAAGCCACTCCCGCGACGAGAGGGTTATCGGCTAATAAACTCGCCATCCTTCCCCCCATAGATTTACCACCAATAACGACTGGTACGCCTGCATGTTCATTGATGACGTCAACATAAGCATCGAGCAACTTAGGAGCGCGATCCGGCGGACGCTTGGTGCCCATTTCTGCTCGCTGAATCATATAAGGAAAATTAAAGCGCACCACTTTAATGCCTTTTTCAGCTAACCCTTGCGCGACAGAAGCCATAAAATGGTGATCCATTCCCGCGCCAGCGCCATGAGCAAAAATAAACGTCGCCTTATGCTCTGCGCCATTAATCAGCTGATGATTATTCTCAGTCATCCAGTAACTCTTCCTGCTCTTTATGCGCTTTCGCTAACATCCAATCACGGAAAGTGGCAATTCGCCCCATGTCAGCCTGTTTATCGTGGCACACTACATAGAACGCATTCTTACTCACCAATATTTCATCAAAAGGCGCAATCAGACGACCCGCTTCGATTTCCGGCTGAGCCAGTACATTATTACCAAGTGCAATTCCTTGTCCATGAGCCGCAGCTTGAAGCACCATCGTCGAGTGACTGAAAATTGGCCCTTGGTTAACATTTACACCTTCGATTGAGTTCTGCTTCACAAACGATTTCCAATCTTTCCTTGAGGTATCATGAAGCAAAGTGTGATGATTTAAATCAGTTAGAGTTTCTAATGGTTTGTTACTTAAAAGTAACGAGGGTGAACAGAGTGGAATCAGGAATTCTTGATAGAGTTTATCGGCTCTTAATCCTGGCCAATTTCCTCGTCCATAGTAGATCGCCACATCCACATCATCGGTCAGTGAACCTTCATCCATATCAACCGCTTTGATTCGTACATCAATATCAGGTTGCTGTTGATTAAAATCAGAAAGCCGAGGGACAAGCCATTGAATTGCAAAACTTGGCGGAAGGCTGATGGTCAAAGCCCCTTTTTCACTACGTTCAAGCACTTTATCGGTCGCTTCGGCTAAAGAAGTGAAGATATCTTTGATATCAAGAAAATAGCCTTGTCCTTCTTCTGTTAGTAGCAAAGAGCGGTTTCGGCGGCGAAATAATTTCAACGCAAGAAACTCTTCCAGCGCTTTAATTTGATGGCTCACAGCGGCTTGAGTAACAAAAAGTTCTTCAGCGGCACGGGTAAAACTTAAGTGTCGAGCCGCAGCTTCAAACACTTTTAACGAGTTTAATGGTGGCAATCTTCTGGACATAAATACGCTCTAAAAAATACATTAGTTTTTTTAATCTGAAACATTATAAATTGTCCATTGCCTAAGGGCTAGAGAAATTCTATATTTCATCCCGCAGCGCTAGCCTGAACGGCTTGGTTCTCTCAGAATCAATTGGCTTAGTTGTTGCGATGTTGTGTTTGCAAACTCGTATTTCGAGTTAGGTAGAATTTCTACCGTAGTTTATTGCCCATTATCCCTGTGGCGATAAGACTGCTTCCTGTTTTTTTGACCTGTCTGTCAAATTTTTATACACCGCCTATATGGCGGTGTTTTTTTATCTGTCGCTTTTTTCTTATCTTCTTATCTTCT
>NZ_SYUT01000009.1:0-34192 GCF_005146325.1 Vibrio genomosp. F6 | reverse complement strand
GTAGGACATCGCCAGGCTTTAATTAAGTTTTTAGATTTACCTTTGTATTAAAGGATATCTAAAAGCAAAAACTAGATAATAAGCATCTTAGATAAGACTTATATTTAGTAACAATTTGTGGAGGGATGGCTGAGTGGTCGAAAGCACCGGTCTTGAAAACCGGCAACCGTTAATAGCGGTTCTAGGGTTCAAATCCCTATCCCTCCACCACTTATTAAAAAAGCCCTAATCGAAAGATTAGGGCTTTTTTACATCTGTACATTCAAGACACTAGCAAGCTAGTGTCTTCGTTTATCTAGTGAACCCGCTAAAGTTCACCACTTGTGACAACTGTAACTTTTAAAATCTCACCATAATTCGAGTGAATATATTGGAGGGAATATCTATTTAATCAGTTTCTTCCCACCCCAAAAAGTGACGTTATTTCTATTTATTCAAGTATGAGTTGTCTTGATTCTTTTCATATGTAGGAGTAACATTTCAATGAGCTGAGATTCTAATCTAGCTCAGGTGATGGATTTCCACCTTTAACCGCTCAATTAATGAGATAATGATTCCTACTATAACGTATACCCCAATTAGATGACTCTGATTGACACGGGAAAGATCCGTCTATAGTAGGTCGATTGTTATTTCACTCTCCCTCTAAGATTGACTATCCTTTTGATTCACTATTATTAAAAGATAAATAATATGTCACACCCACTTAGTCGAAATCCTCAAAATTTATATCAAGTATTACGCTGGTCACTCCTCGTTCTTCCTGTTGCTTTGCTTGTCGGTTCATTCAATGCCTTTTTTTTATGGTTGTTAAGTGAGGCGACGCTCGCACGAATTGATAACCCCTGGTTGATTTATTTACTGCCTATTTCAGGCTTAGCTATCGTTTATAGCTACCGAAACTGGGGAAAGAACTCCGCTGGAGGTAATAACCTTATCATGGATGAGATTCATCAAGCAGGTGAAGGCGTACCGGTTAGAATGGGACCACTTGTCCTATTTACTACTGTTATTACGCATCTCTTTGGTGGTTCTGCAGGCCGTGAAGGGACGGCTGTTCAAATCGGTGGAGCAACGACTGATTGGTTATCTAAAGTATTTAAGCTGTCTGAACAAGATAGAAAAATGATGCTTACAGCGGGTGTCGCTGCTGGTTTTGCATCAATTTTTGGAACTCCGTTTACAGGTGCTATTTTTGCTCTAGAAGTTCTATTTATTGGGCGAATTAAATTCAATGCGATAATACCAGCGTTGCTAGCGGCAATATTAGCTAATGTTGTGGCATCAGCTTGGGGGGCTCACCATACTCATTACTTGATTAGCTTTGATCAAGTGAGCACACTCTTTGGTCATAATATCGATATTGATATCGTGCTTATGGGCAAAGTTATCATTGCATCTGTTGGGTTTGGATTGGCAGGATACTTATTTGGAGAGTTGACTCACGGGTTGAAAGATTTGTTCAATGCGGTGTTAAAGAACCCTTACCTTATCGTTGTTGTCGGTGGGGTCATTGTCATTATTCTAGCGCAGTTGTTGGGGAACTATGACTACATTGGTATTGGTGTCTATCCTAGTCGCGAAGGTGGCGTAAGTATTACCTCTGCTTTCTCTGCTGGAGGGGCGGAATGGTACAGTTGGATAGTTAAATTACTACTTACAGCAATCACACTTGCTGCGGGTTATAAAGGTGGTGAAGTTACTCCGCTGTTCTTTGTTGGAGCGACATTAGGCAACTTTCTTGCTTGGGTCATGGGAGCGCCTGTTGACCTGTTCGCTGCTTTGGGCTTCTTGGCTGTTTTTGCGGCTGCGACGAATACTCCATTGGCTTGTACAATTATGGGCGTTGAGCTATTTGGTGGTGAGTATCTGCCTTATTTTGCCCTCGCATGCTATACAGCATATTATTTTAGTGGCCATACTGGTATCTATTCATCACAGCGTGTCGCCGTTTCAAAGACATTAAAACACGGTAGAGATCATGATGGGTCGAATAAAATTGGTTCATATCGTGAGCATAAATCGTCTCATTTGAAGCGTTTGAGTAAGACGTTAGCGAATCGAAAAAAATAGTTTCACGTGGAACACATCACATTTTCTAGTGACACTAGCTGTTGTGGTGTGTTCTTCATTTCAATTAGCCCATGGATTCCCTATACTCCGACTGCTCAATATTTAATTAAAGATATTGAATGGAACTTGTCGGAGTGCTTAGTACTTACACATAAAGTACGAGCTGAGACCGCAATGCGGGATCCGTGGAACCTGATTAGGTTAATACCTACGAAGGGAACAAGAGAAAAACTAACCTTAGGTTGAGAGTTGTATTGCATACTTCTTATATATTCTAAATATATTGATAATCTGCAATATGAGCCTTGAAACTATGGCCTCTTGCTACACAATCCGACAAGCAATTATCCCAGTTATTACGAGGAATTTGCTATGTCGTCAAGTCGAAAAACATCGCGTCTTAATGCGAAATCAAACATTGCTTCACTATCTGTTCAGCCATATCCCAACTCAAAAAAAACATACATCAACGGATCGCGTCCAGACATCCGTGTACCTATGCGAGAAATATCTCTTGCGGACAGCCTCATTGGTGGTTCGAAGGAGTCTCCGCTGTATTCATCGAATGAGCCTATACAAGTTTATGACACGTCAGGCTCATACACTGACTCAAGCCATAATGTGAATGTCTATTCTGGTCTACCTAAGATAAGAGATGCGTGGATAGAAGAGCGTGCTGATACTGAGCTCTTAGAAGGTGTTAGCTCAGTCTACTCGAAAGGGCGACTAGAAGATGAAACACTGAATGATCTGAGATATGGGAACTTGCCAAGTATACGCCGTGCCGCAGCAAACCAGTGTGTGACACAATTGCATTACGCACGTAAAGGCATTATCACCCCAGAGATGGAATTCATTGCGATTCGAGAAAACATGGGCCGACAGAAATTCTCTGATGGCCAGTTAAATCACCAACATGCAGGGCACAGCTTTGGTGCTAACTTACCCAAAGAAATTACACCTGAATTTGTGCGTAAAGAGGTTGCTGAAGGTCGAGCGATTATTCCTTCAAATATCAACCACCCAGAATCTGAGCCAATGATCATTGGTCGAAACTTTCTTGTTAAGGTAAACGCCAATATAGGTAACTCATCAGTGAGTTCATCGATAGAAGAAGAGGTTGAAAAACTGATTTGGGCAACTCGATGGGGAGCTGATACTGTCATGGATCTCTCCACTGGTCGAAACATTCATGAGACACGTGAATGGGTACTAAGAAACAGCCCTGTACCTATTGGCACCGTGCCAATGTACCAAGCGCTAGAAAAAGTGAATGGCATTGCTGAAAACCTTAATTGGGAGGTGATGCGCGATACATTAATTGAGCAAGCTGAACAGGGCGTTGATTACTTCACCATCCACGCTGGCTTGCTTCTTCGTTATGTGCCTATGACCGCTAAACGTGTTACAGGCATTGTTTCGCGCGGTGGTTCAATCATCGCTAAGTGGTGTTTAGCGCATCATCAGGAGAGTTTCCTCTATACTCATTTTCGTGAAATTTGCGAGATTTGCGCCAAGTACGATGTCGCTCTTTCTCTCGGAGATGGTTTACGACCGGGTTCTATTGCCGATGCAAATGATGAAGCACAGTTCTCGGAATTAAAAACATTAGGTGAGTTAACTAAAGTTGCATGGGAATACGATGTACAAGTAATTATTGAAGGCCCCGGACACATTCCAATGCACATGATTAAAGAGAATATGGACGTGCAATTGGAGCACTGTCATGAAGCGCCATTTTATACATTGGGGCCACTGACTACTGACATTGCACCAGGTTATGATCACATCACTTCAGGTATTGGTGCTGCAATGATAGGTTGGTATGGCTGTGCGATGCTCTGTTATGTCACCCCGAAGGAACACCTTGGTCTACCAAATAAAGAAGATGTCAAAACAGGGATGATTACTTACAAGCTTGCCGCACATGCTGCCGATCTTGCTAAGGGGCATCCTGGGGCTCAAATTCGTGATAACGCATTATCGAAAGCTCGATTCGAATTTCGCTGGGAAGATCAGTTTAACCTAGCACTCGATCCCGAAACCGCACGAGCATTTCATGACGAAACCTTACCCCAAGAGTCGGGAAAAGTAGCGCATTTCTGTTCAATGTGCGGCCCTAAATTTTGCTCGATGAAGATATCTCAAGAAGTCCGAGAATATGCGAAAGACACCAAGCAGGTAGCGGCAGATCAAGCAATTGACATCAAGATGTTGAATGATCCTTTAGAAGGCATGCGTCAAAAATCACACGAGTTTCTATCTTCAGGTTCTGAGTTGTATCACCCTATATCTTCTGCTCAATCTAACACAAGTAACAACGTGATTGTGGAGGAGGAGTAAGCATGAAATTGCAAATTCCTGCTCAGCACGTTGAGTTAACAGGGAAGGTGCAGCGATGTTTGCTGATAGCTGAACAGCATGGGTTTAGCATTGGGGATATCGAGTTGGGTGTTAGCCAAACTCGTGCCTTCCGACTTTTATCCGATGATACGAATGTTGAATTTGCTTTAGCGAGTGCTTTGAAGGCTGAAGAAAGAGCAACTCATATACTCAAATTTGTGTTGGATTACGACTCGCAACCATCGTTGTTTGACGCAACGAATCTTCTCGCCGAAAAGCCATCTGTCATATTTATTGGTGGTTTTCACGAAAATCAGGCTCTTGATATTTGGCGATGTGGCGATGAAATTCGCAGTCAAATCGCTTCTGATAAACAAAAATACTTACGTGATGAAGGTCAAGGAACTCATTCTACTTTGGAGAGTCATCTTGCTTGGTTGATTACATCGTTATGTTTAGGCTTTCCAATTGAAGATGCGCTTGTTCTGGCGAGAGCGAGTATCTCCGTAAAAACAGATTCAAATGTTTATGATGTTTCACGTGAAACATGGCCAGTCGATTTTAGTACCTTTCCTGTACCGGCTCTGATGCCGAGTAAGCTCAATTCTGAACTAAAGCCATCACAAGCTGATCAATTGCACCAGTCTCAATCTACCTCACCTGTAGCCTTTAAGACATTGAGGAAGGATAGTTTAGGTTTGTACCCGGTCGTGAGCAGTGCCGAATGGATTGAAAAGTTACTATTACTTGGTATTAAAACCATTCAACTCAGAATTAAAGATCCATCAACGGCCGATTTAGAAGAGCAGATCGTTCAAGCTATTCGACTCGGAGAAAAATATCAGGCTCAGGTATTCATCAATGACTATTGGGAGCTTGCTATCAAGCATGGTGCTTTTGGTGTGCACTTAGGACAAGAGGACATCGAAACTGCCGACTTACAGAAGATTGCCACAAGCGGAATGTGTTTAGGTGTTTCCACGCACGGGTATCATGAACTGCTCCGCATTAGCCAACTGTCACCAAGTTACATTGCACTAGGGCATATTTTCCCAACCACGACGAAACAAATGCCATCTAAACCTCAAGGCCTTACGAGGTTGAAACTGTATCAAGGTTTGATTAATCAGATGAATGATAACTCTCAGGAGTCCGGTATACCGACAGTAGCGATTGGTGGTATTGATTTATCGACCGCAAGCATGGTCTGGTCGTGTGGGGTTTCAAGCCTAGCGGTGGTTCGAGCGATAACCCTATCAACGAATCCAAGGGAAACCATTGCAGACTTCAACAATATTATGAATGCGTACCAAGAGCGTAGAGAGGAGGTTTTATGCTAAGTCATTCTCTTACTGACCAACAATTTTTACGCTATCAGCGGCAGATATCACTGCCTGAGATACAAGAAATAGGGCAATCAAAATTAAATAAAGCGTCAGTACTTATTGTGGGGTGTGGTGGCTTGGGTTCTGCTTCAGCCCTTTATCTCTCAGCTTCTGGGGTTGGACAACTCGTCATCGCAGATGGTGATACGGTCGAGAGTTCTAATTTACAACGACAGGTCATCTATCAAGAAAATGATATTGGCAGCATGAAAGTCATCGCGATGAAGCGCCAACTATCGGCGTTGAACTCTGATACCAAGGTTCGGGTTGTGGATGCTCTTCTTGATGGTCAGCAATTGGATATAGAAGTGATGATGGCGGATATTGTTGTCGATTGCAGTGACAATATAGAAACTAGACAGGGAATAAACCTGGCTTGTTATCAGCATAAAACGCCACTGGTATCAGGCTCTGCGATTGGTTGGAAAGGGCAGCTAACAACATTTAGCTATCAAAACGGTACCCCTTGCTACCATTGCCTGTTTCCCTATCAGAACCTTCCTCAAGCCAGTAGCTGCAATGAACTGGGGATTATGGGGCCAGTAGTTGGCGTCATAGGCAACCTTCAAGCGCTGCAAGTCATCAAGCTGCTTACTCAGTCTTGCCGAATCAATTCCGGAGAAATACACCTGTTTGATGGGCTGGAGCTAAGCTGGGAAACATTAACGTTCAGCCAAGACTCCGATTGCTCTGTTTGCCAAGTGGCAACTCCGTCAGTTCAACAACATCATATAAAGGAATAATAAGTTGATGATCAATCTAACACTCAATAATAGACCAATCACTATTGAGTCATGTCAGACACTCTCTTGGCTGCTTAATGATCTAGGTTTGAAGACGGAAGGCTGCGCGGTTGCTGTGAATGAGAGCATTATTGCAAAATCACAATGGCAGCATTTCATATTTAATGACGGCGATTCAATCTCGCTGTTTCAAGCTATTGCTGGAGGCTAATAATGCTTACGATTGCAGGAAAAAAATTTCGTTCTCGTCTTTTTACCGGAACTGGAAAATTCGCAAGTAATGAATTGATGACGCAAGCGATACTCCAATCTGAATCTGAGTTGGCAACTATGGCGCTTAAAAGAGTCGATATTAATGACCAGTCAGACAATATTCTCCAGCCATTAACGCAGTCTGGAATTAACCTTCTCCCCAACACTTCGGGAGCTAAAACCGCGCGGGATGCCGTTTATGCTGCTCATCTTGCAAGAGAGGCTCTTGGTACAAACTGGTTAAAGTTGGAGATTCATCCAGATCCGAAATATCTAATGCCAGATCCTATTGAAACATTGAAGGCCGCAGAGCAACTCGTCGATGATGGATTTGTTGTGCTGCCTTACTGTCATGCCGACCCTGTATTGTGTAAGCGACTTGAAGAGGTAGGTTGTGCGGCAGTGATGCCGTTAGGCGCGCCAATTGGGTCAAATAAAGGGATCGCATCGAAGGATTTTCTGGAGATTATTATCGATCAAGCCAACATACCTGTTGTAGTTGACGCTGGCATTGGCGCTCCATCTCATGCCGCACTGGCGATGGAAATGGGTGCGGATGCTGTTCTTGTGAATACCGCTATAGCTTCCTCTCCAAATCCTATCCAGATGGCAATCGCATTTAAGCTGGCAGTAGAGTCAGGTCGGTTGGCTTATGAATCAGGTCTGGCAGGAGTTGTGAAACAAGCTGTTGGGTCAAGTCCGTTAACCTCGTTTCTAGATTCAGTTTAGGGGCGATAATGAGCTTTGTTGATGAATTTAAAAAACTGAAGTGGGATGACGTCAGACTGTCTATTTATGCTAAGACTGCTGCCGATGTTGAGCTGGCGTTGAGTAAACCAAAATGTACATTAGAGGACTTTAAAGCCTTAATCTCTCCTGCTGCGGAACCTTACTTAGAGCTGATGGCACAACGATCACAGGCTATGACTCGGCAGAGATTTGGTAATACAATCTCCTTTTATATACCTCTTTACCTGTCAAACTTATGCGCGAATGCTTGTACCTATTGTGGGTTCTCCATGGAGAATCGAATAAAGCGTAAAACACTCGATAGGAAAGAGATAGCTGAAGAAGTTGAAGCGATTAAGCAGATGAATTTCGATAGTGTCCTGTTAGTGACAGGAGAGCATGAATCGAAAGTTGGGATGAGTTATTTTCGTAAAACATTACCTGAGATTAAAGAGCGATTTAGCTATGTGGCAATGGAAGTTCAACCGCTAGAGTGGCAACAATATGTTGAGCTCAAATCTCTGGGCTTAGATGCGGTCATGGTATACCAAGAAACATATCACCCTAGCACCTATTCACAACACCACCTTCGAGGAAACAAAACTGACTTCCTGTTTAGGCTTGAAACCCCAGATCGGCTGGCAAAAGCTGGCATAGATAAAGTGGGTATTGGTGCATTGATTGGTTTGGAAGAGTGGAGAACTGACTGTTTCTTTACTGCTGCTCATTTAGAGTATCTGGAGAGAAAATACTGGAAGACTCGTTACTCGATTTCATTTCCTCGATTAAGGCCATGTGAAGGTGCATTGCAACCAAAGTCTGTGATGACAGATAAACAGCTTGTTCAGTTAATATGTGCGTATCGAATACTGAACCCTGAAGTGGAGCTTTCTCTATCGACTCGGGAATCCGCAGTGTTTAGAGATAATGTTATCCCTCTGGGTATTACCAGTATTTCAGCCGCGTCAAAAACGCAGCCAGGAGGTTATGCGAACCCTGCAGTGGAGTTGGAGCAATTTTCTATCAGTGATGAACGCAGTGCCGAAGAGGTTGCAAAATCAGTGCGGTCTATTGGGCTTGAACCGGTTTGGAAGGATTGGGATAAAGCTTATTCAGGCTAATGAAACGTTCACTTCACTAATCTTCACTCTCCAAAAGGTTTCACGTGAAACATAAGAGCCCCAAACGATTACTCATTTGGGGCTCTTTATATATTGGTATGAGTGGTTAACCGTTGTTATGGCTTAATGGTGCCGTCGCTTGTTTTAGCCACTCTTTCACATCACCTTCAACCAGAGGGCTCACTTCATCCCATACTGTTTGATGGTACTGGTTAAGCCATGCCAGTTCAGGACGAGTCAACATATCGACATTAATGTTTCGTTTGTCGATTGGACAGCGAGTTAAAGACTCAAATGCAAGAACAGAGAAGTCACCTTGTGTTTCAACTTCCTGTACTAACTCTAGGTTTTCAATTCGAATCCCAAACTCTTCAGCTCGGTAGTAACCAGGCTCATTAGAAAGGACCATGCCTTTCAATAACGCTACGGGTATCATTTTTTTAGAAATACTTTGTGGGCCTTCGTGAACACTTAAGAAGTGTCCAACACCGTGACCAGTACCGTGATCGTAATCGTATCCATTTGCCCATAAGTGTTGACGAGCTAATACATCAAGGTGGCAACCAAATGTCCCTTTAGGGAAGCGAGCACGAGCGATACCAATATGGCCCTTTAGTACTAAAGTAAACTGTTGAATCATTTCAGCAGTAGGTTGGCCAATCGCAATAGTACGTGTGATATCTGTTGTACCATCTAAGTACTGGCCACCTGAATCAACCAAATACAAGGTGTTCATTTCTAGTTGACCTGGTTCAGGTTGATTCTCATGATTGTAATGACACATTGCCGCGTTGCCGCCAGCAGCCGAAATCGTATCGAAACTTAAATCCATTAATGTTGGGTCTTGTTGGCGAAAGCTTTGAACCTTATCTGCTAGCTCAGCTTCGTTATGCAGTTTGCCTGCTGCTACTTCAGCGTCAATCCAAGATAGGAATTTTGCCATCGCCGCACCATCACGAATGTGACAAGCTTTCATTCCCGCAATCTCAACATCATTTTTTTGTGCTTTCGGTAGCAGACATGGGTCGGCAGCTTCAATGATAATGGCATCGGCATTTTGCAGAGCAAGGGTAAACCAAGCATTACTGGTCGCAGGATCCACGCTGACATGTTTGCCTTTTAAACCATCAAGGCAATGCTTAAGGTTATCTGGGTGGTGGACTCGAACATCAGAACCAACATGTTCGATGAACTCACTGACAACGCGTGCAGGGTCTAAAAAGAAATCTACACTCGCATCGCGGTGAATAATGGCATGTGAGAGCAAGACCGGTAGTCGAGAAACATCAAGACCACGAATATTCAAAAGCCAGCAGATAGAATCAAGCTCGGTTAGAACGGCAGCATCAGCTTGGTTGCTTTCAATAACGGCAGCTATCTCTTTGCGTTTAGATTCGCAAGATTGGCCCACTTTATCGGTTGGCATTAAACGCATCTCAGATACAACAGGCTGCGGTCTGTCTTTCCATGCTAAATCGATTGGGTTTTCATCAATAGCCGATAGAGAGTAATTTGAACCTAGTTGAGCTTGTGCTGATTTCATCCAAGCAGTGGTATGCATTCGAGGATCAAATGCAATGCGGCTTCCATGAGGAAGGCTGTCCGTAATCCAGTTTAGAGCTGGCTCATCAATCAAGTGACGATATTCAAATAATTCAGCGGGTACTTGCTTACGAACTTGAACGGTGTAACGACCATCGACAAAAATAGCGGATTTTTCTTTGGTGATAACCGCCGCGCCAGCTGAACCTGTAAAGCCTGTTAGCCAATGAAGTCGTTCATTATGAGCAGGTACGTATTCACCTAAATACTCATCTTCGTGAGGAACGATAATTGCGTCGAAGTCATTGGCAATCAGCCATCCACGAATGGCATCCACTCGTTCAGAAATCATGTTTTGCATTTCTCTTTATCCTTATTGGTAGGAGTCCCTTACTCTCGCTCCTGTCATGCAAGCGCATTTGGACTATTAGGACAATAAGCTATCGCTTTTACTCTCTGGCTGCAATTGCTCAGCATGATATTTATCTAAGATGTAAGGTTTTATCTTTGATTATATTTCGTAGCCAGTTTAATGCAGGGTCATTCTCTCTGTCTCTATGCCAAAATAGAGTGTATGCCATAGGAGGGAATTCCATCGGTAGAGGCAGTACCACTAGATCCATCTGTTTGGCTATCCAATCGTTGAAATGACTCGGTGCGGTGAAAATAAAGTCGGTATAAGTACATAAGCTCGCGGCACTATTAAAGTCGGGAACCGTGATGGCAATATCACGCTCTTTGCCAATATCGGCTAAGCGATAGTCAAGAAGCCAACGGTCGTTACCATCGCATCGAACTTGTACATGACGAAGGGATAAGTAACTCGCCATATTCCAGGGTTGCTGAAGTATTGGATGATCTCGACGAACAATGCATTTTTGTTCATCACGATAGATCTCCTGCTCACAAATATTGCTTGGAGGCAGCATGGTGAGCTTGGCATCATTGATATCGATATCCTTACCCGTGATACCAAAATCCAATTCACCAATTTGCAGCTTACTGAAAGTATCTTCTGCCCATGAATGGGTGCTGATGTTGATGTTCGGTGCTTGCTTGAAAATGGCGGGTAAGAAATGGGGAAGTATCAGCGGATAGACACTTTCCACTGCCGCAATATGAAATCGATATTCACTGGTTGCAGGCTCGAAACTTTCCGGTTGAGTGATGAGCTCCAGTTGGTTTATCAATATATCGAGCTTAGGCTTCAAGAATAATGATTTTGGTGTTGGCCTTAATCCGTGCGCATGTCGAATGAAAAGAGGGTCATCAAATTGCTCTCTTAGCTTTGCCAGTGATTTACTGACCGCGGATTGGCTTAAACATAATCGGTGGGCCGATCTCGTTACACTGAGCTCCTCAATAAGGACATTGAGACAAACCAACAAGTTGAGATCAATTCGCGCCAACTTTCCTAGATCCATAATCAAATTTCCATTTTGGAATAATACGCATGAGTATATGCCATTATGATTCATATCTGTAATTCTCTATGATGGCGGCACATTCGACATGATTGGAGAGAGTCGTGCAAAACCTGACCCCACAAAGAAACAGCAAAATGCAAATGGCATTACTGACAATGTTAGTGCTTTTTAGTCCATTAGCGATTGATATCTATTTACCAGCACTACCTCTGATCTCAGAAACGTTTCACGTGGAACACGCTCTTTCACAAGACACAATCACATATTTCTTATTTGCGATGGGTATTGGTCAGCTGTTTGCTGGGCCTTTGGCAGATAAAATAGGACGTCGAACTGTTGCATTAGGGGGAATTAGTATTTACGCGATGAGTGCTTGCTTGGCGTGGGCCGCTCAAAGCATAGAGTGGATGCTAGTCGCTCGGCTGCTACAAGGCTTCGGTGCGTGCGCGACATCGGTAGCAGCATTTGCAACAGTTCGCGACATTTTTGGACCGAAGAAAAGTGGAAAAATGATCAGCTACCTAAATGGCGCGATCTGCTTTATTCCTGCTTTGGCTCCAATTCTTGGCAGTTGGTTAACTCAGCAATTTGGTTGGCGCTCCAACTTCAGCTTCATGGCGGGCTTTGCTGTTCTTGCTGGTTTGGCTATTTTGTTGAAGATGAAAGAGACGAACCCTGCAACAGAAAAGCAGGCGGTATTTAAGCTTTCTCGTTATTGGGCTGTATTGAAAACACCAACATTTATCTTCCACGCTTCTCTGTGCATGTTAGCGATGTCAGTGATCCTTGCTTACGTTACCTCTGCTCCTGTTGTGCTCATGGAGCAACTTGGACTAAGCATGAATGAGTTTACGTATTGGTTTGGTATTAATGCGGCAATTAATATTGCAGCGGCTTTCTCTGCTCCAAAATTTATGGACAAATTTGGTACCCATAAAACGTTATTGGTTGGAATATCAACGTTAACTATTGCTGGTCTCGTGATGTTCTTGCTTGCGGAACAAGCGACAGCCTTCTCATTTATGTTTCCAATTTTCATGTCTTCTGTTGGTTTTGCTTGGATTTTAGGCGCATCAGCAGGCAAAGCTCTCGAACCGTTTGGGGATAAAGCGGGAACGGCGGCGGCACTGCTAGGTCTGTTTCAAATGAGTGGTTCTGGTTTTATTGTTGGCTCAATGCAAAGGTTATCACTAGAACCGCAAATGATGATTGCCCTGCAAATGTGGCTCATTGCACCTGCATTGTTGATTCTATTTTCTAAAGCGGGTCGTGATTGGCATTATGCTGAAGCTTAGTGATGACAAGCGGCAATTATCCTTATATTGGTTGTTTTCCTAATACCTAAACAAGTGTATATTTGTCGTTCAAATAATCGTGTCTCACACAGCGGAAACTAGAAACTAATGTCGTTAACAACCTATGAAATGGCTCGTGTCCTAGAGCAAATGGAAGAGTCGCCTGAAAAGGTTATGTTCGGTAAGTTACTCAGTGAATTAGGCAATCAAAGCGAAGAGCGTATTCGTAGCGCAGCTAAGCAAGTGCCACTTCATACACTGCGCGATATCATTTATCAATTTCAGCAAGTGGCTGAATCTCGCAAAGGTGAGCAGGTTGGTTTGTTAGCGAAAGAGCTAGCAGAACAAGGTATTTCTGCTGACGAATTGAAAGATTTTATTGAGCAATCAAAGCGAAAATAACGCTTATCTGAATAAAATAAAAAAGCGCGATCATTATGGTCGCGCTTTTTTTAGGTCTGTGTCATGGGTTAGCGAGTCAGCTTCATCTTTAGATACTTGTCAGCAGAAAGCGGACCTGGGCCCCATACCACTACAATTAAAATCATCAATCCCCATAATTGGTGATCAAAGAAACCTTGCTCCCATAGAACAGGATAAGACACCACGGCGATAATGTTGAATACAAATAGAATGGCCGCCATTGGTCGAGTGAGTAATCCCAATGCTAAAAAGATGGGGAGGATCAATTCTGCAGCGGTTCCCATATAAGCCGCAAGCTCCCAAGGTATCAGTGGAACTTGATATTCCAACTCGAAGAGATACAGCGTGCTATCCCAAGTCGCAATTTTTGTGAGTCCTGAATTGAAGAATACCCACGCGACCCAGAGTCGGCAAAAGAGCAGCAATAATGGGACGAAACCACATTGAGCCTTTGCGACTAAATCATCGTATGTTTCTATCCATCTTGATATTGAATTGAGCATAATGGTTATCCTTATTATTGTGTGGCTGTTCTACTCGCTTGCTAACAAATCAAATCCCGTGACGGAGGATAGAGCAACTAAGTTATTTAGCTGCGAGAGAGAGTCGGGAGAGATTTGTCCCAAAGGTAGCCCCGCTTTTAAATCTAAAACAAGCTGGTAGCTCATCTCTGAAAGTGGTGAGAGTTGAATTTCACCTTGAGCGTTGCACCACATCATTCCAGATTGTGGGGTGTGTATTTCTAGTCCATCAAAATCATTGTTTTGGATAGCATCATGAAGAGAAAAAAGCGCATAGCAGGACTTGAAACTGATCAGTGACGGCTCAAGCTGCAATTGAATATTGGGATGTTGCTGTTCTGAAATACTCGCGAGTTGCTCAAGCGTATGAGTAGGATGTGAACATGAGACCGCAAAACGTTGCTGAGCAATATCTATGCTCCATTCGAAACGAGCCACTTCAGGCAAATAGGGCGCGGCCTCTATTACCGCAGAAAACTGAGTGATTGTGGAATCAAACCCTTGACCATAGGCAGTGACATCTCCTTCTAATAATGGATTAGTTAGGACATGCTGACGCGCGAGCTGCTGAAAACATTCATCACCGACAAGAGCAAATACCATCGGATAGGTAGCTTCAAGTACTTCACTTAAGCTGATAATGAAATTATTACGATAGATCTGAATACGCTGTTGTGAGGTAAAGTGATCGCTATTGATGTCACAATCATCACCTGAAGAGTGGTGATTCAGAGCATTGGCAAAATTATGTTGAATTTCAGCTAATGAAAGATTCATGACACCTTCCTTGATTCCTGCTGGTGGAAAAGGATCTGACTCGCTTTCGTGGCTTCATCTAACAACACTTGTGGTTCTGGAATGTCTAAATCCCACTCAATTAAGGTGTGACGCTCTCCGTGCTGGGTTGTCCATGAATTAAAGAGTGCCCACACTTCATCACTGACTGGCTTACTGTGAGTATCTATCCATATTTCACCTTGCTCTAATTGTTTGATGGTGAAGCCTGCAAGGTGGATCTCATCAACAGCATGTGCAGGTATTCCTTCTAGATAAGTGTCACAACTAAAGCCATGATTGAAAGCGGAGACATGGATGTTGTTGAAATCGAGAAGCAGTCGGCAATCGGTTCTTTTTTGCACTTCACTCAGAAAGTCCCACTCACTAATGGTTGAGTGGTTGAACTTCAAATAACTGGAAGGATTTTCGATTAGCAGTGGACGCTTAATTGAATCTTGCACTTCAAGTACATTACGGCAAAAAACCTGTAACGCCTCTTCTGTGTATGGCAATGGAAGGAGATCATTAAAGTAGTGGCCGCCATTTTCGCTCCAACTCAAATGATCTGAAACTAAAATTGGATCCACTTCTGAAATAAGCGCATTAAGTTGAGCAAGGTGTGTCGAACTTACCCTTGATACAGAACCGAGAGAAAGGCCAATGCCATGACAACTTATTTGATGGTTTTGCAAAATGGTACGTAGGCTCTGTCGAGCGATTGAGTTTGGTTGGAAGTAATTTTCACTGTGTATTTCTAGCCAAGTCAGTTGCTCATGGTGCTGTTCAAAGTAGTTAAGGTGAGGCATTCGCAAACCAACCCCAACTTTTGGATGAAAAAGAGGTGAATTCACAGTGATGGTTCTCCTAATTCTATCGTGAACTTAACGTATTAAATTTAAAGGAGTATTACGTTGAGCGGTAATACTCCTTTAATGGCTAGTGAAAAGCGTATTTATGAAGATTGAGTGCTTCCGCCAGCAAGTTTTCCGCATAGCCCTTTAGGAACCACAACAAATGCATCTTTTTGATGATCTTCTTTCGCTGTGCCTGCACATGAGCTTGTTTTGGTGGCACAGTCATTTTTGCCTGCTTTTGTCACGCCATAGCACTTCTCTTTTTCTGCCGCGACAGCGTGAGTAGCAGTAAGCATTGTTCCACCAAGAGCCAGTAAACCAGTAACAGCAGCAGTAACAGCAAGATTAGATTTTTTCATAGTAATTCCCTCAAGACTTTATTTTAGTTTCCAATATGACAAGTTAATTGTTTGTTAATAATTTAACTTGCTTATCAAATAGGATAGGAAAGAGCGCTGAAAACTTTCATGGAATGGATGAAAAAATTTAATATTTTTATAAGGAATTATTTAATTGCATGATTTTTAACATAAAAGTGTAATGAGTTTTGGTGAATGTTTTCTGAAAAATAAAACGGATTCGGGTTATAATCTGCTCTTATGTATAAATAACCAGTAGCTGACTCTCATGATTGATGCATCTTTATTACTCGATGGCCTAAATGACAAACAGCGAGAAGCCGTAGCGGCTCCGCTAAGCAATTTACTTATCCTTGCCGGTGCGGGCAGTGGTAAAACCCGAGTGTTGGTGCATCGTATTGCTTGGTTACAATCGATCGAGCAAGCTTCTCCGTTCTCTATTATGTCGGTAACCTTTACCAATAAAGCTGCCGCTGAAATGCGGGGTCGTATTGAAGAGTTAATGATGGGCAGCGCTTCTGGTATGTGGAATGGCACGTTCCACGGGATCTGCCATCGAATTTTAAGAGCGCACTATTTAGATGCGAAATTGCCTGAAGGCTTTCAGATTTTAGATTCGGAAGATCAAGTCCGATTGCTAAAGCGTTTGATTAAAGCGCAAAACCTGGATGAGAAGCAGTGGCCTGCGAAGCAAGCATCCTGGTGGATCAACGGTAAAAAAGATGAAGGATTGCGTCCTAAGCATATTGATAGCTATGGTGATCCGGTTGCGAAGACGTGGCTAAAAATTTATACCGCTTATCAAGATGCTTGTGATCGTGCAGGCTTGGTTGATTTTGCTGAAATTCTATTACGTGCTCATGAATTGTTGCGGGATAAACAGCATATCCGTGAGCATTATCAAGCTCGATTCAAACATATTCTGGTGGATGAGTTCCAAGATACCAACAACATTCAATACGCGTGGCTACGCATGATGGCAGGGCCTGATTGTCGTGTGATGATTGTTGGTGATGATGATCAGTCAATTTACGGCTGGCGTGGGGCGAAGATTGAGAACATTCAGAAGTTCTTAGATGAGTTTCCTGGGGCATCAACCATTCGATTGGAACAGAATTACCGTTCAACAAAAACCATTCTCCAAGCGGCGAATGAGTTAATCTCAAACAATACCGAGCGAATGGGTAAAGAGCTGTGGACGGATGGTAATGATGGTGAGCCAATCTCTGTCTACTCCGCTTATAACGAATTGGATGAAGCACGTTTCACGGTCAGTAAAATTAAAGAGTGGCAAGATAAAGGCGGGATGCTGGAAGACTGCGCGATGCTCTACCGAAATAATGCCCAGTCACGGGTATTGGAAGAGGCTTTAATTCAAGGCGGACTCGCGTATCGAATTTATGGCGGTATGCGATTCTTCGAACGTCTCGAAATCAAAGATGCCTTGAGCTATCTACGTTTGATCGGTAACCGTAACGATGATGCCGCATTTGAACGTGTGGTGAATACCCCAACTCGTGGGTTAGGTGATAAGACGCTAGAAACCATTCGTCTTGCTGCTCGTGAGCGTGGGGCAACCATGTGGGAAGCCAGCACCGCATTAATTGAAGAGAAAGTATTACCAGGACGTGCGGCGACGGCATTGAGTCGATTTATCGAACTGATTGTGGCACTGGAAGACGATACCTTAGAACTGCCTTTGCATGAACAAACTGACCATGTGATCAAATACTCCGGCTTGTTTGCAATGTATGAGCAAGAGAAAGGAGAGAAGTCTAAGGCTCGAATTGAGAACTTGGAAGAGTTAGTCACGGCGACTCGCCAGTTCGAAAAACCAGAAGAGGCGGATGAGATGTCGATGCTTACGGCATTTTTAACCCATGCAGCTTTGGAGTCCGGTGAAGGACAAGCGGATGAGTTTGATGATGCGGTACAGCTAATGACCCTACACAGTGCCAAGGGACTAGAGTTTCCGATGGTCTTTATGGTTGGGGTGGAAGAAGGCATGTTCCCAAGCCAGATGTCGGCAGAAGAAGCGGGGCGTTTAGAAGAAGAGCGCCGCCTATGCTATGTCGGTATGACACGTGCGATGGAAAAGTTATACATAACTTATGCTGAAACACGCCGCTTATATGGGCAAGACAAATTCCATAAACCGTCTCGATTCATTCGTGAGTTACCTGAAACCTGTTTAGATGAAGTGCGCATGAAGGCGCAAGTGAGCCGACCTGCGAGTTCTGGTCGATTCAGTCAGTCAGCAGTGAAAGAGAACTTCAATGAGACTGGATTTAGTTTGGGTTCACGTGTGAAGCATCCTAAATTTGGTGAAGGGACCATTATTAATTTTGAAGGCAGCGGTCCTCAAAGCCGAGTCCAAGTTGCTTTCAATGGTGAAGGCATTAAGTGGTTAGTTACTGCATATGCTCGTTTAGAGCTGTTATAGCGAGACTTACTACTGTTCGCTTGATTTTCTTGCTGCGGTAATTTGATTCTAGATTGCTAAAAAGTCACGTTGATGTGGCTTTTTTTTGTTTTTGAGATTTGATAGATGGGAATATTGGCGTTTGATTATACCAATCACAGTAAGTAGATGGTCATAAAAAGCGCAGGAAAAATGCTTGAGAACAAGGCAGAAATTTTCGATAAGTAGTTATTCTACAATCAAAATTTCTAACGCCGTTATCGAGTATTTTAACAAGCTAGGATGACCAGTTATTTACTACTATTGGTATTAGGTTCAGATAAAGAAAAACCCCGAGAGCTTGCGCTCTTCGGGGTCGTAGTCTTACTTGCAGCAATCCAGCTACTAAAGTGCTCCATGCATCAAATCCATGATAGTGTGCTGTAATCCGTCAGCGTATTCCTTTCGTCGCCATCCTAGCGGTGTCCATGATCTTATCCTGATCTGCCAACAATCCTCGTTAGCTCGCTTCACTTGATCCTTGAGCGGTGTCCTTTACATCGTCCTGATGTTCAATCCTTTCCTCGTCCAGAGGTGTCCATTGTCTTTCCTTAGTAGCAACCATCCTAGTTACTATTGCGTCCATTCAATGTCCAATTTGCTTTCCATGCCGACTATTCATCCTGAATAATCGAATCTTCATCCTGAAGATAACCTAATCCGTGGTTGTTTCCTGTTCCGTGTCAGACTCCTTCCGACAGGGTTAATAATACGTTTTTTCTTAATGGAGACAAGATAACGAAAACGTTTTCTTTATCATCATCTTGTTTGAATAATATACATGTTGTTATTTATCAGTGGTTTAAATTGGTTGTGGTTACAAGCTCTTAGAGACAAAGCGAGTTTCACTCACGCTCTTGTGAGAGATCTCGCACAAAGACGATGCACTATGGCTGAGTAAGGTTGCTGAGTGAATAAATAGCTTGGTAGAGAATTCCGCCGCCAACGATTGAAAAGACCAGTCCACATAGCCCATCGATGTAGATTGTTGCCTTTATTAGACGCTGCTGAAGTCTATTGGTTGATAGTACCCAGGCTAAAAAAGAGAACCAAGCGAGTGATAATCCCCATAAGATCACTAGAGCGGTCCCTTTTCCGGCCAAAGACATGCCCGCTGGAATTAAACTCGACATGAGACTAACGAAAAACACCAGTGCCTTCGGATTCAAAATATTGGTCGTCAGCCCACGCGAGAAAGCTTGTCTTTTATTACTCAATATTAAGTTTGGCTTAGTTTCTGGTTGCGATTGACCTGGATCTTGATCGTGTCGATTCTGCCAGGTGCCTTTTAAAGCGTTCACTCCAAGGTAAAGCAAGTAGCTCCCCCCCGCAGTTTGTAATAGAGAAAAGAGAACGGGCTGCTGGTGGACTAAATAACTGACTCCTGTGAGGCTGAGAATCGAGTGAAGTAAAATGCCGCAAGAGAGACCAAGCGCAATATACAGACCCGTTTGTCGACCATGACGACTGGCATTTTGTACAACTAAGGCGAAATCTGGGCCGGGGCTCATGAGCGCGATAAAGTGGACGGTAGCGAGTGTTGCTAAGATGGAGAGTTCGTTCATAACGTAATTTAGACTTGTCGTGAGTGCTTTTAAGTCACGCCATCATGTCAAAATAATAGAGGAGGAGCTTGTAAATTCTAGACAGTAACTTAAATCGCCATATGACATCCCCCCACATTGCCTAACCATGCTTCTACTCATACGAGTTCAACGCACTTCCGATGGCGGTATCCCGTAGGTCTGTTTAAAGGCTTTAGTGAAATGAGCTTGGTCATAAAACCCGACTTGCTGAGCGACATCTGTCCCGCATACCCCAGATTTAATCAGTTTCATCGACTGTTCCATTCGTAATCGACTTAGCCAAGCATAAGGGGCAATACCCATTTTACATTTAAAGTGGCGTTGAAACTGGCTAGGGCTCAGTTGGCATAGTTGAGATAGGCTCTCTAACCGAATCGGCTGGTCTAGATTTTCCATCAGGTAATCTTTCAGTGTTAACAAGGTTTGGTTGCCTAAACCTATGATTGGAGATGGTTTTATTTGAGCATAACGATCTAACATGATCGAAAATTGGTCATATGGTAAACAATCTTTAGCAAGCTGACTGAGGTTGTCTTGGATAAGTAGCTCGTGAAGGTTGCTTAATTGTGAAAAAAGAACAGGATCCGAGATGATCAGTTCAGAAAAGCTTACTATTTGTCCGTTTTGGGTAAGATCTTGTTGATCGCTAAACCAGTGTGGGGCGATCGAAAACACGCGAACTTGGTAGCCTGAATCTAATAAAGAGTGGCCGTCATGCAATTCATCAGGTGGCATGATTACCATTTGTCCATGACCAACACTGTGGTGGTTGCCTTTATAGATAAACTTCTGCTGGCCGTGAGTGATTAGCCCTATGTGGAAATCGAGATGATAGTGACGTTGGAAAGCAAATTTGTGGTAATTCGCCTGAATAAGTCCAATATCTTGATCGGCAGTCGAATAGTGAGAAATGTTATCCATAGGGAATAAAAAAGCTTGACCAAATTGATGAATATTTGATCAAGCTTAGCGGTGTCATTGCTGATTGTCTTGTAAAAAACGAACACTCATCAAATGTGATTATGATTTTTTCTTTTTTCTACTACTTTTAATGCCATCAAAACTAAATACAAACAATGCTGCCCAAATGAAAGCAAAAGTGATCGCTTTATCGCTGCTGAACGCTTCGTTGTAGACCAATACCGCGAGTAAAAACATTAAACTCGGTCCAATATATTGGAAAAAACCAAGTGTTGAGAGTTTCAATCGTGTCGCGGCCCCAGTAAAACACAACAAAGGTAAAGTCGTGATGGCACCTGCTGAAACGAGCAGTAGGTTAAGTGTTATCGGGTTACTTGCTAAATCTGATGTTGCGGTGTCTGCAATAAACAGTAAGTAGAAGGCTGCGATAGGTAATAAAACCAGAGTCTCAATAAATAAGCCGGTTTGAGCATCTAAACTCACTTTTTTGCGTAACAATCCATATAAACCAAAACTCATTGCAAGCGAGATAGCGATGATCGGCACTGAACCGAAAGCGATGAGCTGTATTAATACTCCCACCGCCGCGAGAGCCACAGCAAACCATTGGAGTTTTCTTAATCGCTCTCCTAGAAAGACCATTCCTAGTATCACGTTAAATAACGGATTAATGTAATAACCAAGGCTGGCGTCTAACATTTTGTTGGCATTGACTGCCGATATAAAAATTAGCCAGTTGGCTCCAACCAATATTGAGGTTGAAACGAGGTACATCATTTTTGGCTTCGAGCGCAATGTGTCACGGACCGTTCGCCATCCGCGATTAAAATGGATCAAAAAGGCAAGTAGAAAGAATGACCAGATAATGCGATGACTGAGGATCTCTAAAGGGGAGACTTCCGCAATGGATTTGAAATAGATAGGGGCAATACCCCAGATGGTGTAAGCGCCGATGGCGAGAAATATGCCTTGGCGAGCTCTTTGATCTTCTTCTTGTGTCATTGAGTGCTTCTCTGGTACGAATGTACCTAGTTATAAGATTTATAAACGGAGTTGGTCAGTATAGAAGCGATAATCGTATACGCCTAACAATTTGCGGTTTTATTCACCATCATTCCCCACTACAATGTGGCGCTCACTGATTTGACGTGAATGCAATCTCAACCCCTATAGGATTTTCGATGACCGCAACCTTAACTGCTGAACAGACCCAACCCCAGCCAAGTAGCGCAAAAGATATCTTACAAGATGTTTTTGGTTACCAGAGCTTTCGTGATGGGCAGCAAGAGGTGATTGATTTGGCTATCTCTGGTCAAGATAGCTTAGTGATTATGCCGACAGGTGGTGGTAAATCTCTGTGTTATCAGATCCCAGCTTTGGTGAGAGAAGGTATTACGCTGGTGATTTCACCTTTGATCTCATTAATGAAAGACCAAGTGGATCAGCTTAAAGCCGATGGTGTCGCGGCTGAGTGCATTAACTCAACCATGTCACGTGACGATTTGATTAGCGTTTACAACCGCATGAATTCGGGGCAGATTAAGTTAGTGTATGCTTCGCCTGAGCGAGTTTTGATGCGAGACTTTATTGATCGTTTGCATAATCTACCGTTGTCGATGATTGCAGTGGATGAAGCGCACTGTATTTCACAATGGGGCCACGATTTCAGACCTGAGTACGCACTGCTCGGTCAATTGAAACAGCAATTTTCTCATGTCCCATTTATGGCGTTAACAGCAACCGCTGATGATGCAACACGTGTCGACATTATCCATCGTTTACAACTTAATGAGCCGCATACTTATCTTGGCAGCTTTGACCGACCAAATATCCGCTATAACTTAGTCGAAAAACATAAGCCTGTTTCACAGGTGATTCGTTACCTTGATACTCAGAAAGGCAATTGCGGCATTATCTACTGCGGTAGCCGTAAAAAAGTCGAAATGCTGACGGAAAAGTTATGTAACAACCATATTCGGGCGGCGGGTTATCACGCTGGTATGGACATGGATGAGCGCGCGTATGTTCAAGAAGCTTTCCAGCGCGATGATATTCAAATTGTTGTGGCGACCGTTGCTTTTGGCATGGGAATAAATAAACCCAATGTTCGATTTGTGGTGCATTTTGATATCCCACGCAATATTGAATCTTACTATCAAGAGACAGGTCGAGCAGGGCGTGATGGCCTACCTGCAGAAGCGATGATGTTGTTCGATCCTGCTGATATTAACTGGCTCCGTCGGATGTTGGATGAAAAAGACGATGGGCCGCAGAAACAGGTCGAGAGCCATAAGCTTAATGCGATGAGTGCATTTGCCGAAGCGCAAACGTGCCGACGCCAAGTGTTGTTAAACTATTTTGGTGAATATCGAGATAAGCCGTGTGGTAACTGCGATATTTGTCTTGACCCACCGAAGCACTTTGATGCAACGGAAGAAGCGCAAAAGGCACTTTCATGCGTGTACCGAGTGAATCAAGGTTTTGGTATGGGTTATGTGGTGGAAGTGATGCGTGGGATGCAGAATATTCGTATCCGCGAAAATGGCCACGACAAACTAACGACTTATGGCATTGGTCGTGATCATAGCCATGATTACTGGATCAGTATTGTGCGTCAACTTATCCATAAAGGACTGTTGTTTCAAAACATCACCCGAAACTCGACTCTGCAACTGACGGAAGAAGCAAGGCCACTATTACGTGGTGAGATGGCGTTAGAACTTGCGGTTCCGCGTCTAGACACCGCCGTACGATCTGCCAAGGCCGATAAACTGTCTAATCGTCAATACGATAAAAAACTGTTTGCGAAGTTACGTAAGTTACGTAAAACCATCGCAGACAAAGTGGGTCTTCCTCCATATGTGGTCTTTAGTGATGCAACATTGATTGAGATGGCCGAAATGCTGCCGACCTCTTACGGTGAAATGCTGGCTGTTAATGGTGTTGGACAACGTAAACTGGAAAAATATGCCGATCCTTTCTTAGATTTAATTCAGGAGCACATTACCACTCATGGCTGATTTTGGACTGCGAGAATACCTTGCCGAAGATGGGCGTCTGCTTATCACAACACCAAGTTTCGACTTCGATACTTTTCCTCTGCTGGGGGACAAACTTGTGGGTTTACTCTCTGCTACTGTGATAGAAAAACAGTGGGATGCCGATATGCATTCATGGTTAATCGATTTTGAAGGTTGTCAGTTATTTCTGCGCTCTGAGCATTACAGTGAATCCGTATGGTTTGAAACCTTATCGGTTCTAGAAAGTCGTGAAGAACTTGATTATTTAGCGGGACTATTTGCTCAAGGTTTTTAACTTAGAGGGTCGTTAGAGAAGGAAATACCACGCTTAAACGTTTGCTATTTCATCATCTATTGTCGTGCTAATTGATTAATGTATAATCGCTCGCCGCTGAACATTAGAGTTTGGCGACTTTAAATAATTGGAAGAATTGTTCTTCAATTTGGGTTCCCTCAACCCCAAACCAAACTAAAAAGGTACAATATGAGTAACTTTACCCCTGCGCAACAGCGCAAAGCCCTAGCATTTTTAGTTTTGTTCCATTTAGTGATCATTGCATCAAGTAACTATTTGGTTCAGCTACCATTTACCATTTTTGGTCTGCATACCACATGGGGCGCATTCACTTTTCCGTTCATCTTTTTAGCTACCGATCTCACGGTTCGTGTGTTTGGCGCTAAACTTGCGCGTAATATTATCTTTTTGGTGATGATCCCTGCGTTAGCGGTGTCTTACTTTTTATCTGTCGTCTTCTTCGAAGGGCAGTTTCAAGGTTTTGCACAGCTAGGTGAGTTTAATTTGTTTGTGGCGCGTATTGCCATTGCAAGTTTCATGGCTTATCTGCTTGGTCAGATCCTGGATGTTCACGTATTTAATCGCCTGCGCCAAATGAAGCAGTGGTGGATAGCACCAACGTGCTCAACACTGTTTGGTAACGCATTAGATACCGTGGCTTTTTTCGCGATTGCATTCTATCAAAGTCCAGATCCATTTATGGCTGAGCATTGGACGGAAATTGCGATGGTAGACTACGGCTTCAAACTCGTGATTAGTTTAGGCTTGTTTGTACCTATGTACGGCATGCTATTGAACTACCTGACGAAGAAATTAACGGCTGTAAACCCGGAGTTTAAAGTCACGGGTGTGAATGCTTAACGTTGATTTCGTTGATTTCTTAGGTGTCTGAGAGTTAAAAGTTGTCTGAGAATCAAAAGTCGTGTGAGTGTCAAAAATAAAAAGAGCCCATCGTGATGATTGGGCTCTTTTTTTGTCGATAATTTGGCTAGTGGCTATTTAGTAATAATAGTCAGTGGCCAACCGATATCCGTTTGACGGTTCGACTCTAATTCTAGTTCAGCGGCAGTTAATGGATTGCTGTTTAGCCATTTCTGGTCAATCGTCAATGTTAGCTTATCGCCTTTTGCAGACAGTTGAACTTGAGGTTGGAGATCGATACTACGACGATGGCTAAGTAATACCGCCAGGCGAAGCAATCGAAGTACTCGCTTACCGCTGCCACTTGATAGAGCATGTTGCTCTGGAAGTGACGTTAATTGTTCGCGGTAGCGTCGAGCCACTTCTGCAATAAAGTGTTTCTGTGCTCGGGTATAACCGGGTAGATCTAAATGTTGCAAAAGGTAAGCGCTGTGCTGGCCACCTTTTTTGAAATCGATGGTTAAACCAATTTCATGTAAATTCGCAACAGTATGCAGTAGCGTTGCCGCTTGAGGTTCCTCAATCCAGCTTTCTCCGCCACATTGAGCGAGTAGAGTGCTGGCAAGAGTTGAAACTTGTTGTCCATACTGTGTATCGAGTTGGTAGCGGGCTTGTACACTACAAATGGTTCTGGCACGAATGTCAGTTTGACGCAGTTCATCAACCATTTCGTAAACCAAACCTTCACGTAATGCGCCACCTGCGAGTGTCATTGAATCGATTTCAAGCAGTTCAAATATAGCGATAAGAATAGAAAGGCCACTTGGGAAAACTAATGCTCGTTCTAAAGTTAGCCCCTCTATCTCTAATTCTTCTAAGTGATCAGCAAGCATCGCTTGTTTCTGCAATCGCTTAAGTTTGGAGTGAGTAATTACTTCGTCCATACCTTGCGCTAGCATTATTTCTTGAAGTGCTTGCACGGTTCCGCTAGCACCAACACATACATCCCAACCCAAATCTGTATACTGTTCGAGGATTGGAGCCAGTGTTGCTTTCGCTGCTTCAATAGCATTGTTGAAATTCATCTGGGTGAGCTGTCTATCTTTAAAGTGGCGTTCAAGCCAAGTAACACAGCCCATCTTTAAGCTCGTTAATGCGTTAGCTTCAAATCCTTCACCAATAATCAGCTCAGTACTCGCGCCACCAATATCAACGACTAATCGACGGCCTAAACCGCCTGAAGTATGCGCGACACCTTTATAGATAGTTGCCGCTTCTTCTTCACCTGCAATCACTTCAATGTCGTGACCTAGGATTTGGTTTGCCTTTGCTAAAAACAGATCGACATTTGTGGCGGTACGCAGCGTTGCGGTACCTACGATGCGAATGTTTTCAGTCGGAATATCTTGTAATCGTTCTGCAAAAAGACTCAAACAATCCCAGCCGCGCTGCATGGCTTCTTGGCTCAGAGCATTACTATCGTCTAAACCGGCGGCTAAACGAACCTTTCTCTTAATCTTGGCCATGGTTTGGACGCTGCCGTCTATATGACGTACAACGAGCATATGAAAGCTATTCGATCCTAGATCGATAGCGGCATAAAGCGGAGATGAAATTGTTTGGCTCATAGACGAATTAAGCTTCCTTTCTAGGGCGGTTCGAATTAGGGCGACGTTGAGAATTACGGTTCCCAGAACGTTGACCACCATTATTAGTACGACGCTGTTGAGGGTTACGAGTGCGCATACGAATTGGCGCAGGTAAATCTTCAATCAACGCTGATGCATCGTAATCCGACATTGGGATTGCGTGCTCAATGTATTCTTCGATTGCTGGAAGGTTAATGGCGTAATCTTCACAAGCAAAACTGATTGAATGACCACTTTCGCCAGCGCGGCCAGTACGGCCAATACGGTGAACGTAATCTTCACAATCATCAGGTAAATCAAAGTTAAATACATGCGTTACTTGAGGGATATGCAAACCACGAGCGGCAACATCTGTTGCAACGAGGATATCAACTTGACCTTTTGTGAACTCTTCAAGAATCTTCTCGCGTTTCTTCTGTGGTACATCACCAGTTAATAGACCTACACGGTGTCCATCGGCTGCAAGGTGTCCCCAAACTGAATCACACTTATATTTAGTGTTAGCGAAAATAATCGCACGATCCGGCCACTCTTCTTCGATTAACGTTTGTAGTAAAGCCATCTTGTGTTCATTTGAAGGGTAAAACAACTCTTCTTGAATTCGATGACCTGTTTTTTGATCCGGTTCAACAACCACATGTTCAGGGTTATGCATGTGTTCAAAGGCAAGTTCTTGTACTCGGTAAGACAAGGTTGCAGAGAAAAGCATGTTCAAACGGTCTTTAGGTTCAGGCATGCGACGGAACAAAAAGCGAATGTCTTTAATGAAACCAAGATCGAACATGCGATCCGCTTCATCAAGAACAACAGCTTGAATACAGTTTAGATCAAACGCTTTTTGCTTGTAGAAATCGATAATACGTCCAGTCGTACCAATTAATACATCCACACCGTCGTCAATTTTAGCAAGCTGCTTGTCGTAGCTTTCGCCACCGTAAGCAAGTGCTGCTTTAATGCCAGTCGTCGCAATGATCGACTCTGCATCGTTATAAATCTGGATCGCTAACTCACGAGTTGGCGCCATGATTATTGCACGAGGCTGGTTTGGCTTACGTCCTTCAGGCGCAGCTGTTTTTAGTAAATGGTTAAAAGTAGCAGTAAGAAACGCAAGGGTTTTACCAGTGCCCGTTTGGGCCTGGCCTGCAATGTCTTGGCCGGTGAGCAGTACCGGCAACGCCAAGGCTTGGATAGGGGTACAAAATTCGAACCCTTTTTTGTCCAATCCTTCAATGACTTGGGGGTGTAAATCCAAATCGGCGAACTTTTGCTCTGTGATATGTGTCTTTTTCATTGCTATAGAATATCAGCTTAAGCTTGCAATACGAAAGTAAATACATTCCAATAGGGCATCTATTTACTGGTTATCATCCAACCAGTTCAGAAATAAACATTGGAGTGGAAGATGAGTGATAAGATTTTGCAGCTAACTGATGACGGTTTTGAGAACGATGTGATCAAAGCTGCAGGCCCTGTACTTGTAGATTTTTGGGCAGAATGGTGTGGTCCTTGTAAGATGATTGCGCCTATTCTTGATGAGATTTCTCAAGAGTACGAAGGTAAGCTCACTATCGGTAAATTGAATATCGACCAGAATGCAGGTACTCCACCTAAATTCGGTATCCGTGGTATTCCTACGTTGCTTTTATTTAAAGATGGCGGCGTAGCAGCAACTAAAGTTGGTGCATTATCTAAAACTCAACTTAAAGAGTTTTTAGATGCAAACCTGTAAAATAGGTTAATAATTGAAAAAGAAACCGTGCATCTTAACAAATGCGCGGTTTTGTTTTTTCAAAACTAGACTAAAATAACTTTTAGTGCTAATTTATCGCACGTTAATTGAGCAAATCTCTCCTCTTGGTCGCTCCTTAGACCAAATCCATCTTAACTAGAAAACAGATCTTATTTTGACTAAACAAGTATCAACTACAATGAATCTAACAGAACTGAAGAACAGACCTGTGTCTGAGCTTGTGAAGCTTAGCGAAACATTAGGCCTTGAAAACCTAGCTCGTCTAAGAAAACAAGACATCATCTTCTCCATCCTTAAAGCACACGCTAAAGGTGGCGAAGACATATTCGGCGATGGGGTTCTGGAAATTCTTCAAGACGGCTTTGGTTTCCTACGTAGCGCAGACAGCTCCTACCTTGCTGGACCAGATGATATTTACGTATCTCCTAGCCAAATTCGCCGTTTTAACTTAAGAACAGGCGATTCAATCTCTGGAAAAATTCGCCCACCTAAGGATGGCGAGCGCTATTTTGCATTGTTGAAAGTTAACATGGTTAACCACGACAAGCCTGATAACGCACGTAATAAAATCTTATTCGAAAACTTAACACCTCTTCACGCGAACGAGCGTATGGTGATGGAAGTTGGTAATGGTGCGACTGAAGATATTACCGCTCGAATTCTTGATCTTGCCTCTCCGATTGGTAAAGGTCAGCGTGGTTTGATTGTTGCTCCGCCAAAAGCGGGTAAAACCATGCTATTGCAAAATATTGCACAGAGCATTTCTCGCAACCACCCTGAATGTGAATTGATGGTTCTACTTATCGATGAGCGTCCAGAGGAAGTAACGGAAATGCAGCGCTTGGTTAAAGGTGAAGTGGTTGCTTCTACTTTTGACGAACCAGCATCTCGTCACGTACAAGTGGCCGAAATGGTGATTGAAAAAGCGAAACGTCTAGTTGAGCACAAAAAAGATGTTGTGATTTTGCTGGACTCTATCACTCGTTTAGCTCGAGCTTACAACACCGTTGTTCCTTCATCCGGTAAAGTTCTTACTGGTGGTGTTGATGCGAACGCTCTACACCGTCCTAAGCGTTTCTTTGGTGCGGCTCGTAACGTAGAAGAAGGTGGTAGTTTAACTATCATCGCAACCGCATTGGTTGATACGGGTTCTAAAATGGATGAAGTTATTTACGAAGAGTTTAAGGGTACAGGTAACATGGAACTGCACCTAAATCGTAAAATTGCAGAGAAACGTGTTTTCCCTGCTATCGACTTTAAACGTTCAGGTACTCGTCGCGAAGAGCTATTAACGAAAGCCGACGAGCTGCAGAAGATGTGGATCCTGCGTAAGATTGTTCATCCAATGAATGAAACAGACGCAATGGAATTCCTTATCGATAAGCTTGCTATGACGAAGACTAATAATGAATTCTTTGACGCGATGCGTCGTCAATAAATTTTATTGAAAATATTCGTTTATGAACGCTGCCTTTATTGGCAGCGTTTTTGTTTGCATTTCTTGTTATTAGCCTGCAAAATGAATGCAAATGTTACAGGGAGGTTAACATGCAACAAGGAATGTTGTCGTCACTACTCCTGTCTATGTCATTAGTGTTTGGTTCTTCTGGAGCTTACGCAACGGAAATGAAACCAGTAACGGCTCAACAATGGCTTCAGGATGAGCAAATTAATACGAAAGTATCGGAACTTCTATTGCTTGTGATGCAAGATGAGGTCGAAACTCTTCGCTTTTCACTCCAACGTTTAGCTCTTCCTCAACAGGAGGTTGCACGCTATCTCTTATTACAAAAAATTGAACATCAAAATATTAGCCTGACACCACGAATGGCTATATTTATTGAATCACAGAGCCAGTTAGTACCAACCTATCAGATCCTAGAAAGAGGTGATGGGTATGAGTTTACTGTACCTGCCTTTAATTTCCCCGTGATTGCAAACCGCTTACTTCAGCACTGGAAAAAAGATCAAAATACCTTGGCTTTTGTTATTAAAGCAGAACAGAAAGAGTTGGTACTTCAAGAGTGGTTATCAGGTAGTGAACACCAAATTAAAGCACGCGAAGCTCTGTTGATTCGAGAGTTGGATGGGCTATCTGCTGAAGCGGTTGATGCTCTGGCCAAACAGTTAACGCAAGGTCTTGTTATTAGTTGGTTACCATCTACCTCTGTTGTCGTTCGCTTAGCTCAGGTCAGTCGAGATGCTGATGTGTATAAAATGCTGTGGCGCATGAAAGCGGACAGTGATAGCCAATATGAACTACAGCGCCTTGCGAGCGAAGGCGATCTTTTTTCTGTTGAACAGTTGATGAGTGCGACTCAGAACCCTAGCCTTAAACAACAAGCGATTGAAAAACTCACTCAACTTCACCCTTTACCTGAAAATGTAAAAGAATTTCTGATCTCCCGAATGGGGCTTGCAGAGGAAGCTTCTATGGTAGCACAAGAGTTAGTCAATCAAGGTCATCAAAGCTGGTTGCATGAACTGGTCTCTAGCAATAGGCAAGTTAAGGTGACTTCGATTCAAAAAGTTCTTTCAAATTAGCCTTACTAAAAAAGGGGGGTAGGGCTACTCTCCTTTTTGATATACTGCTTGCAGTTTAACCAGTAAATTAGAAGGCCTATGAGTTTGAAGGATTTACGCGACTTTATCGATCATCTGGAAGCAGATGGCAAACTTAAGCGCATTACTCACCCGATTGACCCACATTATGAAATGACTGAAATCAGTGATCGAACTCTACGAGCTGGTGGACCCGCATTACTGTTTGAAAACCCCATTGGTTATGAGATGCCAGTATTGACCAACCTGTTTGGCACTCCTGAGCGAGTCGCGATCGGAATGGGTCGTCAAGATGTGAAAGAGTTACGTGAAGTAGGAAAACTATTGGCGTATTTGAAGGAGCCAGAACCACCAAAAGGCTTTAAAGATGCAATAGATAAGCTACCAGTTTTCAAACAAGTCTTAAATATGCCCACGAAGAAGCTTCGTAAAGCTGCATGTCAGGAAGTGGTGTGGCAAGGTGACGACGTTGATTTAGATAAAATACCAGTGATGAGCTGCTGGGCGGGTGATGTCGCGCCTTTATTGACATGGGGGCTGACTATTACAAAAGGCCCTAACAAAAAGCGCCAAAATCTTGGGATCTATCGCCAGCAAAAAATCGCAAAAAATAAAATTATCATGCGATGGTTAGCTCACCGAGGTGGTGCTCTTGATTTACGAGATTGGATGGAGACTTATCCAGGAAAGCCATTTCCTGTCTCTATTGCTTTTGGCGCTGACCCCGCAACAATATTAGGCGCGGTAACCCCTGTTCCTGATACATTATCTGAATATGCTTTCGCAGGGTTACTCCGTGGTAGTCGAACTGAGGTTGTTCAATCTATTAGCAATGACCTTGAGGTACCAGCCAGCGCGGAAATTGTGATGGAAGGTTACATTGACCCTTCCGAATTTGCCGATGAAGGCCCGTATGGGGATCATACTGGCTATTACAATGAAGTTGAACAGCACCGAGTATTCACAATCACTCACGTCACCATGCGTGAGAAACCGATTTATCACAGCACTTATACAGGGCGTCCACCAGATGAACCGGCTGTGCTTGGCGTTGCTTTAAATGAAGTTTTTGTTCCTATTCTGCAAAAACAATTTCCTGAAATAGAAGACTTCTATCTACCTCCAGAAGGTTGCTCGTACAGAATGGCGATTGTGACCCTGAAAAAACAGTACCCAGGACATGCCAAGCGGGTAATGATGGGGGTGTGGTCATTCTTACGACAATTTATGTATACCAAGTTTGTCATTGTTTGCGATGAAAGTGTGAATGCTCGTGATTGGAGTGAAGTTTGTCGAGCCATTTCTGTCAATATGGATCCTAAGCGTGACAACACCTTTATTGATAATACACCAATAGATTCGCTCGATTTTGCTTCACCTGTTGTTGGGCTTGGGTCCAAAATGGGACTTGATGCAACAATAAAGTGGGATGCCGAACTGGCAATGGGAGATAAGCTTCATTCAGCTATAGATAATCAGCAAGCCGTAGAAAATCTTGTCCATGAGAAAAACAAACAAGCTGAAGCTGTATTGAATCACTTTCCTGAGGTGATTGATTTTCACTTTCCTGAAGGTTCAGATGGTGGAGAAATTGCCATCGTGACCATAAAGAAAAAGCATGAAGGGCATGGGCTGAAAATTATGGATGATATATGGTCTTTGATTACGCCGTATGTTGATAATAAATGCTTAATTGTGTGTGATGAAGATGTGGACGCTAAAGATTGGAATGACATTATTTGGGCGGTAACAACGCGGATGGATCCTGCTCGCGATACAATAATGGCATCGAGCCGGATGGGATTAGACGCAACAAACAAATGGGCAAGTGAATCTCATCGAGAGTGGGGTACACCAATAAAGAAAGATCCTCAAGTTGTGGCTAAGATCGATAAGATTTGGAATCAATTAGATATTCTATGACCTACCAAGTAATCTTGTTACCCGATAATCTTCAGTTTGAAGTGCGAGATGGCAAAACGGTGTTGGAAGAGGCGCTCAACCAAGGTATTAATTTCCCTCACCGTTGCCAAGTTGGGGCGTGTGCCATGTGTATGTGTCGAAAAATTGAAGGCTTGGTAAGTTACGACCTTGAGCCAATGCTCACAGAGAAAGAGCAACAACAAGGTTGGATATTTCCCTGCCAAGCATTTGCAGAAAGTAATTTAATACTTACCTTTGCAGATTAAGTAGAGAGTAAGCTCAGAGGAAGAAGATGACCATTAAATGTAAAGTAAAGTCTATTGAGCCTTTAGCATGTAACACCTTTCAGATTTTGTTGCATCCTGAATCACCAGTCCCTTTTAAAGCGGGACAATATTTAATGGTAGAAATGGGAGAAAAGGATAAGCGTCCTTTTTCAATTGCCAGCAGTCCTTGCCGTCATGAAGGCGAGCTAGAATTGCACATTGGTGCTGCAGAACATAATGCTTATGCGCTGGAAGTTGTTGAAGCCATGAAAATGGCGCTAGCAAGTGATGGCAACATTCTTATTGATGCACCACATGGTGATGCGTGGATAAAGGAAGAAAGTGATCGCCCACTGCTGTTAATCGCAGGTGGTACGGGATTTAGTTATGTACGCTCTATTCTTGATCACTGCATTAGCCAAAATATGCAAAACAATATACATCTATACTGGGGCGCTAAAGATGAAAATCAGCTTTACGCGAAGCAAGAGTTAGATGCGATTGCCCAAGTAAACCCAAACATACAATTTATACCTGTTGTCGAACACGCATCTGAACCGTGGGATGGACAGGTAGGAAATGTATTACAAGCCATTAGTGCTGACTTTGAATCTCTTGAAGATTATGACATCTATATAGCAGGAAGATTTGAAATGGCAGGCGCAGCTCGAGAATTATTCACTCAAACCAAACAGGCAAAGAGTGAGCGTATGTATGCTGATGCTTACGCTTTTATTTGATTGTTAGTGATATGTAAGAAAAGAGAGTGTATTTATACGCTCTCTTTTCATTTTGATGAATTAAACAGCGATTAAACTGAAAAAAACAATTAAGTAAGAAAAGGGGTTGCGTCTGAGGATATTCTGCCTATAATGCGCAACTCCTAACAACGAGACCTTATTCAATAAGGGATTAGCAGTTAGGTTAGACGAAAATTTGAAGTGAAATAAATTAAGAAAGTGTTTGACACTATCGCTTATATCGCTAAAATGGCCGTCCACTTCAAACGAAAGCTGAAAGGCTTAAAACTTGAAGTAAAGCTCTTTAACAATTT
>NZ_SYUT01000080.1:0-360 GCF_005146325.1 Vibrio genomosp. F6 | reverse complement strand
GTGATGTCTTTCGCTACCGCGGTCGCCACGTTGCCATCGCTGTCGGTGAACGTCGCGTCTACCGTCAAGGTGCCATCTTTCAGGCTGCTCACATCCACGTTTGGCACTTCGAAGCTGCCGTCTGCATTCACCGTCACGTCTTTCAGAACGATATCCGCAGTGCTGTCGTCGCCATCGCTGATGACCAAGTCCACGGTCGCCGCGTCGGTTTCACCGATGTTGCCGCTGATGTCCGCTTTTTCTGTTGCGTTGATGACTTCGCTGTTGTTGCCGTCCGCGTCGTTATTGTCCGTGATGCTCACCGTTGGTTGCGTGATGGTATCGCCATCATCGTCGCCGTCTTCACCGTAAGTGATGTCT
>NZ_SYUT01000079.1:0-3746 GCF_005146325.1 Vibrio genomosp. F6 | reverse complement strand
TATTAGCCAACGAGAACAAGAATTGGCCGTTGAAGTCGCTAAGCTAAAGAGGCAGTTGGCAGAGCAAGCAGAAGAGCTAGAAATCGTAAAAAAGGCCGCCACCTACTTCGTATATGGAATCCACGGGTTTTACAAGATAAGAATATGCAATGGATAAGATGCGGTCGTATATTCGGTTTCTCATTGAAGGAGCGACCTTCTAACCTTTGATGCATGCGCACCTACTGTCCTTGCCGCGAAAAAGCTTTTTATAGCATTGCGAAGTAGTCAGGGTCTCAGCAGGCTGGTCTAACCATTGAATATCATTATTTGTAATCTGTTAATTTATATTGCTAGCAGGATAATGTTTTTGACTGATATTTTGTTTCATAGCGAAGCATTGCCCAGGCTGTTCTGACAGTTTTGTTTGCCAAAGCGATACAAGCTCTTTTGAAACCGACTCTATTGACTAACTTGATAAGCCACGCCTGTTTCTGGTTTGTAGGTGAGTCAGGCAGTCGATATATGTATGCCATAGCACCAAGGTAAAGCATTGAGCGAAGATCTTTAACTCCGCCAAATTTATCAATACCCATCATCGTCACCTTACCACCTGAACTGTATTGCTTCGGTGTTAACCCGATAAACGCTGATGCTTGTCGGTCGTTAGTAAATTGTGTCCCATCACCCAAATTAGCATAGAGCATGGATGCTGTTACCTCACCAACACTTTCAAGATCCATGAGCCTTTTACAGGGTTCTATTTGACGACCACAGCCGTACCTTTCGCCTTTCGTAGGTTACCGCCCTAGTATGCTTATACTGACCTTCTGTGGGCGAGTTTTTATTATTAAGTCGCATCGCACGGCTCCTTCAACTTAACAGTGTGACGATGTAACCTATGAGATAAGCAAGAGACCAGGATTACTCCTTCATTTACACACCCTCACCACTGATGATCTGTTATTTTTACCCATGAGCATGCACCTCTCTTCACGATTTATGCCGGTGGCCAAACGTAATGAAGTCCTGGTTCGGTACTTAACACCGAAATTGAAAGAGCTGGCGGACATCAAAGGAGACATTCGTTTGATGCTCAATACCGCCCGAAATAAAAATGGAAATTTAGAAAATAAACTCTATCTATTGAATACTCAATCGAAAGCCCACCGCGTCGCGGGGGCTGAACTGCTTTATCATTTACTTGTGGTGTTGTACGACAAAGAAGGGATTGAGTCGAAGTTACTCGATGAAACTCAACTTTGTGAGACGGGTATTCTTTATGTATTGGAACAGCTTCTTGAACATTGCTTTAAAGACGGGGGGTGCAAATCGCCCCTGTCTCACTCTTTATTGAGCTTGAGCGTGCGCCCGAACTTATTGAGGTGATTAATCAGCATTCGCTGTATGTTGCAGAAATGAAAGAGTGGAACGCTATGACGCATCAAGCGCATATGTTATTGCACCTAGGACAATTTTAGTCATGTCTTTGCTAGGAAAAAGCCCCCTCTTTTTATTAGCTTTTATCAATGACATCATTTCGATAGATAAATATACCGTATACCTAACCAGTGATAATTAACATTGATGTATATCAACATTAAGAGGCTTATGGCTGTCTATCCTGCAGGGGCAATGGTAGTTTCAGTTATAACTGTATGAATTGCAATCATTATATAGATGGTTGTTTTTTAGTCTTGGGATAAAGATTGCTCTTTCTTCTTACGAAAGACGGCTTTTTACCGCCTAGATAGCGTTAGGTGTGGTCTGGTGAAATGGTTTTTCCCACGAGCTTTTTCTTATTTTGAATCATTCGATTTACTCAATGAATCGTAGTTTTAAATCTGAAATCTAAAATGTAAAAAGGCATATTTTTGTGGTTTTCATTACGGTTTCAGTTGCTTATCGCTGCGAGTAAATTGTTTCAATAACCTTCTGTGGGTGAATTCCGCCGACATGCTACAGCGTGTCATTTTCACTTTGAAATCGTTCAAATTTGAATTGTTCTGTTTTCTAACTCATGGGCAGTTGTAAAAAGGAAAAGAGCATCACTTCCCATCCATCGCGTAAAGTTATTCTCAACGTCTGTTTTGTTGGTAAAATCAGGCGTAAAATTAATCACCTAACAAGCAATTCAAGCTGACAGCCAACGCGTGGCATTTTCAGCTCCAATTGGTTTTGGTGTAATCGGTGCGTTGCTTTAGGTTCAGGTTTGCGTTGGTCTGCAACTTAATTGGGCGTTAAGTTTCAAAGGAGGGGAAGTGAAAACTGTCGAATTTAATCCAGAGTTAAAAGCTTATATTGATGAAATCATGCCTGATATTGATGACGCACTTACGGCTAATCATATTCCTATTCATGATCGATATATGAAGGCTGCTATTTACTTTGTAGAAAACTACATTGTATTAGATTCATTTGAATCAAAAAGTGAGTTTATAAAACAGGATGCATTTTTACGCATTATCGTACCGTTGATTATGCAATGGTTTCATGGAAAATATGGGGAGTTAGTTAGAATACCGACCCAAAAAAACGCCACAGGCATCATTACGTCGTATGCACAGCCTTTAAGGATAAATATTCCGCTAACACTATCTGAACCAACCAATAAAGGCACTGCATGGCTTATATTTCCTGACAAGATGCTTGACTCAGAAAAAATAGAGTCTTTTTTTGACAAGAGAGTTCCTTTAAATATTTTAAATGAAGAACAATATTCAAAATTAAATTACGAAGTATCAGAGCTTGTTTCGATTATAAGAACTATAAATTTAAATTTGAATACTGTTGATGGTCTTGATGCTGACACCTCAAGTATGTTGAGGGGAATATGGAGCCACTTTGAAAAAGCGGTTGATGATATAATTTCGTTCAGACCAGAAAGGATCTCTATTGGTTGCTGGGAACTTCATCTTGCTATGGAAAAGTCGTTTAAAGTTCTGATAAAGCAAAAAACTGGCAAAAGAGCATATGGGCATGACCTTATTAAGCTATATGAAAGAGTAGAACTTTCTTGCCCGGAAATAGATATATCATTGTTAGAATCTTTGCCTACTGACAAAGATGCCATTAAATTACGTTATGCTGAACAATCAAGAGACTTACAAGATGTTTTAGTGTTTTATAAAAAATCATTGGATATCGTTTTTTCTTTAACGAGTAAACTTGAACGGGAATATAAGCTAAATAATGCAAGGATTGAATTTAAAAAAGCACCTTGGGCAGTTTAGCGTAATTGAAACTTAACAAAGCATTTAAGAGGGATTCTCAACGCTTGGCATTTTTGCATCTACTTCAAATTTAGTGTTTACGGTACAATACTTTAGGTTGGGTGGAGGCGTTGTTCACCCCTTAATGCGGCGTTATAAGGCTTGGAGAAATATGGAACTAAATTGTCTAATTGATTCAGAGTTACTCACGCTTAATCAAAGTTTTGATGATACCTATATCGAAATGCTATTCCTTTTAGAGTCCGATCAGAAGGTCAAACTCTTTGTCAGTAATAAGCAAGGTAAAACGATATCTGTTCGTTTTAAGGGAATGCAGCTATCTGCTAAAAAGACGACTTTAAATGACATACCGACATTAGGTGAAGTTGAAGGAGTATCTTATTTGCAAGGCTCCCTTTCTTTAGAAGGTGACTTTGGACTAATTGAAATCGATGGTCACGATATGGTCCTTGAGTCCGCCTTATAACAAAGCATTTAAGACGGATTCCCAACGGTCGGCATTTTTGGTTCGCTTCAACTTTGGTGTTTACGGCA
>NZ_SYUT01000078.1:0-3197 GCF_005146325.1 Vibrio genomosp. F6 | reverse complement strand
GTGTTTACGGTGCAATGGTTTAGGTTGGGTTTTATAGCGTTGTCGCACCTTAATTGGGCGTTATATGCAATTGCCTAAATCAACCTAGGAATAGCTCGAAGGTCGGCTTGAACTCATCAGCTTATCGAGATCTTTCTGAGCTTTCTTAGGGTTTTCTAAGTCAGTAATTTCTATCATTTCACATTCGTCCCGAATCATTTCGTTGATGAGGCTAGGGTAGTGGCGACAATCTTCTGGTCGGTCGAAGTAAATACTGCATGTATATTTATCTTTCTCTTCTGGCTTTGACTTCGGCACTAACTCCAAAAATGGACAATGGTTTAATTGTTCTCTGGTTTCTGGATCAAACCAGATTTTTCCATTTTTCACATATTCAAAGATATCTGGGTTAAACAGCTCCCACAGGTCTATTTCTTCCTGCGTGGCTGCTAAATCACCATCGCCATATTTGATGCAGCATTTCCCACATTGGTTGCAGTCTTTCATGGTGTTTACTTTGAATTAGAAGGCTATTGATTGAGTCTATCATCAATAGTGAAATTAGCTCTGCATTTGAGGTGGGAGTTTGCATATAACAAAGCGTTTAAGACGGATTCACAACGCTTGGCGGCTTCAGTTTAAAGATATGCATCAGTGTTTATGGCATAATGTCTTGAGTGCAGTGGTAGCGCTGTTCACCACTTAACGCGGCGTTAGCTGGCAGGAGGTTATATGGAAATTAATACCGACTTTGAGAAGATGAGCTTTCATGATGTATCTATCAATGATGTTTCCAGAAATGACTCTAAGATCATCATCGTTCTCAGTGGTATTTTCGTCAGCAAAGAGCACCCAGGTTCCAATGGAAAAGATCTAATTGTTCAAAATGGGGTGATGACTCTATACAACGTGTCCAATGAAAAAAGCCTCACTTGGTTGAATGATGTGTCACCCGTCAGTCACAAAACTCCAGAGTACCCGATTGACGAAATCATGAATGCGAAGTTTGATGGGAATACATTCCACTTTGATGGCTTTAAGGAAACGATGCCTTGGCATGAGTGGTTTATTCAGGCGACAAGTTTCAACTTGGTAGCTTTCGATGTTGTGGAAACAACCAGCTAACAAATTGTTCAAGAGTGATTCGGCACGCGTGGCATTTTTACTATGCGTTGATTTTAGTGGTTAAGGTATTATGCGGAGGCTTCGGTATTGCGTGCCTCACACCTTAACAAGGCGTTATATTCTCTTTCGTTCCGTAAGGTTTCCGTACAATTTGAATGTGCTTTAAATTTGTACTATAATCTTTCAGGTTACGGAATGTATCCGTACGCAGGAGGGGTTATGGCAACTGCACGTTTAGATATCCGCCTTGATGAAGAGATCAAGGCAAAAGCCGAAAAAGCATCGGCTTTACTTGGTTTAAAAAGTCTCACTGAATATGTTGTGAGACTTATGGACGAAGATGCGACTCATGTTATTGAGGAGCATGAAAGTATTATGGTCAAAGACAGTGTCTTTGACGAGTTTATGGCTGCGTGTAATAGAGCAAAAGCACCGAATCAAGCTTTGCTTGAAGCTGCCAAATTTACAGATGAGAGTGGTATTAAGTGAGTTGGGGTAAAGAGTTCGTAGAACTTAGTAAATCAAAGCATGACCGCAACTCATTTGACTGTGGCGAGCAAGAGCTAAACACATTTATTAAAACTCAAGCTGCAAAGCACATGCAAGCGGGCATTAGCCGAACGATGGTTTTACCTAGTGCTCATCCACTATTAAATCAAAAATTCGCTATTTGCGCATTTTATAGTGTTGCACCGAGTTCAATCAGCCGAGAAACATTACCGGCACAATTAGCAAAGAAACTTCCTAGATATCCAATTCCTGTTTTTCTTTTGGCTCAATTAGCTGTGCACAAAGAGTTTCATGGCTCTGGACTGGGAAAGGTTAGTCTAATTCGTGCACTGAAGTACTTGTGGGAAGTGAACCATCACATGAGAGCATACGCAATTGTTGTGGACTGTCTGACTGATTCTGCTCAAGTGTTCTATACGAAGTTCGGCTTTGAAGTATTGTGTGAACATAATGGGCGTATTCGTATGTTCTTACCAATGAAAACGGTAGAACAGCTTTTTAATCAATAGGCTACGAATATAACAAAGCATTTAAGAGTGATTCCTTACGCTTGGCTTTTCGCTTCGCTCAAGTATAGCCAAGCGTGCGTCACACCTTAATGCGGCGTTATGTGACTACCGAATGAATTTGTTTTTAATGGTGTTTTTATGCAAAACTTAAAAGAAAAAATCAAAATAATAGATACATTAATTTTGGATGATACACCTCAAAGCCTCGTCTATGCTGCTCTGGAGTGTAGACTAGCAATCGAGTTAATTTGTTATGAAAGATTAAAAGTGTCAATAGACAAAATGTCTAAAAATGAAGTCGATTGGCAACCTAAGAAAGTAATCCGCCAAATTTTGGCGGAAGAAAACTCTCACGCAACTCAAGAGTTAACTCTTTCAATTTCAACTGAGCCTAATAAAGAATCTAATTCTAAGCCATCTTTAGAGGAATATAAGGCAAAGTCATATGTTAAGCTTGGTACGCAGTCAGAACTAAATATAAATAAATTAGCTAGATACTACCAAGCTTTATCTAATTTAGCCCTTCATGTTTCTGTACCCAAAAACCAAACAATTCAGACCTATGGCGATGCTAAGATTATTAAGCGGAAGTTAGGTGAAGCCCTTGTTCAACTTAGAGCCGTTAGCAACGGTAATTTGGTGTTGGGAGGAATCGGACCAGAGTACAAGTTTCAATGTCTCACATGTAATTCTTTAATAATCCGAAAAGTTTCTTCACTACATGATGGTAAGATAGTTCACTGTAATTCGTGTATTGAGAGTTACTTAATATCTATAAGTGATGAGGAAATTTTCCATTCTCAGAATGTATATGCAATACCTTGTGATGCTTGTAGCACGACATCGCTTGTTCCGAAAAATATATTCAAGAATATGAGTGTAGAGGAGTGTCACGAATTGAAGTGTGATGGTTGTAATAAAACACTATATGTAAAATTAATGCCAACAATGTATAAATGTCGAGAATGAGTCACATAACAAGCCATTCAACAGGACAAAATACAGTTGGCTATTTTCGTTCCTCAAGTATTATAGCCAACTATATTTTGCCCGTTAATAGGGGCGCTGACGGAT
>NZ_SYUT01000077.1:0-1821 GCF_005146325.1 Vibrio genomosp. F6 | reverse complement strand
GCGTTTTGTTGTCTATGATTGAGTTTCGAACTATCCGTTTTACTTCTGAGTTCAAAGCCAGTAGATTTGTAACCAATTCAGCACCTTGGCGCTAAACTTGGCTCTGTCGTGCGGGCAATATAACAAAGCATTTAAGACGGACTCCCAACGCTTGGTGGCTTTAGTTCAAAGATATGCATCAGTGTTTATGGTGTAATGTCTTGAGTGCAGTGGTAGCGTTGCTCGCCACTTAACGCGGCGTTATAACGCAGTTGGTCATTTCGACAAAATTACTATTTATTAATAAAAGGGAATGTTGTGAAAAAACTATTATTAGCTTTAGGTTTTGCTGTATCAATTACCTCATTTAGTACATCAGCTGCATTTGGGATTAATTCAATTGATCAAGCTAAGGTCTGTCAGTTCGCAAATGGTGATGAAGCCCAAGATAGGTGTAAAGATGGTGATGTTGCTATGTGGACTCCTGCTACCTTTGGTAATGAACAAACACCAATATTTTATGTATCACTATTTTGCGACTTTGAGGCTCCGATTATTCACACAGTTGGCGGTGTTAGCTGTATTTTTACAACGAAACGTAAAGCTCAATGGGTTGATTATGGGGTTAAGGAGAAATAGCGTTATAACAAACAATTTAACCTGACTTACAACGCGTGGCAGTTTTACTCCTAATCGGTATCAAGTGATTAAGGCGCAATGCAGAACCTATGCATTGCGTTGCTGCGCAAGTTAATTGGGCGTTATGTTTTAATGTAATTTCAATGGCTTAAATGCCTTTGAGTCGTTCTTTGTCCCTCTAGCCATTCGTTGGGAGTAGACTCAGCAAATCACGATTGTCTGCCCCAATTCTTGAATCACTTCCCCCGTAAAACATGCCAAAGTTCGTGGGTTGCTTCATTCGAGTTTTAGGGTGGTTTGCTCGCCTTGTTTTTCTGGTTCAAAGTCGCTTTGGGCATATTTCTCAATCAGCCAATAACCTTGGCAGTTGAGTCGGCAAATCACCATTGTTCTGCGCGGCTTGTGCAAAGAAAGGGCGCTTGTTGAGCCTTGATCGAGTTGCCTCATTATCAGGGAAGTGGACTTACTCATTTCCGGTTTGGCGCATCTGTCGTTCAAGTGAGTTCGAGCTTGTGATTTACTTCAGAAATCTAGGTATGCATCTCAGTTCTTTGCCAAGTAAATCAACGAATTGTGCTAAAACATAACAAAGCATTTAAGACGGATTCTCAACGCTTGGCGATTTCAGTCTAGGTCTGCTTCAGTGCTAAATGTGGCAAGGTTTAAGGTTGGGTGGTCGCGTTGTTCACCACTTAATGCGGCGTTATGCCTTTTAGGAGAAAGCAAAAAATGGCGAAAAACTGCGAAATTGGAAAAGTCGTGGAGATACCGCTCGAAAATGGATATTTCGGATATGGTTTAATTCTTAATGAACCAGTTGTAGCTTTCTCTAAGCAGGTTTTTTCGAAGCCCCAACAGGACTTTATATCGCTGTTCGATGGACCTGTATTCTGTATTTGGGTAATGAAGCTTGCTCTTGGAGAGCAGGGGTGGAACAAAGTTGGAAAGTTAGAAGATCATGCTTTGTTTCATTCTCATCAGAAGTTCTACAAATTCGACTTAATATCTAAAAAATTCTCGATATACTCTGGTGCTCAAGAGGCATCAGCTGAAAAGTCAGAGTGCTTGGAACTCGAGTGTGCAGCCGTTTGGGACAGAGAGCATGTAGAAGATAGGTTGCTCTCTCTTAGTGAGGGTAATGAGTGTAAGTGGACGACTTTATTGCGTGCTGACAGACAGGCATAACAAACAATTTAAGAGTGA
>NZ_SYUT01000076.1:0-15476 GCF_005146325.1 Vibrio genomosp. F6 | reverse complement strand
TTAATTGGGCGTTATATGCTTGGAGGGAAAATGAACAATATTCTAGAGTTAGCAGTTGAAGAACTGAAAGAAAAATATGCTCCGCATACTATCATCCTCTATGGCTCTTACGCTCGAAATGAAGCAACTGAAACAAGTGATATAGATATCGCCTGTTTCTGGGATCGTCCAGAAGAACATAAGGATGCCAGCTTGTTTCATGGCATATTCCTTGACGTGTGGGTTTATCCCACAGCGTTTTTCGACTCTATTCCAGACGCGTCGTTAAGGTTCGAAGACGGGAAAGCAATTCATGATACACGTGGTTTGGGCAAGAACTACATTGCCAGAGTTAAGCAAAAGCTTGCTGAAGGTAAGGAGCCAATGTCTGATGAAAATAAGGCGCATATTCAAGAATGGGTTACTAAAATGCTTGAACGAGCAAATGATGGTAACTTAGACGGAAACTATCGTCGAACTTGGCTTCAATACGAATTATTGGAGTTATACTTTGAGGTTCGTGGGTTGTGGTTTTTGGGCTCCAAGAAGAGTTTTAATTATTTGCGAGAGCAGGATAAATCCGTTTACAGTCTTTTTGAGCAAGTTTACCAAGAGCCATTAAACCTTAATTTATTGCGCAAATTAGCCAAACAAGTAGTACGCATATAACAAGCAATTTAAGAGGGATTCACAACGCTTGGCACTTTTGCTTCTACTTCAGTTTTAGTGTTTATGGCACAATGCTTTGGGTTTGGGTGGAGGCGTTGTTCACCCCTTAATTGGGCGTTATGTGCTTTTATGAGAACACCGTTTTGTCTAAGCCTTCACATATGCTTTCAGACGTATAAAGTATGATGTTTCTTTTGGTAAGGAGATGTCTAATGAAAGCTACGCAAATGAAAAATGTAGAAGAGAAAAATGTACAAGGCTTTTCTCACTCTCGATTGTTTAAAGAATATCACTTAGGTTCAGCAACTGGTGACTACGTCTGTGACGATTGTGGTAAATCAGGTTCTGGTCGTAACTGGCCTGAACATTCTAAAAAGAAAGAAGAACAGTAGGGGAAAATTTATGAAAAGAGCAGGTGCAGTTTGTCCAGAATGTGGTTCTACGACCAGCCCCTCAAAAGAAAAAATCATGGGTCAAGATACACAGGATTTGATCTGTAAAGATTGCAATTACACAGGTTGGTGGACAGAGTTTCATCCAGATAGTGAAGACACAGAAGACTAAACAGCGCTAGTTGTGAGTACGCACATAACAAAGCGTTTAAGAGTGATTCCTCACGCTTGGCAGTTTCGCTTCGCTCAAGCATAGCCAAGCGTGCATCACACCTTAACGCGGCGTGGTGTGTGGCGGTAAACTGAAAGCGCAGGGGCACTAAATAAATTCTTTTTCTTTGGTTCGTATTTTCGCTAAGAGATTGAATTATAGATGGAAAAACCCCCTATTAAAAGGGGGTGGGGGTGTATATTTGACCACACTACTTTTGAATTACCGCCCGATCTTCCACTTACCAGGGGCACTTTTTTACCAAAAATACACGCTAGAAAATCACCCAAGTACAATTATATCCCCCCTCTATTTAGCCACATTGAGTAAGGGGCTTAGGTTGCAAAATTAAAACAATTTCCCCAAAGATGTTTATGCCCCTTTATGTGCTAGGTCTTTTACTCATTATCATAATACTGTTCGTTGTAAATTCCCGTGATGTATAAGGGGCGACTATTTACAAAACTACACTCCATGTTGAATATGACTTCAAATTATAATTACATGTTGCAAACTTGTGCATCAAGGTGCACTCTTTCTATGCTCCTGATTTAATGGGACTTATGTTAATTTATTGTATTTTTGAGGTGACATATGGCAACAACAGATTTTGAATCGTGGTTAAGCAATGCCGAACCTGAAGGGCATGAAGAAGTATATTCTCTTTATCGTGCAGTATCGGATATTGATGAGATGGGTATGTTTACTTGTTCAGAGAACAATGGACGTTTTTTTCTGAAAGCTTCTCATGTTGAAGAGATATTATTACTCGCATCTGAAAAAGCTCGCAAAGCATTTATTGCAACTATTAACTCCAGCTTTGGAATTAGTGATTTTGGTGGAGATATTGAAGGGTGGTACGCCTATCATCGAGCTATGTCAAAAGATGACTAAGTATCAAAATCATACACAATAAAAACAATTAATAGGAAAATTGCACTAATGAAACTTAACAATGAAAATGGCTTAATGGCATTGGCTAATCTTTTAATTAACAAGCACGAGGCGGAGACACTTCCAATCGATCATGGTACACAATATGTATCTAGGTCTGGTTTGGTTTGTAATATTTACAACACCAAAACAATTTTAATTCAAAATGAAAAGGCCGACTCTAATTTGGCTAATGATATCCGAAGCTTGGTTGATATGTGGAATTAAATACGTAAACAGAACTGGAAAGGCAGTGGCATGATCACATTTGTTCGCTTAGTGCGTATTAAAAACCAAGCCTTCCAGCTAGCGTAAGTACAGTGCTTACGCTAGTTACCACAACTTACTCTACAATACCTATATCTATGATCTACACCATCAATACTGGACACCAAGTTAAGCGACTTTCCATACCTGTAGTTATCCATGATTTGCTAAATTAGCAATCTCACTGACTCATTTATGTCCAAAGGTGTGCTGGCAAGGGTAACACAGAAATGCCCCATTGTGAGCCAGAGAGGGATTGAACTCAGTTTCAAACCCTGCAACTTGCCTTACTTTTCCTCATGCCTAGAGATCCAACAATGTAGCTAAATTTTCTAATCCACAACAGACTGATCTTCAATCACAATTACGCACGAATATGTTATTCAACTATTTCTAGGCTATTGAATAGTAGAGAACTAAAGAGAAGTTCTTGATTGATAACGTGCCTTGAATCGGAAGTAATGTGTGCTTACACGCTTTCAACTAGAAATTAGATCCAAACTGATTCATATGTGTATTTTTCAGTTGGTTAGGTAAGGTTCTTGAGATATGCTGAATACATCAATTCGTGCTGGCACGTTATTAAAATGTTAAACCAAAAGTGAAAAATGGTCACATTGATGAAATATTATGTTTTGGCTTCTTTAGCTGAAGATATCAACTCAGGTTGGTGTTGGATCAAAGGTTCTGACGTTTCAAATAGAAGCCTTATCCAAATTAAAAATAATACTAACGGTAAATCTGTTGTATGCGAGGCATTGTCTGTAGACGGTAACTTTACAAAAAAGTATACAAATAATAATTCGTCTTCAACAAATGAAAAGTTATTGGATACACAGAATGTTATTTTGATGAATGCATGGTATCGAGAAAAGCTTGGAATAAATCAGACCCAAATTAAATATGATATTCAAGTTAGCTTTGTCACTAAATGGTGCGTAGGTAAACGAATCAAAGCATGTACTATGCATCCTCAGGTAGCCGTAAGGTTGAGTACTTGGTTGGGGTTGATTGGTATATTTGTTGGTGCAGTTAGTCTAATTCCGAGTCAACCACATAAGTTAATGGCTGCCACTGCGATTGGTTTTTTTGTTGGAAAGTTAAATTTAACGTGCGCTTGGAGTAAGTAATTTAGCAAAGTATTTATGACGGATTCTCAACGTTTGGCTATTTCAGTTTAGGTTAGCTTCAGTGCTAAATGTGGCAAGGTTTAGGCTTGGGTCGTCGCGTTGTTCACCACTTAATGCTGTGTTAAATGTTTTTGTGGGAATAAAAGATGAAAATAGTAAAATTGATTTTTTTTAGTTTTTTAATACTGACTTATATGATTCCGTTGCAAGCAAAAGAACGCTTATCATTTGATGAATGGAAAGAAAATAAAAACTTATATCAAACTAAAGCTGTTGGTGCTTGGAACTGCGAACAATTATCAAATAAACAAAATCAACTCGTGATTAATTTACAGGAAAAGCAAGCTGTTGTGTTTTTTTCTAATAAAAGAATAACGTATAAAAATGAAGATATTTCACATCAGAAAGGTTCTTTTTCCGCAAAAAAAACGAAAGTAATTGGGTTTGATAAGGTAGACGGTAAAATTGTTAAAACAAAAATGAGCTTTGATTATATTGATTTTGATTATTCATTGCATATTCTAAGCTATCAAATGCTTGAAAATAGTTCTGATAATAAATTTTTAAACTTTAAATGTATACGTAGATAAACATTTAACAAAGCAATCAACACGATTTTCTTCATTCGGCATTCTAGATTTCGTTGAGTTTACCGTGTTAAGTGACAAATTTGAGCTTAATCTGCATGGTAGCAGGCGTTAGGTTTCAAATGAAAATTAGGAGTATTACTTGTTGGATTGGCTAGCAAAAATATGAGCGAGATCGGGGTAATGTTTACAGTACTTGCTCTTGTGTTGTCATTGATAGTTTTGGCTTTTAGTTCATATCGATATGTTTCAATAAAGCGTAAAGATCAAATGCAACTAGAGTTTGACCATTATCATAAGTTAATCGCTCAACTTGTAGGTTCAGAAAAAAACACGGCGCCAATGAAACTAGACTCACAGGTCGCAATAGTGTTTGAGTTGCAACTACCAAGGTTTAAGCGTTACCGACCTGTGACAGTTCGTATTTTAAAGGGGCTAAGTAAAGAGTGGAAGTCAAAAACTCATCAGCGCTTATTGACTGAAATCGAATTAACTATCAAAGCGATAAAAAAATGAAACCTAACGAGGCGCTAGCTATATAAAATCTATTGCACTTTCTGTTAAATCAGAGTAATTTCGATTTTGGAAATACCGGCTCGAAAGGTTGGTTGTTAAGTGATTGAATTCACGTCTTTTATCGAAATTAAAGGAATAGCCTTATGAACATACCTATTCAATATTCATCTCTCTTTTCTACTATCTACGATGAACAGCAGGCAGTTGGTAACTTAGGTCGTGGAACTCATTATTCTATTTTAAGAGCAACTACTTCAGTTGACGAACTAACAAGGCCAACCCGAGAAGTGAAAATCCACGATTTTGCATTAGTTTGGGATGAAGACCACGATACTAGAATTATTGAAGTGATTGAAAAGCTCTGTATACAAAACGCTCTTTCGCCAGTCCGTTTTATTGGAGAGCGAAAAGGTGGTGTTACTATTTTGGTCGATAAATCTTTATATGCAGATAAAGAGAACCTTCGAGTATTTACCATAATTGCTAGGTCTATTTGCGACACATTTCGTGATTCTTGGGCTTGCGAAATTGGTTACTTCGACGCTGAGAATGCTGCGGTTACTAACCAAGCAGGTATGCTAATTAATGCTGCTGCCACAAAGGTTGATACATACCTTGAAAACATAAATAACCTATGGGATTTAGGTATCAAACCTTATACGTTCAGCTAAGCAAATATATAGCTAACAAGCATTTAAGGTTTCAAGATACTTTTTCTAATCTTGTGTAAACGATTTAGATCTATAGTTCTAAATCGTTTTTGCCCCATTATGTGCTAGAGCTAATACTCATTTACAGTCTGTTAATATTGATTTGCCCTACTAGAAGTTATCCGAATGGAGGGAATATACGAATGGATTAGATATCATTATCAACTAAATGTTGTAATTTCTTAGGCTTGCTCTTGGTGAGCATAGCAGCTCAGTTCGTGATACCTTGATTTAGTTTCATCAAGTTACGCAACAAAGCTATATCGATTAACTAAACACTAAGTTTTTTGGATAGTTTATACTCAAAACATAGTTTTTTTACATCTTATGTCACTGTTTTTAAAAACTTTAATTGTATGATCAGGGCGGCAGCATAAGATTGTATCGCTGAACATTTTCGATATAAAAAAATTGAAAATATACTAAATGTGAGCCTACTGCCTGGCTTAATTTTTGGTTTGAGAGTCAACCAACCCAGTTACCTCATCAACCCGATGCGGATAACTCACGATATTCATTCCATCTCAACATATGATATAGAAAAACTTTCCGACCTTGCGACTTTCAATTCAAGAAAAATTGGTTTTGGAAAGGCGATTCGGGCCTGTTTTAATTTACCGATAAGAGATAAGTTCATGATTGGGCAGTTCACTACAAAACCGCAACTTACAATCAGTCATCGTACTTTTTGGTTCAGTTAAAGGAAAAGCTTACAAATTTGAAGTTCCGGATTAATTCAGCAGGGTATGAAACGTTTCACGCTCGTGTGCTAGAAAATAACGATAGGAGTATAAAAATTCTCATGGGAAAAATCACAATTTTATTGTTGCTGTCCACTGTACTACTAGGATGTGCATCAAATTCTGGCAGTGCTACTAAAGAAGACTTTAAAGACATAGAAAAAATAACACTTGCAGAAACAACTTTATCTCTGGAAGAGAAAAATGAGCTGTTTACGATAATTTTCGAAGCGGTTCATGATTCATCTCCATTTGTGGCAAGCCCTCATCCAAAGCGTCCTCGAGAGCGTTCATCCCATAATTCGGGGAGCAGCATTGTTTACCGAGGGGGGACAAACTTGGACTATGAATATGATTTTACTATCAACGAGGCTAATCAGGTCGTCCGTGAAATCATGAGTAGAGAATGGCACGGCAAGCAAGAGAGGGTCAGGGACTGCTTATTATGCTTGGATAATGGTTTTAATGAATATGTAGATGAGGTCCTGGCAGCGTCAGTGAAAGTTTATAACGAAGCCCTTATCCAGCCTAATTCATTAGTTCAACAAAAAAAAATCATGGAGGCAGAGTTAGCGTCTGCACTTGAGCGTACAAATATCAATGTACATGCTTCATCAGCTTATCCGGCACAGCTAAATGAGAAAATCAAGAGCGGGCTTCGACTGACAATGGTTCCTGGTGAGTTCAAATACTCAAAACGCGCAGGACTTGAGCTTGTTGACCCTTATATTAAGGTGACCATGCAATTGCCACGTAGCTACCAACGAGTTCAAAACATTAAGTATAATTACTCACCTTCTCGCCTAGCTGTTGGAGACGAATATCAAGTTGATGTTCAAGTTCAGTCAGGCGTGTACGACATGTTACCGCTTGTGTATAAAGCAAAAGATAAAAATATTCATGCAGTAATTGATGATGGTACTCTTAAAGTAACAAATAAAACTGACAACTTTATTAATATAGAGTCTTTTACTATCTATTGGGGTGAACATGCTGATACGATCAAGAACTTGGAGTTGTCTATTCCTCCCCAATCTGTAAGTTCAAAAGGGCTCAGCAAGCAATTTGATATTTACAAAAATTATTATAATTATAATTCAGACAGGTACGTTGATGTTGAAAGCTTAGGCTCTCGTTTCGATTTCGGTGTAGCGATCTCATACTTCAATATTGACACAAATAAGCGGAATACTTTATTTCAAAAAAGAGCTTATTCACGTTCAGATCTTGATTAGTAAGTATAACCATGAAGGTTAATAGCCCACGTTTACCTTTATCTAAGGAAATGTGTAGGTGTTCCTCTAGAGGATAAGATATTAGAACCAGTATCGCTAAATAGCATAAACGTATCATGAGAAAGGCGTCACGATGACGCCTTTTTTAATCCCCCCCCTCAACCTGCCCTAAAATCCGCTCAAAGTCCTCTCTTGTCACGATCTTCTCGCCAATCTCGGCAAGCACGACATTCAACGTAGTCACCGATTGAGAGAGGGAGGGATGAGTGAAGAGGTACGCGAAATAAAGTAATCTGCTCCGACAATACTGGACAACTCACTAAGTCATTTTTCAATACGAAAAGTTATCTGTGTGAAGCTAAATTAGTACATGACTAAACGCGGAAATATCCAAAACCTACTTAGGCCCCAATACAAAACTTCACTATCAGTACCAAGAAGAGCTATTTCACCATCAATACGAGAGTAATAGCTAAAGACTACTTATGAAGCAAAGCCCAATCAGAGAAATGATTTACCAAGTAGTCAATTGCCAAGCGAGCACGTATTGGAAGAAAACGTTGATTTTTATACACGATCCAACTGCTACTTCCTTTGCCCCAAAAGTCTTGTAATATTGGAATAAGCGAACCTGACTCTAGCCCTTTCGCTAGGCTGCTTTTCGGCATATACGCAATTCCTAGCCCTCTCTCACACGCGGAGACCACCGCGTTAGAGTTATTGCTTTTCCAGCGACCATGGACACGCATGTTAATGGTGCTGCCATCGTTTTCAAAAACCCAGTGATCATTATTGGCAATAATACAGCTATGTTGTTTTAGTTGGCTAGGGTGAATGGGTTCACCAAAACGAGTTAGATACTCCTGACTCGCGACCGCGGCCATCGGACGATCAACAAGCTTTCTGGCAACTAAGCCTGAATCTTTTAAGGCACCATAACGAATAGAGAAATCAATACCATCTTCAATGAAATTAACCATGCGAGAATTAAAATCCATTTCGATGGTGAGCTCTAGGTACAACTTAGCAAACTCCATTAGAACAGGGGCGACATGCTCTTCTGCAAATGCACCTGCAGCGCTTACACGCAAAGTGCCACTTAACGTAACTTGCTGTGAGTTTAAGCCTTCATTAGCTTGCTGTAGCCCTGTTACCAGTTCTCGGCATTGTTGGTAATATAATTGACCAGCTTCGGTTAAATTAACTAACCGAGTTGAACGAGCGAGTAAGACGGTTCCGAGCCTTTCTTCTAACCGAGACACTTGTCGGCTAACATGGCTGGTGCTGCAACCGAGCTGCTTTGCTGCCGCTGAAAAACCATGACTTTCAGCCACCGCAACGAATTCAATAATCCCATCAAAATTGTTCATTCTACTTATCTTTGCTATATAGCAATAATATTTTGCCAATTGTCGGTATTATCAATCAAACGGTTTTGAATTAATATCTTTTTCGAACTCAAAGTATTCAAGGAAGCAATCATGAAAAAGATCCTAATTCCAGTAACGAACCATGCAACTCTAGGCGAAACAGACCAAGCTAACGGTACTTACTCACCTGAGATCACTCACGTTATTCACGAGCTAACTGCTGCTGGCTTTGAGTACGATATCGCATCAATTGAAGGTGGAAAAGCGCCACTCTATGGTACTGATGTCGAAGCCGATCAGATAAACAGCGCTGTATTTTCGGATGATGATTTCCAGAATCGAATCAATAACAGCATTCCAGTATCGCAAGTCAAAATTGATGACTATGACGCTGTTTTCTACCCTGGTGGTTTTGGGTTGTTGTCTGACCTTGCAACGAATGCGAGTTTTGCTCAACTGGCAGCGAAACATTACGAGAGTGGTGGCATTATCGCTGCAGTATGTCATGGCCCTGCAGCATTACTTCCAATTACATTGAGTAATGGAGACAGCCTACTTGCTTCTAAATCGGTAACGGGTTTCACGCGTGAAGAAGAGATCGATTTCGGTACGATTGATAACATCCCATTCCTGCTTGAAGAGTCGCTTTCTCGTAAAGCGATTCGCTTTAGTAAAGTGCAGCCTTGGCATGAGCTAGTGATCGTTGATGACAGGGTGATTACGGGCCAAAACCCTACTAGTGCTCATGGTGTTGGTAAAGCGTTAGTAACCTTGCTGTCATAAACATATTATCGATACGGTTTTAAAAAAAATCTGATTTCAAATAGCTCATTATAGATTGAGCTATTTTTTTAGAAGGATATGATGATGCGACATGGGGAGTGGGGTGTTTAGCACTAATGAACCTTAGCAAGGAATTTCGATACTTTCACTAATCTGATATCGATAAGTCCCTAACTCAGAAATGTCCAGAGTCTTCATAGACCTGAAGTTTTACTCGTGGCACTTTTCTCTCAAAGTGCCTGCTAACTCAGGTCTGCCTCATTTCGTGCTGACGAAAGAAAACTAAATAACTCTTAACTTGAGAGCCTTCCGTTAGATTTTCTAATACAGAATGAGAAGTGCGTAGAAGTACTCCATCTTGTCGTATTTTCTCGCTGTTAGTTTTGATTACCTTTGTGATATCTTATTCAAACAAGTGCTTATTCCGTAGTTTGGCGTTTGTCAAATATCCTAAAATGGCGTGTTTAATTCCCCCTGTTTTGGGATCTAAGCAATAGTTAGAGTTAGGTGCCCGTGTTGCCCAGTTAATGTCGAGATAATAGGATATTTTGATGACTAGAGAACAAGAATTGTTTATCCAACGCTTTTTGAGCGAGCTGGAGGAAGACAATGTAGCGATATTTGCCGGAGCTGGAATGTCCTCATCTGCTGGATATGTGAATTGGAAAGAACTTTTGCGCCCTCTTGCAGATGAATTGAGCTTAGACATTGATGAAGAGCAGGATTTAGTTGGAGTGGCTCAATTCTATTTGAATGAAAATGGCCGAAATAGAATCAGCCAACAGTTGATAGATGAGATAGCAACAGCAAAGCAACCTACCGAAAATCATGAAATACTATCTAGATTACCAATTAAAACATATTGGACAACTAACTATGACAAATTGATTGAAAAGTCTTTAGAAAATATTGGAAAGATTGTTGATGTAAAATATACAAACAATCATTTGGCAACAACAAAAAGGAAAAGAGACTCTATTGTATATAAAATGCATGGTGATATAGATAACCCTGACACTGCCGTTTTAACAAAAGACGACTATGAAAAATATCCCTTAAGGATGAAGCCTTACATAACCGCTTTATCTGGTGACTTAGTTTCTAAAACATTCCTGTTTATAGGTTTTAGCTTCACCGATCCAAACCTAGATTACATTATGAGTCGCGTGAAAGCGTACTTTGAAGAACATCAAAGACAACACTATTGTATTTTTAAACAGTGCAACGAAAATGATTTTGAAAATGTTCAACTATACGAAAATGCCAAAATAAAGCAGGCTCTTTTAATAAAAGACCTTTCCCGGTTTCAGATAAAAACAATACTTGTTGAAAAATATTCAGATATTACTGAAATGCTAGGCAGGGTAGAGCGAGCTTATAGGCGTAGAACTATTTTTTTGTCAGGCAGCGCGCATGAGTTCTCACCCTTTGAACAAAAGGATGTTGAAGCTTTTCTTTGTCGTTTGGGTAAGGTACTAATCGAACGAAACTGCAGAATATCTTCGGGGATTGGTCTAGGTATTGGTAACGCTTTTATAACTGGTGCCATACAGAGTGTTTATGAGGATCATAATGGGTATGTTAATGAATATTTAACAATGAGGCCATTCCCGCAGTATATCGAAGATAAGCAGTTGAGAGACGACACTTGGAAGAAGTATCGATATGAAGTTATCGGATCTGCAGGTATAGCTATATTTTTCATGGGAAATAAAATTGAAAATTCCGATGTAGTGATGGCCGATGGTGTTAGGAAAGAATTTGAAATAGCTCGTGAACTAGGTTTGGCATTGATTCCGATTGGTTGTAGTGGGTATATGGCTAAAGAACTATGGAAAGAGGTGATGGAAAACGTATCGCAATACTATGATGAATCCAATACCGACTTGATTGAAGCAATAAATGATTTAGGTGTCGATGTTGATAAGCCTGAGCAATTGATTTCAAAAATTGTCAATGTAATTGACTTAATGTCAAAGGAGTAAAGAATGGCTAGATGTGTATTTTATAGTTTTCACTATGTTCCAGATGTAACGAGAGTTTCTCAAGTAAGGAATATTGGTGCTTTGGAGTCGAATAAACCTGCTTCAGATAATGATTGGGAAACCGTAAAAAGCGGTAAGGATACAGCAATCAAGAAATGGATTGCGGACCAAATGAAGGGACGCACTTGCACCGTTGTATTAGTTGGCGAAGAAACTGCGAATAGAAAGTGGATCAACCATGAAATCGTTGAGTCATGGAACAAAGGTATGGGCGTGGTCGGCATTTACATTCATGGATTAAAAAATATGAATGGTAATATAGCGAACAAAGGGAAAAATCCTTTCGATTTTATTAACTATGGTGATTCTGGAAAAAAACTATCCAGTATAGTGAAATGTTACAATCCTCAAGGTACAAATAGTAAAGATAGATATGCTTGGATTGCAGAACATCTTGAAAATGCAGTTGAAGAAGCTATTCAAATTAGAAAAAAAAGTTAAATACACCTGATAAATAAGAATAAGTGTCGCACAGCCGACACTTTATTTTGGTGTTGAACGCCCCCGTCCTTCATTAAATAAATTGCTCGGATGCGAATAAGTAAGAAGGCCGCATGCCACTAGGCAGTAACACAAACCTTCATTAGACACTTACAATCCATTCTTTGTAAAAACTCAGCTTATGTTAAGCATGTAGTTTAAGCCACTAACTCTAACAAACTTCTGTCCAAAAATCATTTTCAACACATAAGCCACCTAACACCAACTAGGTGGCTTATAGTGTTTGCTCGCTCATAATTTACCAAGATAAAAAATCGAGTTCATTTCTAATGTCCCTCATCTGCTCGTCGGTCACTATGTTTGATGCTTTCGGTTTTGGTTTGGTTTTACGATCTCTGGATTTACGCTTCTTAACCGCAGAATGACTTCCTCTTTCAACGGTTATGATTTCAGTGATTACTTCTCCTACTCTCTCTGCGGATTCAGAGACTTGCGCATCATCTACATGTGTATAACGAAGCGTGGATGAAATGCGTGCGTGACCTAACAACTTCGACACCATCGGAATAGGATACCCTTCTAATACCGCATAACTGGCAAAAGTATGACGCAAGTCGTGAATACGGACATCTTCGATATTCGCTAAGGCTCTCACTTGTTGCCATATCATCCCTACCTTAGTTGTCCGGCTCACAAAACGGCGCAAAGGAGCAAACACATCATCGTGGGGCTCACTATGTTTCGACCACGTTTGCTGTGGGATATCTAAAAGAAGTTGTTGCGCTTCTTTACCAACATACACCACCTTCGCTCCCGTCTTACTGTCTGGCAAGTACCACTCATTGCCTTTAACAAAAGACCATTTCAATCCTGTTACCTCCGAAATACGACAACCAGTAAGCAATATCAAGTTTAATACCTGACAACAACACGCTTCCATGTCTCCTTGTTGGCTGACTACCATTAACGCCTTATGGAATCGCGCCAACTCATCCAAACTCAAAAAACGATTGAGCTTCTTTTTTCGATTTTGCTTGATGCCATCACAAGGGTTATTCATGCAGTAGCCCTGCTTAACCGCATATTTGAAGATAGAACGAAGCACATCGAGATTACGATTTGCAGCCCCTGCGTAAGTCTGACTGAGTTCATCAAACCAACGGTGTACACGACACGAATCAATACGGCTTACTGGATAACGACCAAACTCTGGTAACAAATGTCTTCTTAAGGCGCTCAACGCTCCCAATTGCGAACTCGGTTTCCATTCCTTTAAGACCTTATCCGTCCATTCTTCTTTCACTAACGCATCAAAACGGATTAACCGTATCGGTTTTGTCTCTTTTTCTAAAAAAGAATTCTGCAAAGCTTGTACGTGCTCTCTGGCTTGCTTTAAGGTGAATTGCCCCACTGCCGCTAACGTCTTGTTGGGAATCGGTAAATAAGTCACATAAAAACGGCGACCATCCGCATACACCCGAACCCCTAATGCTGGACTATTGGTATCCCACACTGTATACGTTCGAGCTTTGGCGTTAAGTGATTGAACCACCTTCGATGAGAGTAACAGTGATTTCATGAGTGCATCCCCTTTACGAGCACACTCGACACATGAGTGGCCGCCTGACACACGTCTTCACGCCCTAAATGCGCATACTTCAAGGTGGTTTCCGCTTCCGCATGCCCTAAAAGGCGACTCAATACGACTAAATTCACCTTCGACTGAATAGCAAGGCTCGCGTAGGTATGACGTAAATCATGCAAGCGTACCCCTTCCAATCCTGCCAACTGGCGAGCTTGCCTCCAGAATTCAGCCAACTGATTTCTAGATATGGGTTGAGTGTTGCAAGGAGCAGGAAACAGGTAATCACTCTCTGATTGCCATGCATCAAGGTAAGCCCTGACTTGTGAGCAAAGGTACACTGTTTTCGCCCCCGTTTTACTGTCTAACAAATGCCAGTGACGACCTCGGTACTCTTTCCATTGTAAGGTTCTCACTTCCGACGAGCGACAACCTGTATATATCAAAAGCCGTATTATCATGACCTTGGTCGGGTTATCCCCCTCTAACGTGTCTAAGATACGCCATAATTGGCGTAATTCGTCTTTATCAAGGTAGCGCTCGACTTCTCCTGCTTTATAACGTTTGAAACCACGGCAAGGATTGGTATTTTTAGGACGATAACCCCACGTCTCACATTGCTGCATCATAACCGACAGCAAGACTAACGCTTGATTGGCTGAACCTTTCACATGGCTTAGCTGAGCAAACCACCGCTCAACCTCGTTTCGGTCAATGGATTTCACCTCCTTTTCTCCAAGGTAAGGAGCGATATGAAGACGAAAAGCACTTTCGTTTTTTTTCAAAGTACGAGGCTTCCAGTGACGTGGGTAACGCTTAAAAAACTCTTGGCCGAATGCCTGCACCATTATTGTGGGTAATGTTTCTATTGTCGGACTGCGAACTTGATGAACAAGCTGCAAGGCTTCGCGTCTTGCTTGGCGCAGTGAGCACTCTAACGCACAGCCTATCTTAGAATTCTTTCTCAATCCGTCACTCTGAAAACGAACAAAAAAAACTCGCCTTCCTGATGGATAAACTCGTAAATACAGTGTAGACACCTTGCTATCATAGTATTCTTGTGTAATCGACGTCGGCTTTACACGCTCGATAAATCGCTGAGTAAGCGGCATTTTTTTCATTTTTAGCTCCTGTTTACAGGGGCATTTTTGAACAAAAAAACGTTATCAAAAATGCCACAACATGAAAAAAGCGAAAAACTTAACACCTTAACTATCAGTCACTTAAAACAGACAACCATTTAAATCGAACTTCGATTTAGGGTTAGGTGTGGTCTGGTGAAATGGTCTTTCCCAAGAGTTTCTACTGGTTTTGATGCTGTTAGTTGGCTCAATGAATCGTGGTTTTTGAATCTGAAATTATGAATGTTAAAAGGCGTATTTTTACAGTTTTGAGTGCAAGTTCAGCTTCTATTAGCTGCGAGTCAATCGTCAAAATAACCTTCAGTGGGTGAATTTCGCGGACATGCTACAGCGTGGTATTTTTGCTTTGAAATCGTTCTAATTTGAATTTATCGGTTTTTCATTCATAGGCAGCAGTAAAAGAGAAAAGGGCGTCCCTTCTCATTCAGAGCGTAAAGCTACTCTAAGCGTCTTTTTTGTTGGTAAAATCAGGTGTTAAATTAATCACCTAACAAACAATTCAAGCTGACAGCCAACGCGTGGCATTTTCAGTTCCAAATGGTTTGGGTGTAATCGGTGCGTTGCTTTGGGTTCAGGTTTGCGTTGGTCTGCAACTTAATTGGGCGTTATATTGCATAAGATTCAAAGGGTTAAATTATCCGTTTATCTTTGTTCTGCGTTCGAGCTACACACCTGTTCGTTTCGTGAAAGTTGCCATCAAAATGACCATCGCACGTAGAAAGTGTGTCGGTTAATTAGCTGCAA
>NZ_SYUT01000075.1:0-2864 GCF_005146325.1 Vibrio genomosp. F6 | reverse complement strand
CCTTAACAGGGCGTTAAATTGGCACAGTCGAAAAGTACGTAGGCTGTTAGTCTCATAAAGGATAATTAGTGATGAATTGTAGTCAGTTGTTTTACAGTATAGATGAAAGTATAGAAACCCTTCATCAACGAACTAAACTTTCAGATATCGTATTGTCGAAAGGCATAAATAAGAAAGATGAAGTAATTGAATTTTTGAAAGCAGAGCTCAGTGCTGCATTTGAATGCAAAGTAGAGTTTTGGTTGCAAGGCTCTTATAAAAGTAGCACGTTAATTAAGCCTGTAGATAAGTATTCCTCTTATGATATTGATATTGGAGTTTACCTACTATTTGACGCGGAGGAAGAGGAGATTGATGCTCAAGATGTCAAGGCTACATTAAAGGATGCATTAGAATCTTATTGTCAGATAAATGACGAGGCTAAACTACAAAAATCAAAGAATGCGTGTGAAGGTCTTACATTTTCGTCATTTTTAACTCTCGATACACCTATTTATTATAAATCTGATCTTGAAACAAAGCTTGCTACAGATAATGGATGGATTGATAGCGATCCTAGAGCAATTCAAGAATGGCTTACGAATTACTATACAAATAGTGATGACCGAGCGTTGATGAAGCGATTGGTACGTTATTTTAAAGCGTGGGTAAATGTTAAATGGCAAGGTACAGAGTTCAAAAAAATTCCATCGTTGGCTATAAATGTGCTTGTAGCTCAACATATGCAAAAGTATGAGAATGAAGATGACAGCTTTATACATACAGTTTTAAGTATATGTGAAGAGTTGGAGTCTACTTTCATCGTTAGTAATCCACTTAATGGAAATGATATTTTAACAATGCCAGAAGATGCTGAAGCATTTGCGCATCAAAAATTAGACCATTTAAAGAAGGTTTGTTTAAATTGCTCCGATTCAACTGAATTGGAACGATCTGTCGAATTTTCCAATCTATTTCAACATTATTTCCCTCAAGTCGAGCTTGATCCATCTTCTGGTAGTATAAATCTTCCAGCAGTTACAACAGTTCCTGAAATTTCTATCTGCCGATATGATAAAAATGGAAAACACGTAGAAACTATAGTTACTAATAGCGTAACTGTGAAAAAAGGTGATTCGCTGACATTCACGATTTGTAACCATAGTGATTTTAATTCATTTGCCGATGCGCACTGGACTGTTAGGAACGTTGGTAAGCAGGCAACTGACGCTAATGATATCGGTCATAAAGTGTCAGGTCGAACAAACGAGAGTCATAAGAGAGATACTACGTATACAGGTTCTCATACGATGGAATGTATGATTACTTATAATGGTTCGGTAATTGGCATTCAAACCATTAATGTAGAAGTTAAGCCTGCCACAACATTGAGAAGAAAAAGAGTATTTAAGGGTGGGAGACGCTAATTATGTGGGACTTATTACCATCAAAGTTAAAGTATGGATTGCCTACAGCAATTGCTATCATCTTGTATTTGGCTTTTAACCAATATCTTGAACAGCCAATGCTACGGTCAATATCTTATACAATTACAGCAATAACCATATTGTCATGGATTGTTGGTAAATACCTGTGGAAGTATGTATATATCGACTACTTTAAGAATAATTTTTGTCCTGACTTTAACGGCAAATGGACTGGAAGGATTCAATCTAATTTTAATGGGGGAACAGTTGTTGAGTTTCCAGTTACAATTGAAGCAGATTTCTTTTCGATAAAAATGAAAGGTCAAACAACAATAGGTAGAAGTTACGCTAACTACTGTAAAGTAATTAGAACTGAAGATGACGGTTTTGAGCTCGAATACATGTTTAAAGGGGTAAATGATACTCCTTCTGAAACCGATACAATTTTTTACGAAGGTGCGGCTAGGCTGCATGTTACCGATGTCCCAACTATGAAAATGAAAGGCGTATTTTGGACAAATCGTTGCTGGCAAAATGGCAAAAATACAGCCGGGATAGTTGAATTTACAAAAGTTGAATAGCCGTATATGTGCCATTTAACAAAGCATTTAAGAGTGATTCCCAACGTTTGGCATTTTCATTCCATGTTAGTTTTTGTGTTTACGGTGGTGTGGTTTAGTTTCGTGGTAGCGTTGCTCACCCCTTAATGCGGCGTTATAAGTCCGAGTACCCCACGTTTAGTAGACACTTTACTAAGTTAGATCTAGGGTCTAATTGAGAGGTGATTTATGGCTAAACATCGTAATCCAGCGTACACCGAAGAATTCCGCAAAGAAGCAGTTCGTCTGTCCGAGCTTCCAGGTCGCACTGCCGCATCCGTTGCGAAAGAGTTGGGCGTCAGCGCCCAACAGATTGCTAACTGGAAGCGTCAATTTAACCGCTTGTCTGATAAACAGTTTAACACTTTAGACGGTGTTGATTATTCCAAGAAAGAATCCGAAGAACTACGAGCGCTTAAGCGCGAAAACAAACGACTTAAAGATGAGATGGAATTCCTAAAGAAGGTCTCGGCGTACTTCGCGAAGCAGCAAGAGTGAAGTACGAGTTCATCGAAAGTTATGTGGGTGAGTATGCCGTTGTTCTTATGTGTTGTGCATTAGGCGTGTCCCCGAGTGGTTACTACAAATGGTTAGGTCGCTCGCTTAGCGAGCGAGCAAAACGTCGAAGCCGCTTTGAACAGCTAGTTATGTGTACCTTTGCCGAGTATCGGGCTAGGTATGGTTCAGTTCGCTTAGCTGAAGAGTTAAACAAAGCAGGCTATGCCTGCAGTGTGAACTATATTGCTGATATTATGACGAAAAAGGGTATTAAGGCTCGCAATGGAAAAGGGTTTAAATACAGTAAAGATGTCGCGGCGATGACGAATGTCGCCGATAATTTATTGCGTAGAGACTTTGA
>NZ_SYUT01000074.1:0-5133 GCF_005146325.1 Vibrio genomosp. F6 | reverse complement strand
CTCAATCATAGACAACAAACGCACTTGGCTAAGAAGCGAAATGAGTTGAAATTGGAGTCATTCGATTAGCCAGAATGACAAAGAATTCGAGCGAGAAACCTGACGGCAAAGTGCGCTGAAACCACGATTTTCAATGAAGTTTCCACGAAAAAGAAGCCGCGCAAAATGAACTTGAGCCAGCAAAACTTACTAACGAGGAGACTTGCGTGACGTTGCAGCTAATTAACAGCAAAACCTTCTACGTGCGATGGGCATTTTGATGGCATTTTTCACGAAATAAACAGGTGTGTAGCTTGAACGCAGAACAAAGATAAACGGATAATTTAACCCTTTGAATCTTATGCAATATAACGCCGCATTAAGGTGTGAGCAACGCAACCACCTAACCTAAACCATTGCTCCATAAACACAAAACCCAACGATGACATAAAAATGCCAAGCGTTGGGAATCACTCTTAAATGCTTTGTTAGAACTATTGGCTTTTGAACTCTTTGGCTAATGTAACCAAGTTCAAGTGAGAGTATCTTTCATTGGATTTTACTGGATATGTAGAATATACATAGTCTATAAAATCGTCGAAATATAGTTTCTTAGTCTTACTTATTACTTTATCCATGATAGCAATTTCTCTCTGAGACAAACCTCCATCATCCAATTCACCTTTGAAGCCAATCAAGCTCTTATCTTTGCCATAGTATGTTTTTTCTACTGACTTCGTAAAACCTAACCTTTCATCAGCACATTGATACACATCATCGACATATGGTCCAAAATGATTAAATAGCCATTCAATATCAGTGACTTGCTTCTCATCTACTAATGCAGAGAACCAATCTGTTAAATAAACTAATTTTGTTAATCTAGCTTTTGATAGCTCACCTTTATGGGGATATGTTTTGCATAGATAACCAACAACATTCTGAAGTTTATTCATTACATACCTCCTAATTCACTTAAAATATCATTGTCAGGACTCGATACTTTAGCTCTATTTACCTGACTAATTGTCTTATCTAGTGCTATTGCATCTCGGACAAAAGCAGATAGATGACTCTGATAGTTTGTACAGTAATCTTTTATTTGTTGTTTCTTAGTCACAATCAAGTCGCCACAATCACTCTCTACTAATATTACCCCAATATTGTCATCAGCGTCAGTGATCGACAGACCATAAAAAACATTGCTCTTCATTGATAATTGGTCAATCCTTGCTGCGTCATATCCATGGTGCTGTTCCATATAGTCGCAATATTCTGGCTTATTTTCAGTGTAAGACGGACAATCTTCTAAAGCATACTCACTATGCTGCCATACTTGGCTAATGACACCATTATTTAGTGGGAACTTCTGTCTGTGTTCTTTAGAAAACATTGGGTTAGCCGAGTATCTCGCTAATAGATAGAATGACTCTCTATCTTCATAGTAAATGGTTACTCGACAATGCGAATCTAATCCCATTTGCTTGAATACACTTTTCAGCCAAGTTTCAACAAGTTTTTTATGGGTGTTGTAAGTCTCTGAGCGCAAGTTTTGACAATCTTCTTGAGAGGCATCCAATTGCAGCTTAAGGTCAGATACCTTTTCATTTTCTTTACTCAAACGATCGTTTTCTGAAACTAAACGTTCTTGGTCTTTATGTGTACCACGAGCTCCAACTAATGTAACAAAACCTCCGACAGCCAATGCCAAAACAGGGTTAGTAAAAACAAACCCTAAACAACTTTTAAAGCCAGATATTGCATCAAAGTTTGTTTTCCATTGATATGACCCCGCGTACGCACCTCCAACCGTCATAACAATCGTACCGAAAGGCGTACAAAAGTTATAAAAGCCTTTATGGAGCTTTGCACCCAACCTACTGAAAAAATTAGATTTCCCAGTAAAACCAAATTTATTGCTCACACTTAAGCCACTGATTTAATGTAAATTATAGAGATATTATACTAGGTAGAAATGTATTGGGAAGTACCAATGGTAAAGATAGTTCTAACGCCGCGTTAAGTGGTGAGCAACGCAGACCACTGCACCTAAAGTATTGTGCCGTAAACACTAAATTCAAAGCAAACTAAAAATGCCGAGCGTTGGGAATCCGTCTTAAACGCTTTGTTATGGCGCTGAACTTGAAGCTAACTGCTGAATGTCAATTAGGTCTACTTCCCTACTCAATATTCGTTTGTACTCTACCAGTTGATAAGCTGGCATAACCTGTAATTCAATGCCTTGATAACTTTTGACAACTGACTTTGCAAAGTCGATTTCTAGTTGATGCCATGAACCGTCCAATGACGATTGGATTTTGGTATTTTGAGATAAACCGATTTCAATTTTTTGATTTTGGTAAACCAACTGGAAATACTCTAAATCCCAACCGTATTCAGTATAACGAGTTAACGGTTTAGATATGAATTGAGATACGTGAGCCAAGAGCTTATTTGCATCAGAGTTGTGGATATAAAGGTCAATGTCAGCAATTTCACGGCTGCCACCATGAATAGTTGCAGCTAGTCCACCGACAATTTGGTACTCAATGCTCTCTGCATCCAAAAGTCCTTTTAGCCACTTCAAGGCTACTTTCACTTTCTCACTCATCCAGTTCCCTTAGCTGAATTTTGCCCTGCGCCATAACGCCCTGTTAAGTTGCAGACCAACGCATACCTGAACCTAAAGCAATACGCCGATTACACCTAAATCAATTGGAACTGAAAATGCCACGCGTTGGCTGTCAGCTTAAACAGATTGTTATGTTACTGGAATGCAAATATTAGGTGTGTTTCTACAAATTCCTAAGTATACTTCTTGCAGCATTCTTCCCTTGAAGACTGAACCCAACGCGATAACCTTGTGTATCTTTTATTACTAGCAAATCAGAGTCAAAGCCAATATCTCTGTTCACCCTACTATCAGAAACACTAACTATTTCTTGCCTAGATACTTTATATACTAGCTTGTACTCATATCCTATATAATCCCATTCAGCCAAATAAGCTCCATTATCTGTAATAAAAAACACTCCATTCCCCTGGTACTCACCATTCTCATACATTGAAGTAAATTCTTTATATTTGATTTTTTCTGCCCCATCATTAACAGTGTCCAAGGCTAGGACATCAAATGCAGGTGTATAAAGAGGTCCTTCCATAAGTTGCATTGGACCTAACGATCCACAACCAGCCAAAGCACTTATTACAAATAGTATTGTTAACGTTTTTATTTTTGTCATGCTGACGCTACCCCTATATTTAATATAAAAAACAACCAACTGGAGCATCTTATAGATATTGGGGGGGTTATAAAAGATGGTGATATGAAAAACAATTAATATATAAAAATATCAACCTCTTTATTAACATCAATAAAACAGATATGCAACATAACGCCGCATTAAGGTGTGAGCAACGCTACCACGAACCCCAACCATACCACCGTAAACACTAAACCCAACGATGGAATGAAAAATGCCAAGCGTTGGGAATCACTCTTAAATGCTTTGTTATATGGCTGTTTCTGGGAACGTATTAAGCATTTTAAATAACGGTCCTTGTGGAGGCTTTAACATACCGCTGAAGGTTTGCATATTAACATGAGCTTCATAACCGAAATTTTCATATACATCATCGGAAATCAATGAAAGAGATGTAGCGGGTCTTTCATCTTTCCATCCAAAACGGTGGAAACGATTTTGAATATCATGGAACAATGGTACTACGTTATAGTGCAACTCACTGATTTTTCTTAACTCATCGTTAGAGACCTGTAATTCATTTTTCTGTATTAATGGCAACTTATACACGTACTCTTCAAAGTCAATTAGAATATTTGCAGAGTCATTACCCTTACCACGACTCGGGCTTAGGAAGCGTGTTAAAGCGTAGATTTGCATATCAACAAACTGCATCATCAGTTCATCGTCATCATCAAATCTTTCGTTTGTAATGAAATTCAAGTTTTGTCCAACACAAAAGCCATTAGCAATATGAGGGTAATGAGCAGGATATTCTTGAAAAGCTTCCAATACTGCTTTTTCTTGCAACCCTGTAACATTATCAAAGTAAAAACGACTAGGAAAAATGGTGTAATCCCACTGCCTATTTTGATCTAAATGTCTATCAACGCAAGCGAAGTTAACAAACTTATAAGCAACGTTTATAAAGGCAGTTTTAATGACATCCTCTTCAGTCGCTGCTGGATTATTTACTTTAAATTGAGAGAGCTTAATAAATGAACCATGCAGTTTATATGGCAACCTAGCAGCTTCTATAGCTTTAGCCCACATACCCCACTTATTTTCTGCTGCTAGTTTGTGCAGTTTACCATTTTCTTCTTTCGATAAATTGCTATCACCAATAAAGGCAGGGTTACTTGCCCCTTTCAGTTCCCATGAGTTTGAATCTTGTTCTGGGTATAGTTTCGCTTTAAAATCTCTAACAAATTGAATGATCGTTGCTTTATCCTTGTCATTAACCTCAACTCCACCGATGAAGAAGTAGTCCAAAGCACTCTTAACATTTGGGTTTCTATCCCCACGTTCATCCAAGTAGATTGACTTTTTCAAGTCAACATTTACGGCTAATTTCATAATTATAATACCTAAATTCTATTGCAAGACTCTGATGCCATATAACGCCGCGTTAAGTAGTGAGCAACGCCACCACCTAACCTAAATCATTGCACCGTAAACACCAAAACTGACTTGAACTGAAAATGCCGAGCGTTGGGAATCTGTCTTAAACGCTTTGTTATAAATTTTTGTTTTTCGATTTAATCAACTCCATACTTATTTTTAACTCCCGATGGAACGGGTCAGTTTGGAGGCTTTCATCGTAAATATCATCAAATATCCTGTAAATAATATCATGATACTTTTCGTGATTAACCAATTCACTAATCGCCAAAAGTTGCTCTTGGCTAGTTACACTTTTATCTGCTAGGTCTGACAATGCCTTTTTTACATGTTCATATCTTTGATGTTCAAGTATCGCTCTTTTATATTTTAGGTAATCAAATGCCAGCCAAACAATAGGTACAAGCGCAACTAAAACAGCAAGCAATCCACTATATTTATTTAGTACAACTATCACATCACTAATGCTCATGCACCGTACTCCAATTAAATTTTGGTGTACCCCACAAAA
>NZ_SYUT01000073.1:0-201 GCF_005146325.1 Vibrio genomosp. F6 | reverse complement strand
CACTTGATTGATGTGTTGGGAAAACCTCAATTAAGCTTATTTTGTAAAGAAATAAGAAAATACCCTGGAGGGGTTCCCGAGTGGCCAAAGGGATCAGACTGTAAATCTGACGGCACTGCCTTCGATGGTTCGAATCCGTCCCCCTCCACCATATTCTCTTAAGCGATTTATCGTTTAGGAAGCACTTGATTGATGTGTTGG
>NZ_SYUT01000072.1:0-55198 GCF_005146325.1 Vibrio genomosp. F6 | reverse complement strand
ATTAGCTCAACCGTCATTTGAACGTTGTCACCAGGCATTACCATTTCAACACCTTCTGGAAGTGTGATATCGCCTGTTACGTCAGTTGTACGGAAGTAGAACTGTGGACGGTAACCTTTGAAGAAAGGAGTGTGACGGCCGCCTTCATCTTTAGACAGTACGTATACTTCTGACTCAAATTTAGTGTGTGGGTTGATTGAACCTTTAGCAGAAAGTACTTGGCCACGTTCAACGTCATCACGCTTAGTACCACGTAGAAGTGCACCAACGTTCTCACCTGCACGACCTTCGTCAAGCAGTTTACGGAACATTTCAACACCAGTACATGTAGTTACTGTAGTTTCTTTGATACCAACGATTTCTACTTCGTCACCTACACGTAGAATACCACGCTCGATACGACCAGTTACAACAGTACCACGACCTTGGATTGAGAATACATCTTCAATAGGAAGTAGGAACGGTTGGTCAACAGCACGCTCTGGTTCTGGGATGTAAGAATCTAGTGCTTCTGCAAGCTCAACGATCTTGTCTTCCCACTGTTTTTCGCCGTTTAGTGCGCCAAGAGCTGAACCTTGGATTACTGGTAGGTCGTCGCCAGGGAATTCGTATTCAGAAAGAAGTTCACGAACTTCCATTTCTACTAGTTCTAGTAGCTCTTCATCATCAACCATGTCACATTTGTTCATGAATACGATGATGTAAGGGATACCAACTTGACGACCAAGTAGGATGTGCTCACGAGTTTGTGGCATAGGGCCATCTGTCGCAGCAACAACTAGGATACCGCCGTCCATTTGCGCAGCACCAGTGATCATGTTTTTAACATAATCCGCGTGTCCTGGGCAGTCTACGTGTGCGTAGTGACGTGCTGGAGTATCGTACTCAACGTGAGAAGTTGCGATTGTGATACCGCGCTCACGCTCTTCTGGAGCGTTATCGATAGATGCGAAGTCTTTAGCTTCACCACCGTACACTTTTGAAAGTGTAGTACAGATAGCAGCAGTTAGAGTTGTTTTACCGTGGTCAACGTGGCCGATAGTACCAACGTTTACGTGCGGTTTCGTACGTTCAAATTTTTCTTTAGACACGAGCGTGTTCCTTCCTAGTTATGATTCGCCACGATCATTATTGATCGAGACGCGCCAGAATTTGCTATTTTATGCGCCAACTCTCGTCAGCGCAATATTTGGACGTATGGATTCTTCAAAAAATTGGAGAAATATACATCCTGCTTGTTTAACCACGCTCTGCAATGATTGCATTTGCAACATTTTTTGGCACTTCGGCGTACTCACTAAACTCCATAGAGTAAGAAGCACGACCTTGTGTCGCAGAACGTAAATCAGTTGCGTAACCGAACATGACAGACAACGGAACTTGTGCACGAATTATCTTCAGGCCAGCTGTTCCCTCGTCCATACCTTCGATGAGGCCACGGCGACGGTTAATATCGCCAACAACATCACCCATCCAGTCTTCTGGAGTAGTTACTTCAACTTTCATCACAGGCTCAAGCAGAACTGGTTGAGCTTCGAGAGCGCCAGTTCTGAAAGCCATAGAGGCAGCGATTGTAAACGCCATCTCACTTGAATCTACTTCGTGGTAAGAACCATCATACAGTGTCGCTTTAATATCCAAAACAGGATAACCAGCAAGAACACCATTGTTCATCTGCTCTTCAATACCTTTCGATACTGAGCTGATGTACTCTTTAGGCACTGTACCATTGGCAATTTCATCGACGAAGACAAAACCTTCACCCGGTTCAGAAGGTTCGAGTTTAAGCCATACGTGACCATACTGCCCTTTACCACCGTGTTCGCGGATAAATTTACCTTCCGCTTTCGCAGTACCACGGATAGTTTCACGGTAAGCAACTTGTGGATTACCAACGTTGCAGTTCACGCTAAATTCGCGCTTCATGCGGTCAACAATGATATCCAAATGCAGTTCACCCATGCCTGAAATCAGGGTTTGACCCGTTTCATCATCCATATCAACGCGGAATGATGGATCTTCTGCCGCAAGCTTGCTTAACGCAATAGTCATTTTATCTTGATCAGCTTGAGAGCTTGGCTCTACAACGATCTGAATAACTGGATCTGGGAACTCCATGCGCTCAAGAACAATCTTATGGTTCTGATCACACAGTGTTTCACCAGTAGTTACATCTTTTAAGCCAATAATAGCTGCGATGTCACCTGCTCGCACTTCTTTCACTTCTTCACGTTTATTTGAATGCATTTGAACAATGCGTCCTAAACGTTCACGCTGTTTCTTCACCGAGTTGTAAGCGGTTTTTCCACTTTCAACAACGCCAGAATAAACACGTACGAAAGTTAAAGTGCCAACAAACGGGTCTGTCGCAATTTTAAATGCGAGAGCTGAAAATGGTTCGTTGTCGTCTGCATGACGTTCAACTTCATTTTCATCTTCATCCAAACCTTGAATTGCTGGAACATCAATTGGAGAAGGCAAATATTCAACAACAGCATCAAGAACTGCTTGTACACCTTTGTTTTTGAATGCACTACCACAAGTGGCCAGTACAATTTCATTATTCAGTGTACGAATTCGTAACGCTTCCTTGATCTCAGCTTCTGTTAGTTCACCTTCTTCAAGGTACTTATCCATTAGCTCTTCAGTTGCTTCCGCCGCTGCTTCAACAAGGTTGTTATGCCATTCTTCTGCTAACTCTTGCATATCGGCTGGAATCTCTTCGTATGAGAAGGTCATGCCTTGATCGGCTTCATTCCAGTTGATTGCTTTCATCTTAATAAGGTCAATTACACCTCTGAAACTCTCTTCCTCACCAATATTTAGGTGAATAGGAACAGGGTTAGCACCAAGACGTTCTTTTATTTGTTCTACTACGCGCAGAAAATCTGCACCGGTACGGTCCATTTTATTGACAAATACAATACGAGGTACGCTGTATTTATCAGCTTGGCGCCATACGGTTTCAGATTGAGGTTCTACACCAGATGAGCCACAGAAAACGACAACGGCACCATCAAGTACACGCAATGAGCGTTCTACTTCAATGGTAAAGTCAACGTGTCCTGGGGTATCGATGATATTGATTCGATGATCTTGGAATTGCGCATCCATACCACGCCAGAATGTCGTAGTCGCAGCTGAAGTGATAGTGATACCACGTTCTTGCTCCTGCTCCATCCAGTCCATGGTAGCCGCACCATCGTGAACTTCACCGATTTTATGAGAAAGGCCAGTATAGAACAGAATACGCTCAGTTGTGGTTGTTTTACCTGCATCTACGTGCGCACAGATACCGATATTACGGTAGCGCTCAATAGGAGTTTTACGAGCCACGATTGTATCCTCATTATGTAGGGACTATTAATATTAAAAATGTAATTTAACAATCACTTTAGAAATATGAATAAACCCTATTTTCTATCTCTTTTAAAATATGGTTTTTAAAAAGGAAAGCTTAGAAAATAAAGAAGTGCTGCAGGCAAGCCCGCAGCACTAAAAAGGTATTACCAGCGGTAATGTGCGAATGCTTTGTTAGCATCAGCCATACGGTGAACGTCTTCACGTTTCTTAACCGAAGTACCTTTGTTCTCAGACGCGTCTAGCATTTCAGCAGCTAGGCGTTGAGCCATAGATTTTTCACCACGCTTACGCGCAGCTTCAACTACCCAACGCATAGCAAGAGCGTTACGGCGAACCGGACGAACTTCTACAGGTACTTGGTAAGTTGAACCACCCACACGGCGAGATTTAACTTCTACCGCAGGACGAACATTTTCAAGAGCTTCTTCAAATACAGCTAAGTGATCTTTACCAGATTTCTCAGCCATAACTTCTAGTGCAGTGTAAACAATTTTCTCTGCAGTAGATTTCTTTCCGTCAACCATAAGGATGTTAACGAATTTTGCCAGCAGCTCAGATTTGAACTTAGGATCTGGAAGGATCTTACGCTGGCCTATAACGCGACGACGTGGCATGGATATTCTCCGTTGTCTTCTTCAGGTTTTTTCCAAAACTTTTCAGAATAATAAATAAAATAGTGTTTGGCCTTACTTAACGCTTTCTTTTTAAAAAAGACGCATTAAGACTTAGGACGTTTAACACCATACTTAGAACGACCTTTCTTACGGTCGTTTACGCCAGCACAGTCAAGTGCGCCACGTACAGTGTGGTAACGCACACCTGGTAAATCTTTAACACGACCACCACGGATAAGAACAACACTGTGTTCTTGAAGGTTGTGACCTTCGCCGCCGATGTATGAAGTAACTTCAAAGCCGTTAGTTAGACGAACACGACATACTTTACGTAATGCTGAGTTCGGTTTTTTTGGAGTAGTAGTATATACGCGAGTACATACACCACGTTTTTGTGGGCACGCTTCTAGTGCTGGCACGTTGCTTTTAACAACTTGCTTTGCACGAGGCTGGCGTACCAACTGGTTAATAGTTGCCATTAAATAGCTCCTGAATTACTTGAAAGTAAGCTTTGTGAAAAATCTAGCCCTATCGATACTTAGTATAAATAGGGACGCAAAATTCTATTCAGCAGTGAGGGGTGTGTCAAGAAATATACAATCAAGATCGCATTTATTTTAGCCATCTAGCAGTGCGTGAGCAATTAGAGTGGAAATCACTCCCATGTCATTGATTGTTCATGCGTGGCAGTCAGCTCAACAAACCCTGTAAAATCAACACCTTGAAAATATCTATTTGTTGTTAAAGTCAAACCTCTGGCCAATGCATCGTTCGAAAGAAAAAAAACTGAAGCTGGACAATTTTTCAGCAAATAATGCGAGAAATGACCTTCATTAATCGCATAAATTGAATCTTCGACCAAAATCACGGCATCTTGATCAGCTAAATACGCTAAAACAGAAGGTATTTGATGGGGGGTTTTCACGATATGAAGCATAATTTCATCTCTTAAAACTAGAAGGTAAGGATCTTATTACAACGCTGAAGTTTGGCCGTAATTTCACTTTTGGATAACCACTCAGGTTCTAAAATTGTTGCCGTTTTTAACAACCCCATATGTTCATAACTTTCCTGACAGGCATAGATATTTTCAATCTCGTATAATTCCATCAGTTTGAACGCGCTGATGTAATCTCGTCCTAAAATAACTTCCGGTTGCTGATTTAAAATAAGCTGAGCAACGCCCTCTGCGATAAAAAACACATGGATGTTCTCACTGTATGCAGAGGCCGCCAATAAAGCATCTAAGCCTTCACGCCCTTTGCTTGTCGTATGAGGAGAGCTTTTAAACACAAACGCAATCGACTTCAAAATTGCACCACTCTATCTTGCATCAATAATGCTTCTGCTAATGAGCCTAAGCCACTTTGATTAAAACGACTGGCTAAGTTGTCGGAGTCTAAACCGTGTTGCTTAGACTCGCTCTCGCTGACAATACCACGACGTAATGCCGCCGCTACGCAAGTCTCTAACCTTACTGAATGTTGCTCAGCTAACTCTTGCCAATGTTTGACGAGATCAAATTCATCATTCGCTGGCACAGTAAGGCGAGAGCCGTTATTAACACCATCTTGATAAAAAAAGACACTGACCAAATGGTGCCCTTTTTCGAGCAATGCTTGAGCAAACAGATACGCCGTTCTTGCGGATTGACTCCCATAAACTGAGCCATTAACAACCAGTGTATATGTAAGTTTTTCAGCCGCTTGTTGCGCTTTATTTTCAGAGGCCATTACGCCTCTCCATCTTCAACTTTACGCTGGCGAATATACAAATAGACGGTATGTTTTGAGATGTTCAAGCGATCCGCGACACGGTTGATCGCATCTTTAATATCAAAAATCCCTTTGTCGTAAAGTTCCATTACGATTTGGCGATTCTTTGTATTATTCGATACCGATTTATCGGCATTAATATCTTCAATTGTGCGCTCAACCGTTTGGTCAACCAACTCTTCAACATCACTTGCGAAGTTAACTGATGACGCCGCTTCTTCCGCTTCTTGTGTTGGCATAAACGACTGCAATACTTGGGAGAATGGCGCGTCTAAATTAACGTTAATGCACAATAAACCAATCACTCGCTCTTCACCGTTACGTATTGCAACTGTGATAGATTTCATTAGCACCCCACCCTTTGCACGGGTGAAATATGAACGAGAAAAGTTACGTTTTGAGCCTTCAATATCCTTTAACATTCTCAGCGCTAAATCGGTGATTGGTGATCCGACTTGACGTCCTGTATTTTCACCGTTGGCAATTTTAATCGCCGATGTATTTAGATCTTCTAAAGAGTGCAAAACAATTTCACAGAATGGCCCAATGAGACTGGCAATTCCATCGACCACGGCTTCATAAGATTTAAGAATGATTTTGTCATGCTCACTAAATGGCATCACGGTAACGGATTCCATTTCGAGCAACATATCAGCATTTACTGTTTCTGTGGTTGTCACTTTAAATTAGCCTTAGAACGAAAAATCAACAAATTGATGTAAGTTTATCAGAAAATTTTAATTGCACATCAATGTAACTGGCTAACTAGTGATTTAAAACAACTAATCTCTTACAAAATTAGCGCTATAACCTTTATCTTCCTGCATAAAAAAAGCCTGAATCGCTTCAGGCTTTATTAGAAATATTGTTTAGATATTACTGAACTGCAGTTTTAGTTCCGTTATCGATGCTCAATAATTCCACTTCAAATACCAGTGTTGAGTTTGCTGGAATCGTTGGCGTATCTTGTGCGCCGTACGCTAATTCTGAAGGGATAACAAACTTGTATTTAGAACCCACTTGCATCAGTTGAACACCTTCAGTCCAACCTGGAATTACGCGGTTAAGAGGGAAGGTTGCTGGTTGGCCACGATCATAAGAGCTATCAAATTGAGTACCGTCAATCAATGTGCCTTTGTAGTGCACTTCAACAGTATCAGTATCTTTTGGTGATTCACCTTCAGCTTTTGACATTACTTGGTACAGCAAACCTGATTCTGTTTTCGTTACGCCTTCTTGTTTTTCGAAGTTCGCACGGAAATCATCGCCCGCTTTCTTTGCTGCTGCTGACTTTTCTGCAGCTTGTGCCTGCATTTTTTCTGAAACGCGCTTGTCTAAAGATTCCAACGCGGCACGAGTATCTTCTTCACTCATTTCAGGGTTACCTGCGAAAACGTGCTCGATACCTTTAAGAACCAACTCTTTATTTAGATCAATACCAATTTCACTCGGTTTATCAATACTTGTGCTCAAGTAGTTTGCGAATGACACGCCAATTGCGTATGCCGCTTTATCATCTTCTGTTTTAAAGTGAACGGTTTTGCCGGCTTCTGCTTGAACTTGCTCTGCTGGTGCCGTTTCTACTTTTGGTGCTTCTTCTTTTTGGCAACCCACTGCTAGCATTACTGTTGCTGCAAGTAGCGACACTTTAAAAATCGATTTCATTTATTTCTCCAAAGATGGACTAGCCATTTGTTATGGTGCACAAATCTCATGTTTAGATGGGTGCATTAAATTGTTGTTCCAATATACTAGTTATATGTCTTTAGACACAAACTGGATTATGAGAGCTGATGCGAATAATTTCTCACTCAATACTATGTGCCATTGTCATCACCATGTTAAATGGGTGTTTTTTTTCGAGCAAAGATGAACAGCGTTGGGAAATTGAACCTCAAGGCTCCACCAGCTTTGCGCTCAGCCGTGATGGGCGGTTTGCGCTACTCTATTCAAAACAGAGCCATTTACTCTTTTGGGATCTTGTTGAAGGAAAGCAACTGGATCAACTTGGCGAACAAGATCCACAAGCGAATACCGTATCTCGTATTCGCATTTCTGACAATGGCCGTTTTGCGATTACCGCCAGTCAAATAAACTTTGCCGTTTGGGATTTGGCTTGGAGCCAATCTGAAGGGCTATGGTCTATCTCTGATGGTTTAATTCGCGATGTTGATATCGCCAGTAATGGTGAACAAGTTCTACTAGGTTTATCAAATGGTAAAGCTATTTATGTGGACTTAGTCACCGGAAGACGCATAGAGTTCCTAGCGCATAGAGAAAAAATTAATTCTGTTGCGATTTCACCGAATGGTCGCTTTGCGCTTTCTGGAGGGAACGATTACAAAGCCTACCTGTGGGATACCCAATCCGGTTTAGTGCTGCGCACCTTTGAACATGAGCAGCGCGTGAATCGCGTCGCGCTACAGAGAGATGGCAAACTTGCCTTTACCTCTGATGGCGGAAATGGTGCATTTGTGTGGAATTTAGAAACCGGTGAGAAGGTGTCAGCACTAAGTAGCTTATCACGCCAGCTTATTTTTTCTGCTGCTCGATTTTCTGATGATGGTTCGCAACTCATTACAGGAACGCCCTCTGGCCGAGTGATGGTTTGGGATACAAAAAGCGGTAAACGCACTGATGGTTTTGAAGTCAAACCGCTAAAAGATGCTCGTCCTCCACGCGCAGTGGTGTATGATGCAGCCTTCGATTTACAGCAACGTGTGATAACAGCCACGTCTGCTGGCATAGCTCAAGCTTGGAAACTAGACGATTAATCATGACTGATAAAAACATTCAACAGCTCGAAGATCGCATCAATGATCTTGAGTGCAAACTGGCATTCCAAGAGCAGACGATTGATGAACTCAACGATGCTTTAAGCCAACAACAATTTTTGATCACTCGTATGCAAGATCAGATGAAGTTTGTTGTCGGAAAAGTGAAAAATATGGACTCTTCGAATTTAGCCGATCCAACGGAAGAGACACCACCACCTCACTATTAATGTGATGAGTCTTGTCTTTACTCCCTGAGTTCTCGATTCGATAAGAAGCTTATTTTATTAGATAAGCTTCTTACATCTAGAGTCAGTAGGGATAACAACAAGGAAAACTAAGTCCTATTCATCTGCGTAAATTTTGACACTGAACTTCCCATCGACATCAATACTCGCGCGATACATTCCTGAGCTATTCATTGCAAAGTGGATATCCCCTTGGGCATCGACCGCGATCAATCCGCCCTCTCCTCCCATCGCTTTTAGATCCCCCTGAATAATATTCTCACAAGCCGTGTGTACATTTTCTTTCAAATAACGCATACGAGCAGCCACATCTCCGGCCACCATTTTACGTAAGAAAAATTCGCCCATCCCCGTTGTAGAGACCGCGACATTACCGTTTTCAGCAACCGTACCCGCCCCTATTATGGGTGAATCGCCAACACGACCATATTTTTTATTGGTGACGCCGCCCGTACTCGTTGCGGCCGCCAAGTTACCTTGCTGATCCAGTGCGACGGCTCCAACGGTGCCATATTTATTATCATCAGGATACGCTGAATCAGTTTGGCTTCCTGTAAGAGGCGATTCTAATTGCTGCTTCTGTTGATCATAAGAGTGCTCATAAGAGGCTTCTGAAAGCGCAAACAAACCTTTCTCTTTCATCGATTGAAGCTGCTCATAACGACGGTCGGTAAGGAAGTAATCTTGTTCGGTATATTGGTAGCCCTGATCGAAAGCAAACTGCTCAGCCCCTTCGCCCATCAGTAACACGTGATCACTTTTTCTCATCACATCGCGGGCTAATTCAATCGGATTTCTTATATGGCGAACCCCAGCAACGGCTCCAGCATCCATCTTTTTCCCATGCATCACTGAAGCGTCCATCTCGATGAATTCTTGATGAGTTAACACTGAACCTTTACCAGCATTGAAATGTGGACAATCCTCCATCACTTTCACCGCGGCGACAACTGCATCCGCCGCATCACCTTTCGCTTGCAAAATTTCATAGCCAGCTCTCACTGATTTTTCTAAGGTGGTTAGAATACCCAACTTTAACGAGTCGCTCATCTGCTCACGCAAAATAGTACCCGCACCACCATGTATCGCGATAGAAAATGGTTGACGCATAAAACACCCTTTTATGTAGAAATATAGCGTTCCGCTCAGTATCAGCAGACTATTCATTAGCACTTAATATCCGTGCCAGCCTGTCATTAGTCAACCTGTCAGATCAGAAAGGGCCTTAAATTAAAGGCATAAAAAAACCCTCCAATTTGGAGGGTTTTAGAAATCATTTCAATGCGGAATTAGTGAGAACCACAACCGCCGCCGCCACAGCAGCCTTCTTTCTTCTCGCCGTGGTCGTGATCATGGCCTTCGCCGCCACAACAACCGCCTTCATGGTCGTGGTCATGACCGTGGCCACCACAACCGCCTTCTTGGTGTACATGGCCGTGTTCAGCTTCTTCTGCCGTTGCTTCACGAACTGCTACAACTTCAACGTCAAATGTTAGAGTTTGGCCAGCAAGCATGTGGTTACCATCAACAACAACTTCGTCGCCATCAACTTCTGTTACTTCTACAGGAATTGGACCTTGGTCAGTATCCGCTAGGAAACGCATACCCACTTCAATTTCTTCAACACCTTGGAATACATCAGCAGGAACGCGTTGTACTAGGTCATCGCTGTGTTCGCCGTAAGCATCTTCTGGAGATACTGTCACTGAGAATTTATCGCCTGCAACTTTACCGTCTAACTCTTTTTCAAGACCAGTAATGAGGTTGTTGTGACCGTGAAGGTAATCTAGCGGTGCTTCAACTGTTGATTGATCGACAACCACACCGTCTTCAAGTTTAACTTGATACGCTACGCTTACTACTACGTTCTTTTCAATTTTCATGTGTACTCCAAGGGAATAAAAGCTCTAGATAGTGACAACTAGGCCTAAAGAAGATCATGCTCTTAGGACGAAATAAAGGTCACATAAGAACTTATCCCCACATTATGGGGATGAATTGGCGAAACTCAATCATTCTGGTTTAAAAATACCGATCATTTCTTGTGTCGCATGTTCAGTTTTATCTACAGATTTAGGCTTACGCTGCTCAGTGAAGTCACATTCGACGCACTCAACCAACTCAATATTGTTTTCAATCCACCAGCGAAGGGTGTCTTGCGTTTTACAATTTGGACAACTTGCTCCTGCAATAAAGCGTTTTCTCTGTTTCACGTCTAGTTCCTTTTTCTATTCCCAATAGTTACGAGACTGGCGATCGTTCTCCATCTCATGACCAAATATCTCTTCCAACTCTTTCCGCGCTTCTTTCGATCGCAATGCGAGCTCTTTATCTTCACTGTGCTGAGGCAGTAACTCTTTAAGCATCGAGTTATCTAGCTTTCTAAAATGTGCTTCAGCTCGCTTTGCTTGATAAGGATGCATACCCAACTCAGTAAGAGCCTGTCGCCCTAAATCAAGTGCCCCTAAAAAGGTCTCACGAGAGTAATTATTAACACCATGATTCATTAATTGATAAGCTTCAACACGGCTACGTGCACGAGCTAATATTTTTAGACGTGGAAAATGCTGTCGGCAGATATCAACAATTTTCATGATTTCATCAGGAGAGTCAGTACACAGCACAATCGCTTCCGCTTTATCTGCCCCTGCAGCTCGTAATAAATCCAACTGAGTCGCATCCCCATAAAACACTTTATAGCCAAACTTACGCAATAAATGAATTTGGCTCGCGTCACTTTCTAATACGGTAATACGGATCTTATTGGCGTACATCAACCGACCAATAATCTGCCCAAAACGACCAAAGCCTGCAATGATCACTCTTGGACTACGATCAACCACATCAGATTGCATCGCATCTTCACTGATTTGATTAAGTTCGCGAGCGAAAAACCTGTCTTGTAGTTTAAGCATTAATGGCGTGGTGACCATAGATAAGCTCACCACAACCAATAAGAAAGAGACCTGCTCCCCCGACAAAATACCTTGCGCACTGGCAGCAGTAAAAATCACAAAGGCGAACTCCCCACCTTGGCTTAAAATCATCGCCATTCGGCTTCGAGCTTTGGTTTGAATGCCAAAAATACGAGCCAATCCATAAAGCACAAAGCCTTTAAATACGACTAAAGCGGTGACGGCAACCAAGATAGCCAGCGGACTCTCTGCCAACAAACCTAAGTTAACTGCCATCCCTACTGAGATAAAGAAAAGCCCCAACAGCAAGCCTTTAAATGGCTCGATCGCTATCTCTAATTCATGACGATATTCGCTTTCGGCCAATAGCACACCCGCTAAAAATGTCCCGAGCGCCATCGATAAGCCAATCTTCTGCATCAATACCGCAATACCAATCACCAATAACAGCGCCGCAACGGTGAACAATTCACGCACGCCACTCATCACTACATACCGAAACAGCGGTCGCAGCAAAAAGTGCCCACCAATCAATAACCCAAAGACTCCGCCGAGCATCCACAGCATGTCAGCCCAACTGCCTCCGGTACTCCCTGCTAATAATGGGAGCATAGCCAACATTGGGATCACCGCGATATCTTGAAAAAGCAGCACAGCAAAACCAGACTGTCCTGCCTCTTTACCACTCAGTTCACGCTCTTCGATAACACGTAGCGCAATGGCGGTAGATGACAAGGCTAATCCCATACCAATCACTAAACTGGTTTGCCAACTTAAGCCGAACATATAAGCGATAGCCGCAATCAATAAGGTCGTAATACAGACCTGTGCGCCACCAAGCCCGAGAATGGGCCCTCGCATCGTCCAGAGTTTTTTAGGGTTCAACTCCAAACCAATTAAGAACAGCAGCAGCACCACACCAAATTCAGAGAAATGAAGAATGGCTTCTACATCACTAATTAACCCTAATCCCCAAGGGCCAATAGCAACTCCGGCTAATAAATAACCCAGAACAGAACCAAGCCCTAAACGCTGAGCAAGTGGAACCGCCACCACCGCGGCAGAAAGAAAAATCACACTACTCTGTAGAAACTCACTGGCCATCCGCATCTCCATCTGTCGCTGATAGTTGTTCAGAAAGCTTGCCTAATGGATCTTGTAGCCAGTGGCGATATCTATCGGCGTGGTGCTCTCTCTCCTTGTCATTAATGTTTCGAGCCCAGTGCAGCACTAATGGATCTAACCAGTGCATACGGCACAGTGATGCGGTTAACTCAAATGGCTGCAAAATCTCTTCCAGTGGATACTTGTTGTAACCCTGCGCACCAAACGCGCCTTCTTGACCGCCAGTCGTAATGACACTGCGCCAATATTTACCCTCTAGTGCGCATTCATGGCCAAACGCAAAGCCTTTAGATAGAACGCGATCAAACCACTCTTTTAATAAAGCAGGACATGAATACATATAAAGAGGATGCTGAAACACGATGACATCATGCTCAAGTAGTAACTGGTGTTCGAAATTAACATCGATAAAGAAGTCAGGATAGGTGGCGTAAAGATCGTGCACACGAACATGCCCCAAAGGTTCAATCGCTTTGATCATGGCCTGATTGGCTATCGAACTATGCGGCTCAGGGTGCGCGTATATCACCAATATTTTAAGCGGTGATGCAGTGTGAGATTGGGTATCACTCATTCTTTAACTGTACTTCCTTGGGTGCTTAGTAGCCTCAACTCAGGATAATTGAAGCCGCTCTGTACTGCTCTTTTCGCGCCTAACCGCGTTAAAATCACCGCAATAGACAAGCTACTGACTTGTGATTTTGCCTTGTTATGCATCTAAAATTGCAACACTGAGCAAATAAATCGACTAACCATTTAAAATTAATAAGCTTTTAGACTTTCTTATCCAGAGTTGAGGCTAGTTATCAAATTGTTATATGATTTCTGCATCATAACCCAATTTGTATAATGATCGACTTTTATCTGGTTTCATCCTACTATGCTCACCGCCTAATCACCTCCAATCTCAATGCGATTTTTATGATTACTTTCTCTGATATTCAACTGCTTCGCGGCGGAAAACCATTACTCGACCAAGCATCTGCTACGATTCACCCTGGCGATAAAGTCGGCCTTGTCGGCAAAAACGGTTGTGGTAAATCAACGCTATTCGCTCTATTAAAAGATGAACTGTCTATTGATGCAGGAACCTTCCACCAGCCAAGCCATTGGGAATTAGCGTGGGTAGCACAAGAGACACCGGCTCTAGAACGTAAAGCCATTGAGTATGTGATTGATGGTGATAGAGAGTATCGCGGCCTAGAGAATGCATTAATAGAAGCAGAACAAGCAGATAATGGCACTTTGGTTGCAGAGCTGCATGGCAAAATTGAGACGATTGGTGGTTACAGCATTAATGCTCGCGCGGCGGAACTGCTTGACGGCCTTGGTTTTAGCCAAGAGCAGATGAGTTGGAATCTTACTCAATTTTCTGGTGGTTGGCGTATGCGTTTGAACTTAGCGCAAGCTCTACTCTGCCGTTCAGATCTACTACTGCTCGATGAACCGACCAACCACTTGGATTTGGATGCGGTGATGTGGTTAGAGCGTTGGCTACAAAGCTACCCTGGCACTTTGATCTTAATTTCGCACGATAGAGACTTCTTAGATCCTATCGTCAATCGCATCATTCATGTCGAGAACCAGTTGCTCAATGAGTACACCGGTAACTATTCATCGTTTGAAACGCAACGAGCTCAAAAGCTAATTTTGCAACAGGCCATGTACCAGAAACAGCAGAAACAGATGTCGCACATGCAGAGCTACATCGACCGTTTCCGCTATAAAGCCTCGAAAGCTCGCCAAGCGCAGAGCCGAATCAAAGCGTTAGAGAAAATGGAGCAAGTGCTACCAGCGCAGTTCGATAACCCATTCAGCTTTGAATTTAGGGAACCGTCCGCTCTGCCAAACCCAATTTTGATGATGGATGAAGTGTCTGCGGGTTACGACAACAATCTTATTCTCGAAAAGATTCGTTTAAACCTCGTTCCGGGAAGCCGTATCGGTCTATTGGGTCGTAATGGTGCGGGTAAATCAACATTAATCAAACTGCTCTCTGGCGACCTTGCGGCTCAGTCTGGTGAATTCAATTACTCTCAAGGCGTGAAAATTGGCTATTTCGCTCAACACCAACTTGAAACCTTGCACCCAGAAGAGACACCACTGCAACACATGATGCAGATAGCACCCCAACATACAGAACAACAACTACGAGATTACCTCGGCAGTTTTGGGTTCAATGGTGATAAAGCGCTGGATAAAGTTGCGCCATTTTCTGGTGGTGAAAAGGCCCGTTTAGTATTGGCACTATTAGTCTGGCAAAAACCAAACTTACTACTGCTCGATGAGCCAACCAACCACCTTGATTTGGATATGCGCCAAGCGTTAACCATGGCTCTGCAAACCTTCGAAGGTGCGATGGTGATTGTCAGCCACGATAGGTATTTACTGCGTGCCACGACCGATGACCTGTATTTAGTTCATGATCGTCAAGTTGCGCCTTTTGATGGTGACTTAGTTGATTACTACAAGTGGTTAACCGATCAACAAAAACTAGAGCGAAAAGAAGCACAAGCTCTCGCTCCAGCAAAAGACAGCGCAAACAGTGCGGCATCAAAGAAAGATCAAAAACGTCGTGAAGCTGAATTTAGAAAGCTGACCGCCCCTATCCGCAAAAATTTAACCAAGCTTGAAGCGAAAATGGATAAATTAGGCGAACAGTTAAGCGAAGCAGAACTACAATTATCAGACACATCACTTTATGATGCAGAAAATAAAGCTAAACTTACTCAAGTACTCGCGCTACAAGCATCAAGCAAATCGGAATTGGAAGAGACAGAGTTAGAATGGATGTCTGGGCAAGAAGACCTTGAGTCCATGGAAAAGGAATTTAGTATCGAATGAGCCAAGAGCACGTAAACATATCTTTGACCTTAGAACGCTTATGGCAATTTAGCTTGCAATATTACAGTGTGCGAGAAGTTAAAGAAGCGTGCTTAACGCTCCAAAATCAATTCCACGGGAATGTGAACCTGCTACTACTGCTCAAATGGCTCGACGAACAGCAGGTTGCCTTCCAAGAAAGTGAATGGCATAAGGTACAAGCGTGCCTTGGCCGTTCAGAGTCACTGCTCCATAGTTACCGAGAGCTTCGTCGCCATCTCAAATCCAATACCCCTGACTCACTCTACCGAGAAGCGTTACAATTTGAATTACAGCTAGAACGACAACAACAGTCTGATCTCGTCGATTGTATTAATGCACTTCGCCTACACAATAACTACAGTGAACCACTGACTCTGCGTTACTGCCGTCAACTCGGCGGTGAACAACTCTATCCCGCCTTTTCAGAACCCGCGCCAAAAATCGCAAATAGCTAGATCCATAACCCATAACCCATAACCCATAACCCGTGACATTACTATTACCAGATAAACACCACACAACTCGCGGTTAAAGTCCCCATACCGAGGTTAAATCGTTGCCATGCTTTCGGGGTTGATAGCCAACGCCTAATGAATGCACCAAACCCAACCCACACCGATGACGTGTGTACCTGAACAAGTAGAAAAATGATAGATATCGCAGCAATCGACCACCAGTAATCCTTGCCCGAATACGCAAAGGATCCAACGGCTGTAATCGACATCATCCAAGCTTTAGGATTTAAATATTGAAATAGAATCGCCTCCCAACAAGTCATCGGTTTGTTTGCCTTACCTTCCCCTTTACTCATCGCGCTGGAAAAAGCGATTTTCCACGCTAAGTAGAGCAAATAAGCACTGCCGAGGATCTTCAAAGCATCTTGGATCTCAGGATAGGTTTGAAACAATACGCCAAGCCCCAGGCCATTCAGGGAAATCAAACTGATCAAGCCAAATCCAATACCGATAAAGTGAGGGATAGACCGACGATAGCCAAAATTAGCACCAGAGGCGGTCAACATGACATTATTTGGCCCTGGCGTGCCTGTCATCACCAATGCAAATAATGCTACCGATAGAAAAAATTGCCACTCCATTGAACACCCCTTTAAATTGTATCGATACAATTATCCATTTAGATAACTAATTGTTGAGTTTTTGTTTCACTTTGCACACAATAACCATAACAATGCGTTTTATTATTAGCAAAAGGTTTATTGTCACCATGACAATTCAAGAAATGACGCTGTCTAAGCAAAGTACAACACCGATGTACAAACAGATCGCTGATCAGCTTTCTAAGCAAATTGATCATGGGGATCTCAAAGCCAACCAAAAATTACCGACTCAACGCAAGCTTGCAGACCAATTACAAGTGACTGTTGGCACTATCACTCGTGCGTATGCAGAAGCAGAACGACGTGGGCTTGTTGAAGCAAGAGTAGGATCTGGAACTTTTATTGCCGATAAAAACAAGAGCAGTTGGAGCTTTGAAGAGAGCACCGAAGATCCAGATGAGTGCAATTTTGGCTACAACATTCCGCCAAATATTGAGCGGAGCAATATGCTTAATCAGGCAATGGCGACCCTATCGCAATCCCCCCAACTGATTGAACAACTGATGCTGTACCAAAAGCCTCATGGATTAGAGTCTCATAAGCAGCAGATTTGCCACTGGCTCGATAACAAAGGCGTTCGCCTCTCTCCACAGCAGCTACTATTTAGCTCAGGCGCTCAACATGCCGTTCAAATTGTGATTGATGCTTTCACTCGTGCAGGGGACACCTTACTGGTAGAAAAAAGCACTTATCCCGGCCTCCTCAGTTTAGCGAGACAGAAACAGTTATCGGTCAAAGGGGTCGAAATGGATGAACAAGGGATAACACCTGCTGGATTAGAAGCGGCTTGCCGGCAATATCAAGCACGCTTTATCTACCTTACCCCAACCTTTCAAAACCCGACGACGGCCATCATGTCTCAACAGAGACGACACGACATACTCGAAGTCTGTAAGCGATATGATCTGCTGATCATTGAAGATGATGTAAACGGATTGCTTGCCGCTGAAGTTAACTCTCCAATGGTGAACCTCGATCCCGAGCAGGTGATCCACATTGGCGCTTTTTCTAAATGCTTAGCCCCCGGATTGCGAGTGGGCTACTTACACGCCCCGAAGAAACTCTACCAACCTTTGGTTTCAACCTTGCAAAACCACAGTTGGATGGTAAGCCCTCTATTGACCGCTTTAGCGTGTGAAATGACCGCCAATGGGGATGCAGACAAAACGCTTGATATTATTCGTCAGGAAATGGAGCAACGGCTAGCGATAGCCCTCGAATATCTCTCCCCTTTTCAGCCAGTGTATAAGCGAGATTGCTTCCATTTATGGTTACCACTCCCAGAGCACTGGCGATTGAGTGATTTCGTCGCTCAAGCCGCTAAAATGGGGGTTGTGGTGAAATCTGGAGAACTATTTTCCCCACCAGCAGGCAGTATTTCCCCTGCGGTAAGGCTTGCACTTAGCTCGCCAATCAACCAAGCTCAACTAAAGAAAGGGCTCATTGCGCTTCAAACACTACTCCACTCCAACCCAATGAATGAGTTTGATTTATGACTATATTCACAGCAGCTAAAGGGCTAAGTAATCCTCACCTGCAGACATTGATGCCGCGCTTTATTCGAAAAAAAGCACTATTTGATCCTCTTTGGCAAACTCTTGATACGCCTGATGGGGATTTTCTTGATCTTGCATGGAGTGAAGACTGGACGACTAAGCAAGCCAAAACGAAACCGGTATTCATTCTTTTTCATGGACTAGAAGGTTGCTTCAATAGCCCATACGCCAACGGGTTAATGAATGCTTTTGCTCAAGATGGCTGGATTTCAGTCATGATGCATTTCCGTGGTTGCAGTGGAAAACCAAATCGACTGGCAAGAGCCTATCACTCTGGCGAAACAGAAGATGCGCGTCTTTTCTTAAACTATATTCAGCAGCAATTTCCCAACCAACCCAAAGTGGCCATTGGGATCTCATTGGGCGGAAACATGTTAACCAACTATTTGGCGTCTTATAGAGATGACCCTATTCTTGATGCCGCAACCATCGTTTCTGCTCCTCTTGATCTCGCTGCCTGCTCTTCGCGTATTGAGCAAGGCTTTTCCAAGGTTTATCGAAACTACCTACTCAATTCACTCAAGCACAATGCACTCAAAAAGCAGCACTTACTGAGTGAAGAGCTCGGTGTAACCGACAATTGCATTAAACAAGTCTCTCGCTTGTACGACTTCGATGACTTGATCACCGCACCTCTTCATGGATTTAAAAACGCCGAAGACTATTACCAGCAGTGTTCAGGGATCCATAAGATCAAACAGATCACCATTCCAACTCAGTTTATTCATGCCAAAGATGATCCATTTATGACCGATGCGGTGATCCCTCGTTTTGTTTTGCCTGAGAATATTGACTACCGATTATTTGAACGAGGTGGTCATGTCGGCTTTTTAACTGGCCATGCGCTCAAGCCAACTTTCTGGCTAGAAGAGGCCATTCCTGCGTATTACGAAAGCTTTCTGAACCAATCATAATGTAAACGCTAGGAGCCACCCGATCCCAGATAAATGAGTGAAATGTAAATACGGTATTGGTTTTTGGGATCAACTTGGGATATAAAGCCTCTCGCTTCATATCCTAGCATCCTGCTCCCAACCAAAAATTCAGAGGTATGTATGATCATCCCGTGGCAAGAGATCGAACCTGAAACGTTACAGAACTTAATCAAAGAGTTTGTTCTTAGAGAAGGTACCGATTACGGCGAGTTTGAGTTTTCACTGCAAGATAAAGTGGATCAGGTCATTATCCAACTTAAGTCAGGAGAGGCAAACGTCGTATTTTCTGAGCTACATGAAACCGTTGATATTCAGATTCGAAATCGAGTTTAACCGCATAGCAGACCATGACAGATCACATTTACGTGTTATAGTGTTACCGATTGCTAACAAGTACGTTACTTCAAGACAAGGTTTGTCATGTCCGCAAAACACCCAATAATCGCAGTGACTGGCTCTTCCGGTGCCGGTACTACAACAACTTCTGAAGCCTTCCGCAAGATGTTCAATATGATGGATGTCAAAGCGGCATGGGTTGAAGGGGATAGTTTCCACCGTTTTACACGCCCTGAGATGGATGTGGAAATACGCAAAGCCCGAGAACAGGGTAAACACATCAGTTATTTCGGCCCTCAAGCGAATGACTTTCCTGCTTTGGCTGAGTTTTTCAGAGAGTATGGCAATGAGGGTGTTGGCCAAGTAAGGCGTTACCTTCATACATTCGATGAAGCGGTACCCTACAACCAAATGCCCGGCACTTTTACCCCATGGCAGGACATTTCATCTGACTCTGATGTGTTGTTCTATGAAGGATTGCACGGTGGGGTCGTAGATGGCGACATCAACGTTTCACAGCATGTCGATTTATTGATTGGCATGGTGCCAATAGTCAACCTAGAGTGGATTCAGAAATTTGTCCGCGATACACGAGATCGTGGCCACTCCAGAGAAGCGGTAATGGATTCGATCGTTCGTTCAATGGATGACTATTTGAATTATATTACTCCTCAATTCTCTCGCACTCATATCAACTTTCAGCGAGTGCCAACTGTTGATACATCAAACCCATTGAATGCAAAAGGCATCCCAAGTTTAGATGAAAGCTTTGTTGTCATTCGTCTACGTGGGATTAAAAATGTTGATTTTCCGTACCTATTAGCCATGATTGATGGCTCCTTCATGTCACGCCATAACACCCTGGTTGTGCCGGGAGGGAAAATGAGTTTTGCCATGGAACTCATCGTGAGACCAATCCTGCAACAGCTGATTGAAACAGGAAAAATTGGTTAGTCATCACGCTTAAATCTCGGTTACTTTTCATACCGTGATCATGTGCACAGTTTTGCGTAGAAGATCGTGGCAATGACACGATTAAAATCAAGAAATGGATTAGGAAAAAGGATACTATTCCTAACCGAAACACAAGATAGCTTGTAGCACTAACAAGAGTGCTCTTATCCTAACGGAACTGCCTACTACTAGGCTTTGCTAATTATGGAAAGCAGCAAGCGTACCCTGCAGAGGAAGTGAGATATTATGGTTCTAGGTAAACCTCAAACCGACCCAACATTAGAGTGGTTTCTTTCACACTGTCATATTCATAAGTACCCATCAAAAAGTACGCTGATTCACGCAGGTGAAAAAGCCGAAACTTTGTATTACATTGTGAAAGGTTCAGTTGCGGTACTAATTAAAGATGAAGAAGGCAAAGAGATGATCTTGTCTTACCTTAACCAAGGTGACTTCATTGGTGAGCTAGGTCTTTTTGAAGAAGACCAAGAGCGTACAGCATGGGTTCGAGCAAAATCTCCTTGTGAAGTTGCTGAGATTTCTTTCAAGAAATTCCGCCAACTTATCCAAGTAAACCCAGACATCCTAATGCGTCTTTCAGCGCAAATGGCAAACCGTCTACAAGTTACTAGCCAAAAAGTAGGTGACTTAGCATTCCTAGATGTAACGGGCCGAATTGCACAAACGCTACTAAACCTAGCGAAACAACCTGATGCAATGACTCACCCTGATGGCATGCAAATTAAGATCACTCGCCAAGAAATCGGTCAAATCGTTGGCTGCTCTCGTGAAACGGTTGGTCGTATCTTGAAGATGCTAGAAGAGCAGAACTTGATTTCAGCTCACGGTAAGACAATTGTAGTTTACGGTACTCGCTAGTTCGCGTTACTGAAAACACTATAAAATTTAAAAACCACCAATATCGCTATTGGTGGTTTTTTATTAGCTAATTTTTACGCCATGCGCTCGTATTAATGATCTAGCCGTTTGTACTCTCAAAGATCTTATCGGCTGACGCTGCAACAAAACCCGTGTACAACTGACCATCATTCATTGGGTAACGTTTCGCAAACTCGTAAAATCCGCCAGGGACAACTTGTTCACTCTCAGTAAATTGGACCGATACGCGATCGGCCATGGTCGATGATTGCTCCAATAGCACTTCAGGTGAGCCTTTAACCTCCCCCCCAGAACCATTGATAACAAACCCAACGCTACTGAGATGATCATTCACCTCTTGAACTTCGCTAAAGTCATTTAATTGATTCACACTGACCGTAAAGTGATTAGCACCATAGCCATGAGCCGCTAACCAAGAGGCGTATTCACTCTCTTTTGCTAAAGTTTGGTAATCTTCAAAGCTCAGTTCCCATTGACGGCCGCTGTATAAAAAGTCCTGAGTCTTCAATTGTTGAGCATCAACTTGATCCACCAGTTTAACGACGATGGCTTGTAACGCTTCAGAGCACTCTTCCACTTTCAGCTCACTAATAAAGACTTTTGGTTGGTTTGGATCATCATGTTCATAATGCTTTGCAACCAACTTTTTGCTTTCAAATAGATAATCACCACACTCTTTATACCCTAATGCTAAAAAAGGCTTCGCTAAGGTTTCAATCCCAAGAGGAGCAACATTAAACGTTCGAAGTGCGATGTGATCATTAATCAGCTCAGCATCTTCGCGAAGCAATTGATGAACCTTATCCGCAGAAGGGCAAAGGCGTTGAATATAATCTTTCCATAGGGATTCAAATAAAACATCTGGCGTCATGACGCCTCCTTGTTGTATTTATTAGGGTCTGTAGACCGAGTTTGCTGTAGAAAAAAGGTTATCTCATGCTGTATCACTCTGCATTCGATAACCATTTAGTACTGAATTGAGGTTTCCGCCTACCGTCGCCCTAAAGCTCTAGACCAGGGCTAAAGGTAGCAGGGAGTAATGTCTCTTCACCTTCCATTGATGCCATTGGATAAGCACAATAGTCAGCAGCGTAGTAAGCACTTGGTCGTAAATTACCAGAAGCGCCAGGGCCACCAAATGGCGCATCACCACTCGCTCCGGTCAATTGGCGGTTACGGTTCACGATGCCCGCGCGAATGTGATCCACAAAGTAATCCCACTCACCATCGTCTGTCGACACAAGTCCAGCAGACAAGCCAAATCGAGTATCATTTGCCATTTCAACCGCCGCATCGAGGCTTTCGTAACGAATAACCTGTAGTAACGGGCCAAAATACTCTTCATCTGGTAGCTCGACGATTTGTGTTACATCGATAATACCCGGTGTCACAAATGCCGCCTCTAAGCCTTTCGCAAGCACTAAGCTTTCACCACCTAACGATTGCAGGTTCGCTTGAGCATCCAAAATAAACTTCGCTGCCGCTTCTGAAATTTGTGGGCCCATAAACGGGGCTGGCTCAGCAAACGGTTGATCAACTAGAATCTTTTGAGTCGCACTGATTAACTTCTCAAGAAGTGCATCGCCTTTACTGCCGAATGGGATATACAAACGACGTGCACAGGTACAACGCTGACCTGCACTGATGAAGGCCGACTGGATAATGGTGTATACCGTCGCATCTAAATCGCCGTATTTATCAGAGATGACCATTGGGTTGTTTCCACCCATCTCTAATGCCAGCATTTTACTTGGTTGCCCTGCAAATTGGCGATGAAGGATATGTCCGGTATTCGCACTGCCCGTAAAGAGCACACCGTCGATTCCTTTCGCATCAGCAAGAGCAATCCCCGTCTCTTTTGCCCCTTGTACAAGGTTAATGACACCAGCAGGTAGACCCGCTTTTTGCCACAGTTTCATAACAAACTCACCTGTCCAAGGCGTCTGTTCTGATGGCTTAAAGACCACGGTATTACCCGCAAGAAGCGCAGGTACAATATGACCATTTGGCAAGTGACCAGGGAAGTTATAAGGCCCAAATACTGCCATGACACCTAAAGGTCGGTGGCGCAGTACTATTTGATTGCCTGCCGCTTCACGAGAAGCTTCACCCGTTCGCTCGTGATACGCTCGAATTGAGATAGCAATTTTACCCGCCATCGCACCCGCTTCTGTACGCGTTTCCCAAATAGGCTTACCCGTCTCTTTTGCTATGATCTGTGCGATCTCTTCGCTGTTCTCTTTCACTTTTTCAGCAAACGTTAGTACAACCTGTTCACGCTCTGAAAATGAAAGATGCTTCCAACTTTGAAATGCCAAGCGAGCGGATTTAACCGCAGATTCAACTTGAGCGGGAGTGGCACTATCACCATGCCAAATGACATCATTATTGAAAGGGCTGAGTGAAGTCATCGCTTCACCTTGTCCTGCAACCCATTCACCTGCGATCCATTGAGTCATCTTAATTCCTTCTAAATAATTCCTATCCACATAGCCAGCCAATGATTTGTTGACTGGCTATGACAATGAGATAGCTTGTTAATCACATCGCACAATCATTTATCTATTGCGCTAATAACCGAACAGAATCACCTTCATTCACTTCAAGCGCTTCCGCCACCTCAGAGGATAGGATCACACTTTCGCTGGCTAGGTCATACGCACCTTTCGCCGCCACTGCTCGGAAGTTTTCAAACGAGGTATTACCCATCAAGTAAGCTTGTGAACTTGAATGTTCAGCAATCACCACTTTCGCACGAATCGAATCTCGCACAGAGTCGATATTACGTAAATCACACTCTACTGTTGGGCCAGCATCGAAAATATCAACGTACCCACGATTGGTGAACCCTTCATTTTCAAGTAACTTCAATGCAGGTCGAGTATTTTCATGTACAACACCAATCACATCTTGAGCTTCTTGGCTCAGCAAGTTGATGTAAATCGGCAACTTCGGCATAAGATCAGCAATAAAGCCTTTCTTACCAATTCCGGTTAAGTAATCTGCGAGAGTAAAATCAATCGAGAAGAAGTGATCTTGTAGCCACTGCCAGAATGGCGAATTTCCATCAGCATCCGATACACCGCGCATTTCTGCAAAAATAGTCTTTGAAAAACGGTGTGGGTGCTCAGCCATCAGTAAAAAACGGCTCTTAGACATCAAACGACCATTCAAGCCTTTACGAAAATCAGGGCGTAAGAACAAGGTGCAAATTTCACTGCATCCTGTGTAGTTGTTGCCAAAAGTCAGAAGCTTAACCACATTATTCACACCGAGCTTATTCGATGAGTGGACCACTTTACTTATGTGATAAGAGTAAAAAGGGACATCCCAACCGATAGAGGCTTCAATACCCGTGGTACCCGCAACTTCACCCGTTTCAGTATCAAAGCCCACCATTAGGTAGCCTTCATCACCAGGTTCAGTCACGCTTTCTTTGCTAAAGCTGTATTCAGAATGAGTAATTCGATTTGTTAACAGTTCTTCGTTAACAGGAAGAGATGTAAATCCATGTCCAGATTCTACTGCGCATGTATGCAGCGCATCGTAGTCTGATTTTTTTATTGGGCGAACAACCAGCATCAATATTCCCTCCAGATGCAAACAACACAGCCCAACATAACTCCATTAAGTTATTACCACTGGGCTGTGCAAATGAGGCTTTAACGAAAATTAAACTAGAGTGCTGATCGCTTTATCTAGTTTCGCTAAACCTTCTTCTATTTCTTGTTTTGTGATGACTAATGATGGTGTAAAACGGACGACATTAAGACCCGCCACCAATACCATTAATCCTTCTTTGCCTGCTGCAACGAGTACGTCACGTGCTCGACCTTGCCATTCATCATTCAGCGCCGCCCCAAGCAGTAAGCCCTTACCGCGAACTTCGCTGAATATGTTGTATTTGTCGTTAATTTTCTCTAAACCTGCGCGGAACAGTGCTTCACGCTCTTTCACGCCAGCAAGAGTTTCAGGTTGGCTAACAACATCAACCACCGCTTCTGCGACGGCACACGCTAGTGGGTTACCACCATAAGTAGAGCCATGAGTCCCAACTTTAAGATGAGGGGCCAGTTTGTCCGTTGTCAGCATTGCGCCAATCGGGAAGCCGCCACCAAGAGATTTTGCAGTACTCAGAATATCAGGCGTCACACCAAGACCTTGATAAGCATAGAAATCGCCAGTACGACCATTACCTGTTTGCACTTCATCAAAAATCAGTAGTGCGTTGTGCTTATCACACAGCTCACGAACTGTTTGAACAAATTCTGAAGTAGGAGAAATGATGCCGCCTTCCCCTTGAAGAGGTTCCATCATCACGGCACAAGTACGGCTAGAAATATGCGCTTCTAGCGCGGCTACGTCATTGTAAGGTAGGTGAGTGATATCGCCCGGCTTAGGACCAAAGCCATCAGAATACGCCGCTTGACCGCCCACAGTGACCGTAAAGAAAGTACGACCGTGGAAGCCTTGTTGGAACGCGATAATTTCAGATTTTTCTTCACCGTGAACATCAGCAGCCCAACGACGAGCCAGTTTCAGTGCTGCTTCGTTTGCTTCTGCACCTGAGTTTGCAAAGAAGACCTTATCTGCAAAGCTGACTTCTGTTAGCTTCTTAGCTAAACGAAGTGCTGGTTCATTGGTCATGACATTACTTAAATGCCACAGTTTGTTTGCTTGTTCTGTTACAGCATTCACCATAGCAGGGTGACAATGACCTAAGCAGCTCACCGCAATACCACCAGCAAAATCGATATACTCGTTACCTTGCTGATCCCAAATTCTCGCGCCTTCCCCTTTCACAGGGATCATTTCCATTGGGTTATAACAAGGCACCATCACCTCATTAAACAAACTACGTTCTACTTTATTTTCCATTGTCATTGCACTCCTTTAGATACTGCATGCCAGGTAGATGCCTCTCATTTTATGAAATCGATGAGGGTTTCATTATGATGAATATTTTGTTTGGCATTTCTACTAATGCAGCATTGTATTTACATTTAATTAACTATTTCAATAGTGGATTGTTCTTTTACTTGCAGAAATAATAGTTCAAAGCTCACTATATGTGACTACTTATGCAGCAATCAAATCGTTTTATGAATTTTTTTCCGGATAAATTGCGTGCTAGTAATTATTAAATGAGGAAATACAAGGCATAGAAGAGGATCGAGGGATATAGCGCGAATAAACTTGCATAGAATATCCACAATAAAATAGATGAAGAAAATGTTAAGAAAAGTGATCCGAGTCAGGTGTTGGAGCGTAATGAATAGCCAAAAACAGGACTATCGTAAAAGGAAATTTGCCAGTAATTGATGGCCTTGCTCTGTTTTAATGGATTCCGGATGAAACTGAACCGCATCAATCGCGAGGGTTTTATGTTGATAGCCCATGATCTCATCCATACTTCCATCTTCAAGCTCAGTCCATGCTGTCAGTTCAAAACAATCAGGCAACGTACCGTTTTTTACCACGAGGGAATGGTAACGTGTCACGGTCAAAGGATTATTAAGCGTTTTAAACACACTTTTTCCGGTGTGTTTAATGGGAGAGGTTTTACCATGCATAACCTGCCTTGCACGCACCACTTCGCCACCGAAAACTTGAGCAATCGCTTGATGCCCTAAACAGACCCCCATAATCGGTAATTTCCCAGCAAAATGCTCGATTACTTCCAGTGATATACCCGCGTCATTCGGGGTGCAAGGCCCAGGGGAGATCACTAAATGGGTCGGCGCTAACGCTTCAATGCCCGCAATATCGATTTCATCATTACGCACAACGTTCACTTCCGCGCCTAACTCACAAAAATATTGGTATAGGTTGTAGGTAAATGAGTCGTAATTGTCGATGATTAGTAGCATGGGAAGTATCGATTACTCTATAGGAAACAGGCGAATAGATGGTGTATTGTGCAGTACCGAGAGGGAAAGGCAAGTGTTTATCATAATCTTATATGGCTCTGTGTATTTTTGATCAAAAAAAGGAGCGTATAAATACGCCCCTTTAACATGACTATTTCGTACAGTCTTTTCTGAAGATATTTTCGCCCCATTGAGGGTTGTCTACGAATGGATTTCGGTTACCTTGAATACCTTGAATTTTGCTATTACGGTTCAATTCAAAATCATCAACGGGATCCTGTGTATTCCACTCTAGTAATGCACAAACGTTACCTAATGCAGTACCATTTACGGCATCATCTACCGTTACTACAAGCTCTAAATCAGGTGTTTTTGGATCATTACCTTCATACCGAGTAGCCATGTAGAACATCATACGAGCAACATCACCTTTCACAGCATCACGCGGCTCAAATGAATCACTGTCTTTTTTGTTTCCAACGTCTGGAGATTCCGCGGTTGGAGAACCACCATTATCAAACTCTAAATTCCCACGCTCATTATTGATGGAAGCATCCGTTGGTCTAAGGTGATGGATATCCGTATACCCGTAGGCATTTTTATCATTAAAGCCACCATTTGACTTAGGATATGAGTGCTCACGGTTCCATGCATCACCATCATTATTACCGCTACTGCTGAACGTTTTCAGCTGAGAGCGCCCTGTGTACATCAAAATAACGTTCTTTGGATCATTAGGATCTTCATCGGTAATACCTAATGCATCCCAGACATCCATAGAGCTAGACGAAGAGTATGGCAGCTTAGTAATACCCGTTGAAATAATACTATTTAACGCCCCTTTCAGTTCATCTCCTGTCTTATTCAATGCACTGTCATAATAGCCATTAGGGTTATAGACCTCACCAGGAACAGGCGGTGGAATTTCATCTTTTGTTTGGCAAGTAATTGTCGGTAAAGCACCAACTACATGTGGATCGTGCGCTTGTTCATATGCTGCATTAACGCTGAAAGCACATGGAATCAGCAGAGCTAAAATTCTTTTTTTCATAACTTTTCCATTGAGGGGAAACTCCCCTCCTCCAATCAACGATACGGGTTACTTTTGAAATTTACGACGAAGAAAACCAAGGCCGAACATGGCAAACAGTCCACCTAGACCAGCAGAACCACCAGAGCTACTGCTACTTTCTGCGACCGTTAATGTTTTCGTTTCTAATACCGTGTTATCTACAGCAGTAATCACTTGGTAATCACCCGCGTTAAAGCCATTAGCAAATGTTACTTCCGTCCAGCCTAGAGCTATTTCAAAAGCATCTAAGGTGTCTTTTGCCACATAAGACGACATCACAACAACGTTTGCATCAGCATCGCTGACACTGACAGTAACCTCATCACCGACCTTCAAGTAGCCACTTGTCGCGGTTAGATCGACAAAGTAATCGAATGATTGGCCTGCGGATGGTGTACTTGGTCTAGGTTCGTTTATCGGCTCAGGAGGCAATTTAACCGGAGTGCCCGGAATAATTGGTTGATCTGGGTTTTCAGGGTAAATAGGATCAACTGGCTTAATCGGTTTACCATCAAAAGCAATGCTTAACACGACAGGATCATGCTCAGCAGAACGATAGGAATCCGTATATTGAGTGGCCAATCCTGAGTTTGCGAAGCCAAATAGAGATGACTCTCCAGCATTAACATTCCACTGCGTTGCATCTACCACTTTTGACTTTAGTCCTGCCGAAGTCAAAACATAATCTAAGCTGCCAACTTCATCATTAGCGATAACGTTATATGATTTAGGTTTAAGAATATTTAGCACATTCTCATAACCATAAGATGCGGTAATGACAGCCCCCTTCTCATCATGTAAAGCCGTATCACCAATAAAGGTGTTACTTGCAGCCGTAATCGAATAATCTTCAGGCGCGTTATCACGATTGGTTAATACCAAAATTGGGTCTTCGCTCGCGTAAGCATTCAAGCTACCTAGGATGATTTTCTCACCGTCGATATCAGCTAACTGCTGGCCTAGATAATCAGCGGCTGAAACACGTAAATTTTCACATGAACCTTGACGATCTAAATCAGCCAGTTGCTCATCAGTGGATGAGTCTTCTAAACATGGCGTATCTTTACCTTTAAACTGGCTTACCGCGACTGTCAGTTTCTCTTCACGATCTTTAAAAGTGAACGTCGGCACTAGCGCTGCATGTTGGCGATAAATATCATCCGTTGCTAAAGCACGTTGCTCTGGCATTGGCATAACAGACAAGCTATCTAAACCAACGGTATTTGCTCGGAAAATAACTTGGTTACTCGTAGCTAAAGAACCAATGTCAGTTAACCCTTCGCTGCTGGCGATACTGTAATGATCGGCCTCAGGAAGCTCAGCATTCAGCTGTTTAACAAGATGGACAATGGCAGAACTATCGCCGAAACCGTTATTCTCAATTTCCATTAAACCAATAATGTCGGCATCTAGCGCTTTAAGTGCACTGACTAATTTTGCTGTCTGAGTTTCAAATTCAGCAGCACTTTGAGCGCCAGGAGTTAAACCATCAGCTAAATATGGATTTGTCTCACCACCACCCTGTAGGCTATTGAAATACCCTTGTGTATGAAATGATGCAACTCGAATGTCACCATCTTCTAGCGATGGTGCGACTTGACGCTCTCCCTCTTCCGATCGAACAAAAGCGGTTTCATCAACAACATTCGTCACGTAGAAGCGATAATCTGAATATGAATACCCTATAACACCTTGTAAGCCATCAACGGTATCTGCTACTCGAATATAATCGTCAGCAGAGCCATCACCATCGCTGTCTGTCGCGCCAAACGCTGGGAACCAAGATGGTACTGATGATGTGTTCTTCGCAAATGACTCCACGACTAGGCGTTTATCTTCACTACAATCCGCCTGTTTTTTTGCATCATCGGTAGCGGGAACAAATTTTTGGTTTGGATGTTGATTTGGCTCTTCATGAGCCAGCAACATGTTAAAGCGTTTAGGCCCATCATCTAAGCTATAGCTACGAGCCACTTGCATATTAGAGGCTTGAGAAAGCTCGACCAACATGCCTTCATGACGCTCTAAAGTAAAATCAAAATCAGGATCCGCATATTGAGTTTTGATAATAGTAGGGGTAATACTACCCGTGCCGGTGGTCTCAATTTTAGTTGCTGGAATCTGAGTCCAGCCATATTTCTCTTCAACAGGACCCGTTACTTCAACTTTATCACCAAGGTTTAAGCCTGTAATATCACCAACGACAAAAATACCATCGGAAGTTTTTACATCACCATCTCCATTTTCATCTTGAATGAAGAAGCCTACAGGTAGGTCACCATCCAGAGCTTCAGTTTGAATCGCTGTGATTATGCCCGCGACTGTGAACTCTTCTGAAGAGATATAAATGCCTTTAGCAGGATCGGTATGAGGAGAAGCCCAAGAGTCGCCTTGAAGATCCATGATGGTAGTCGTAGGATCGGGATCTGGCGTTGGATCTGGATCTGGTGTAGGAGGGGTAGAACCATCAAGCTTACCAAACCCAGTCCAATCAGTATCAGGAAGAACATTAAACTTAGCGGCATCGTAAATAGTACTTGGTGACATATCTGTACGTCTTAAGGTGACATTCTCGTTATATTTAACACCATCAACTGCTCCGATAATATCAACAATAACACCATCACGCTTAACCGAAACAGCATCATTCCCGTTAAAGAAAGTAACATTTGAGCCTAAATTATCAGCTATGTCTTTAAGTGCAGAATCTGCATTACCATTTACAATTACGTAGGTTTGCCCCGCCGATAACGTCACACCATCTAGCAACAATTTATTTTCCCAACCATCCCCACCATTAGGGTCTAGCTCTACACTATAACCATCTAAATTTAGTGATGTGCTACCTGTATTCGCGATTTCAATCGCTTTATTATTGCCTTTTACCGCTTCCGTTATCTCCGAAATAACAATATTGGCATTAACATTAGGTGCAATCACAGCACCTACAGCAATAGCAATTAAACTCTTTTTCATTATATACCTCACGTAAGACTGCTTGGGTCAATCAGTCATGAATATAAACTCCGACTGATGCGCAGCACTTAATGGCTGAACCCCAACAAAACTTTTTAAAGTCAAAAAAAAGGCTAGCTGCTGCTAGCCTTTAAAAGTGCTTAATGATTAGTTACGGCGACGACGTAAGAAACCAAAGCCGAACAGTGACAATAGAGCGCCAAATCCAAACGCACCACCTGAACCATCGTATGACGGTGTTGTTGGTTTAACATTGCTTGAATCTTGCTTAATCACATTTACCGTCATTGATTGCGAGTTACTTGCTGTGCTTGTCGCTGCCACATCTGAACTATTCGTCATTGTCATCGTAAATGTATACTCACCCGTTGGCACACCCAGAACATCGAAGGTAACCATCGCATCACCAGCTGAAAGATCTTGGCTTGATAGCGTAATATCACCTTCTGGCATTGGGGACATTGTTATAGTTGCCTTGTCTCCTGCTACTGCTGGGGTTGTTAAAACAAATGGTACCTGTAAACGGCCACTTGTAGCAGCTAGGGTAACTAGGCTCTCACCTGCTTCACCATATTTATATCCAAGAGATAATATTGCTGAATCATGATCAGAAGAACGGAATGGTGTTTTCTCATAAAACGGGTTTTCCATTTCATTCGGTTCTTTCTTATAGTTACTGTAATCATAGAGTGATGACTCAGCAGCATTGATGTGCCAATCTGTCGCATCAACCAAACGATTCTCTAAAGATTTAGTGACCAGCAAATGATCTAAAGAGCCAGTATCACTTTCGTAAGAATAACTCCATGCTTTCTCTTTAGGAGAGCTCGTTGATTGTGATAACTCAACAACCTTATCAACCGCACTTACGTAACCAAATGATTTGGTAATCAAAGCTCCTTCAGGCCCAAACAGAGGCTCACCATTAACATAGGTATAACCCGCAGCGTAGATGTCTTTCTCTGTTTTATTCTCCGTTAGAACCAACATTGGGTCCTCAAAAGAGTATGAGTTCATGTCACCTAAAACAACTTGATCTCCTGGCATTTTAGCCATCTCTGAGCCTAACTGGTAAGCAGCAGCAACACGGAAGTTCTCACAAGATCCTTGGTAATCATCATTACGCGGGTCATCATATACTGGATCAAAGTCTTTCCACTCTTCCCAGCCGGCCCAATCTTCGTAACAAGTTGAACCTTTAGATTTTAAGTGATTCACCGCAACGGTTAGCTCTTTACCAGTATTCAACACCTTAAAAGTAGCAACAACAGTATTACGCTGATAGTTTTTACCGCTTTCACGGATGTCACCATTTTTATCCAGCAGTGGGGCGCCATTTTCGCCAACAATGATAGGAGCATCCTGTGACGGCATTGGGATAATTTCGCCTCTCACTACAGAGACTTTTGCAGGACGGTAGATAATGCCAGAAGTAATAACATCAGAGCCAACCACGTCATTAGAATCTAAAACTTGATCGCCATTTTTATCAAAACCTACAAACACATATTTATTAGTCGTAGAGTTAATTTTATTGCGATCTTTATAATCGTCATCGGTGTACTTAAGGTTAACCGCTTTTAACAGAGTATTGATTGCACTGAAATCACCAAAACCATTATTTTCAATTTCCATCAAACCAACAATATCTGCATCCAAGCTAAAAATAGCCTCTACAATTTTTGCTTGTTGACGTTCAAATTCCGGCTGTGATTTAGCACCACGGTTATCACCTTTCTGGTTGTCTGCACCACCATAAGGTGAATTAAAGTAATTCAATACATTCTGCGTCGCGATCTTAACTGTGAACCCGTCATCACCGTATGACTCATTTAAGTCAAGTTTATAGTTTCCATATTTTGAATCTTTACGTTGGCGAGGCAGGTGATGAGTAATAGAGCTGTTCTGTAAATCAAAATTCCCAGTAGGAATTAGGCGGTATTCATCATAGTTGTAGCTAATAACACCCTCTAAATCTTTAATGCTATCAGTTACACGAATGTAGTTAGCATTTGGATCTGTATTGAATGCTGAGAAGTAAGGAATATTGCCATTTTCTGGTGCTGTTTCACTATCTACATACAATTCAGAATCTTGGTTTTCCGCAGCTTGTTTCATTGAATCAATACTGCCAGCAACATGATCTTGGTTAGGATGACGGTTTACACGATCATAAGCTAATACCATATTGTTACGATATTTTCTTTTCGCAAGCAGATCAAAATCAAAACTAAATGCACGAGTAACTCGCATGTTTTGATCACCAGTAGCCTTGTCATCCATATCATCAACAAGTTTAACTAGCATCCCTTCGTGACGTTCTAAAGTCTCTGCAAAGCTCTTATCACTGGTTAAACGCTTAAGCTCTGTTGCTTCAATAATTGCAGGTGTTTCATTAATAACCTGCCAATCACCATCTTCCTTCTGATTCAGTTGAGTTAAACCAAAGTACTCTTTAGCGCTTGCAATAACACAAACCTCTTGGCCTAACATCGTTTCATCTGCTTTTTTCGAATAAACAAAAACACCGTTAGACGTTAGAGGATTATTATCATCTGCTTGTAAATAAAAACCTGGAGAAATAGCTTGATCAGCGCTTTTAATAACATTACTTACGCGGCCCGTAATCTTATAATAAGGAGTCTTGTATTCACCTTCTGGAATTAATGGAGAACTTGCCCCATCGCCTTGAATTTCACCAATGGTTTTAACTTCAAGATCTGTCGCATCATCACATGGTGCAGCAACTGGAGGTTCAGGTAGTGCTGGCAATGGAGAATCGTCAACATTTGTCGGATGACCTAAACCACCAAATGAATCTTTATCAAATTGTTCCCAATCACTTTCAGTATAAATACTTGATTGTGCTGTTGCACTAGCTTTACGACGCATACTCCTATCAGCCCATAGCTTATCTCCACTATGGCCAAAGGTACCAAATATATCTTTAACACCAGCAGCATTGTCACTTGTACCCAGCCAAACCGCATCATCACCATTAAAGTTCATTGCACTATGTGCAACTTCATCATAAGTGCCCGCATTAATCACGGCATTATCTCGACCGCTTAGTCGCTCGATATAACGAACAACATCGCTATTCACTTCACCATTAACAATAACAATACTTTCCCCAGCAGGGATAGTTATACCCGTCAACACATTCGCATTAGAAGCGTTCTTAATCTGGTTTTTGTGAGAACTGTAGTAAAGCCCTAAGGTCCCATCAAAAGTGTAGTTTTGTGTCGCATGTAAGTTACTAATTTCCACAGCTTTATTTTGTGCAGAACCTTCCACATATTCCGTAATGACAATATCGTTAATATCCGCAAGCGCAGCACCACTTAGTGCACAACTAATTGCACCAGCTAGAATTGTTATTTTCTTGTTCATAATTTTGTCTCAATTCCTTTAATGATTAGAAGTAAACACGCGCGTATGCGTATGCATCTTGTGCTGCTTCGCCAGTATTCATCTCTAAAGCGATGACACTTGACTTGGTCGGTTTGTAGTTCACACCAACCGTGCCCCACGTGCGTTCATCACCCCAGCTATGTTCCGTTTTGTTTGCATTAACATTATTCATCGCCCACTTTTCATACTCCTCGAAGTTGTATGAAGCTGTGAATTCCCACTGTGGGGTAAAGATGTATTTAGCCGAAACTAAGTAACCTTTATTTTCTTGCGTTTCATATTCGTTATAAACGTAGCTCTTCTCGCCAGTGACTGGGTCTGTAGAGACAAGAGTCTTCTTATCTGCAATATCTTCTTCTTCAAAGAACGCATTCACACCAATATGGATTTGGTCTGTTGCAGCAAAACGAGCACCGAAACCAACTAAGCGCTGTTCGCCGTATTTAGATTCACCGTCAGAACCTGCGCGACCTTCCATTCCAACAACTGCAGAGAAACGCTCACCAAAGTAGCCAACGTAGCCGTTCACCACTTCACCCAGTTTAGAGCCTGAAGATGACTCACTGTCGTAACTGTATGACGCGCCCACTTTGATAACATCAAAATACAGACCTTCGTATTTCACCGTCATGTCTTGGTCGCCCGCTTCACCAGTCTCGACTGTAGTATCGAAAGTAAAGTCACCCCATTTATCGTAATCATCAAATGCAGTATCAGTTAAACCGGCTTCAATGTAGTGCGAGTAACCTTGAGTTTGGTAAAGGTCATAACCCAAGAACACTTTATCAATCGCTAGAACCATATCGCCAGAACCGTATTTCCAGTTTTCGCGCTCATAATCCAGTTCTAGGCGGTAATGCATTTTTCCATTAAGGCCTTTTACGCCCATTGTGGCAAAAGAGTCATCAATAAAACTCTGGTCTTTATAAAACTCACCGTACTCGTAATCTGCACCAATGTGCCCACCAACGCCTACTTCACCGTAAAGCTTTAGAAAATCACCATTGTCATTTTTATAGATGGTTGCTGCATTTGCACCACAAGCAATAAAAAGCGAAGACAACGCAATCGCTATTGCATTTCTCTTAGTCATATCAATGTCCTTGTTGACTCATATTCATTTTGAATGATTATTAGATGTTCACCTCACCAATAGAGAGCACAAATCAATAAAAGGCATGAATAGACAAATCAAGCTTTCAAATTGACGGCAGCACATACAACAAACATGCACTGAGCAAATGCTCTAAACACTGAGAGAAGGTCGAATATCACACTTTAGTATGACAATAAGAAGTCACATCCATATTTTGTGCGATTGACATCACGCTTGAGAATGCAACTTTATGACGAGAAATATCGTTTCAACAGAAATAGGTATTATTATGAGAATTACATTTAACAGATTACATTATCTTGAACTAGATCCCGGTTTTATAAATCATACAACTTTGAATAATCAGTAATTTAGCGACACCTAATAAAAAACCACCTAATATAAGGCGGTTTTTTATAAATACTCAAAAAGCGTTAAATCTATGGGCGAGTAACGAATCCGACCGCTTCATACGCTTTTTTCAGCGTGACTGCCGCGCGTTCAGATGCTTTTTCAGCACCAGCTTTCATCACTTCATCCATGTAAGCTCGATCGGCACGGATACGATGATATTCAGACTGGATAGGAGTGAGCATTTCAATTAATGCCGCACCAACATCCTTCTTAAACGGTCCGTACATCTCTACGCCTTGGTATTGAGCTTCGATCTCTTCGAACGTTTTACCCGTTGCCGCAGAGTACAGACCCATTAGGTTTGAAATACCCGCCTTGCTTTCCCAATCATGTGCAATACGTGGCGGAGTTTCGGCATCTGTCTGCGCTTTGTTGATCTTCTTCTGAATCGATTTCGGGTCTTCAAGCAAAGTAATGACGTTCTTACGATTATCATCCGACTTAGACATTTTCTTCGTTGCATCTTGCAGGCTCATAACCCGAGCATTCACTGTTGGAATGTACGGTTCTGGCACTTGGAAAATACCTTGCTCTTCACTTCCGTATAAATTGTTAAAACGGTTAGCGATATCACGAGCCAATTCTAAATGCTGCTTCTGATCGCTGCCTACAGGAACTTGGTGCGCACCATAAAGTAAAATATCTGCCGCCATTAATACTGGGTAGTTGAACAAACCAGCATTAATGTCATTTGCGTAGCGTTTTGATTTATCTTTGAACTGAGTCATACGGCTCAGCTCTCCCATTTGAGTGTAGCAATTTAGAAGCCAACCAAGCTGAGCATGCTCTGGTACGTGAGACTGAACAAATAGCGTGCTCTTCTTAGGATCAACACCAACCGCGAGACAAATTGCTAATGCATCTAACGTTGCTTCATGCAGCGCTTTAGGATCTTGACGAACCGTGATCGCATGAAGATCAACAACACAGTATTGGCAATCATAGTCGTCTTGCATCTGTTGCCATTGACGTAGAGCACCCAAGTAGTTACCGATACTTAGTTCACCAGACGGTTGAACACCACTTAATACGATGGGTTTGCTCATAGTTGTGATTCCTTATTACTAACTTTCAAACTGAGAATTGAAATGAATTCTATATTAGATTAAACCGCATTCACTTATGAAATACGGTCTTTGCAGTGTACTCATTGGCGAGTATTTTACTAGTCGAAGTTATCAACTTTTCGCCGCTTTAGGCAGAAACCATAACGACATCGACTAATTGTTGAATATCATCGGCGATATAGCCTGGGTTTGAGGCTGAAATTGGCTCGCCATGGTTATAACCATACGTTAAGCCAAATGAAGCACAGCCCGCGTTCTTAGCCGCTAAAATGTCATTTTTTGAGTCGCCCACCATCAACATCTGTTCAGCACTGACGCTGTGTTTTTCAAGTAACCAATTCAATGCAATAGGGTCTGGCTTACGAACCGGAAATGAATCGCCACCGATGACATCGGTAAAGTACTTGGCGATATCATGTTGCGCCAATACCTCTGGCACAAAGACTGATGGTTTATTGGTGACTAACGCCAATATAAAACCCGCTTGGTGCAGTGTTTTCAATGTTTGTTGGACGTTTGAATACAGATGACTCAGTTTATGCCCGCCTTGTGCGTAAAACTCATCGAATCGGATACGAGCATCCGCTTTTAGTTCATCACTCAACTCAGGGTTGATATCCAAGCTTTGGCTTAGCGCACGGCCAATCAAAATATCCGCCCCATTGCCCACATAATCACGAACTTGTTCTTCGGAAACCGCTGGAAAACCTAATGACTGACACGCCTTATCCGCTGCGACCGCTAAATCAGGCACGCTATCAAGCAATGTTCCGTCTAAATCAAAGGCAATAAGTTTAATGTTACTCAGGGTCATGGTGAGCTTCCTAGCGTCGTATTTTGGTTGGAAAACTAAAAAGGAGCGACAGTTCGCTCCTTATATCAAAGGTAATCAAAACAAGTCGTCCGATTACCATCATCTATTTTTACGATTAACGCTTAACTTTTGCAAGCTCTGCACGCATTTCGTCAATCACTTCTTTGTAATCAGGACGATTAAAAATAGCAGAACCCGCAACAAACATATCGGCACCCGCTTCTGCAATTTCACGGATGTTATCTACTTTAACACCGCCATCAATTTCTAAGCGGATTTCACGGCCTGACTCATCAATCATTTTACGAACGGCGCGTAGCTTATCTAACGTGTTTGGAATGAAAGATTGACCACCAAAACCTGGATTCACAGACATCAGTAGAATCATATCCACTTTATCCATGATGTAATCCAAGCAAGAAAGTGGCGTCGCAGGGTTTAAGACAACACCCGCTTTACAGCCATTTTCTTTTATCAGTTGAAGAGTGCGATCGATATGCTCAGACGCTTCCACATGGAAAGTGATCATCGTTGCGCCTGCTTTTGCAAACTCTGGCACAATGCTATCCACTGGCTTAACCATTAGGTGAACATCAATTGGAGCAGTAATACCGTAATCGCGAAGCGCTTTACAGATTGGCGCACCAAAAGTTAGGTTAGGTACATAGTGGTTGTCCATTACATCAAAGTGAACAACATCAGCACCATCAGCGAGTACTTTTTCTACGTCTTGACCAAGACGAGCAAAATCTGCAGAGAGAATAGATGGTGCAATGAGAAAATCTTTCATACCTGACCTCTTAAGGCTAATAAGTTGGCTCACAAAATGTGAGTGAGTTGCGACAAATTTCGGGCGCAATTCTACCTAAGCAATCGTTTAGATCCTAGCTTTGAGGTCATATAGTTGGAGAAATGTTAGCTTTCGCTAGATGGCTCTTGGGTTAAAGCATTCTGCTGATCATGAAAAAGTGCCAATAATTCATCGACTTTATTACGGCTACCACCATTTCGGCTGATGGTACGCTTTACTTTTACCACATTCAGTTCCGCACCATGGTACAAGCGTCGAGTCAACGTTGTGTCGTGATTAGAGATAAGTACAGGGATCCCACGTTCAAATGCGGCTTTTTCTGCGACATCAGCAAGCGCTGCTTGATCATCGAGCGAAAAACCATTTCCTGCGTATGAGGTGAAGTTAGCCGTTGTCGAAAGCGGAGCATAAGGCGGATCGCAATACACAACACAACCTTTACGTGCTCGACTAAAGGTTTCTGAATAACCTTCACATACAAAAGTCGCTTTCTTCGCTTTCTCAGCAAAGAAGATCAGTTCTTTTTCAGGGAAGTACGGTTTTTTATACGATCCAAATGGGACATTAAACCCACCCTTTTTGTTATAACGGCATAGGCCATTGAAGCCAAAACGGTTCATATACAGAAAAGCCAACGAGCGATAAAAAATATCATCCGTTTGATTAAATTGCGCTCGAACGTCTAGGTATACTTCTTTGCGATTATATTCAGGCGTGAAAAAACGTTTTGCTTCCGTAATGTAAGCTTGAGGAGACTCCTTAATCAGATTATACAAATTAATCAGATCAGGGTTAATATCGGCGAGAAGGTAGTGATCGTAATCGGTGTTTAAAAACACGGAGCCAGCCCCAACAAAAGGCTCGACTAATTTACGTGCAGGCGGCAGATGACGCTGTATGTCCTCAACTAGGCCATATTTACCACCAGCCCATTTTAGAAATGCTCTCTGCTTTTTCATTTACCGCTCTACTTACCAACCACAAAATAAGGCTGCGGAATGTAACATATTTTGCCAAGAAGCTCAGTGTTATTTCGCACGTTCTATCTCTCTATGTACTTGATTCATAGATTTAGCCCAAGGACCAAGATTTTGAAGCGCTTTTGGTAGCGTTTCTACCGCATCTCGAGCCAATTGAATGGTTGGATAATCTTGATAGGTCACGATATACCAATCTTGACCATTACGAGCGGTTGGATACACACGAACTTGCTGCTGGATATTGTTATCTTCAATAAATACTTGAACATCTTCCATAGAGTTCATTGCGGCAAGCTGAAGTGTATAGCTGCGTGGTGACAAGGCTTTCAGCTCATCTCTCGCAAAGGAGAAGGTGATGACTTTGTTCGGAGCAGCTTGCTCTTCATTTACTGCAATCGCGGCTGTTGCGTCTGCAATAGCACTTTGCGTGTCTGCGGCTTCAGTCGAGTCAACAGCAGGCTCTGCTGCTTGTTGTGATCTCTTCATAGCATCCGCGACGGCATTATCAATTACGCTAGTATCAACTGAGCTGGTATCAGCGGCGTCAGTCTCAATCACATCACGACCAATGCTATCGGACTTACCATCTAACAGGGCATCAACCACATCTGATGTGATCACCACTCTCTGTTGAGAAGGCTCAGTAAATCCAACACTTGCTGTTTTACTTACGACGTTAGGCGGCAATGCTAAAGAATCATCTTCAGCCCCTGCGTAGTTGTCATCCACCTCAGTCTCTTGATTTAGTCGGTTAACCGAGCTCGATGTAGACGACGTCGATGCAGATAAGCTCGCCTCAGGTTCTGAGACGACCGTTAACTCTAAATTGGGTACAATGGCTTGCTCAGGATCTTCTGGCATTGGCTGACTTAACAACCACCAATAACCACCACCAATCATGATGATGAGCAACAAGACGACCATCGCAATTCGAACTGGCGAACCTACCATTGCCTGAATAATAATCCTTTTTTCCACTTTCAGATCCCCCAAAGCCATTAACTCACCAGGTAATGGTTTTGTTTTTTTGAATGCTGAACGAACTCGTTTCTCCATATCATCAGCAACATAACGTACCACTAATGATTCAAAAAACTGTTCGGCCTCCCTGGCTGACAATGCATCAATTTCAATGTCGATCGGTTTATGTTCTTGCCCATAACTTAAGCGAGTAAGTAAAGGATCTAAACAGTTCGATTCTGTAAAGAGGACGACATTGATATTCCACAAGCTATTATGCTGCGCTTCTAAAACCAATAACCATAGTTCAGAAACTAAGATTTCACTCAACAAATGAGCATCATCAATCACGATCACCACATCGACAGCATCACCATCTAACAGGCGTTGTAAGCTATCAACGAGAGGATCGTGTTGATTAAATAAGGGATCAGAGACTAACTGACTCAGCAACATCGCACGGTGTTGCTCATCATTTTGGCTCGGATGACAAAGTAACAAACATTGGTTTTGATCTTGAGCCCACGCTTCTAAATAACGTTGGGCTAACCAAGATTTACCTGAACCTTTACCACCATCTACGGTAATCAAATTAGAACCAAAGTTCGTCAAGAGCTGCAGTCGTTCTAGCAACTCTATCTGAGATTCTAATTCTAATACTCGCATTTCATGAGCCAAACTCATCTAACATCCCTACTGGCTAGGTATTCGCAATTATGGATTGATTGCGATATAAAAGCACAAACAAGAAGGACGTTCACTCACCCCGATGATGCGAGAAAAGCAAAGAGTCCATCATTATTATATGTTGCGGCAAAAATCGATTGCTTGCTGAATCATCGCCTCAGGAACATCAGAGACCACACTTGCACTTCCGATTCCTGTCGGTAGAACTAAGCGAAGTTGCCCTGAAAGGACTTTCTTGTCTCGCATCATATGTTTCATAAAATCATCAAAAGACATGCTTTCTGGCGTATGTATTGGTAACTTCGCCTTCTTCAGTATAGAGATGATTTGTTCAAGCTGCTGCTGAGAAATAAGACCTTGTAACTGCGCGGTTTTCGCCGCCATGACCGTTCCTGAAGAAACCGCTTCACCATGCAGCCAATTACCATAACCTAGTTCCGCTTCAATCGCATGACCAAATGTATGACCTAGGTTCAATAACGCTCTGATTCCAGACTCTTTTTCATCTTGAGCAACGACTTCAGCTTTAATTTCGCAACAACGTGCAATTGCCGTAATCAGTGTCTCTTCATCCAGACAATATAAATCCTCTAAATGCTCATCCAACCATGAGAAGAATTCGCCATCATAAATAATGCCGTATTTAATCACTTCCGCCATGCCCGCTGCGAATTCACGCTCAGGTAACGTTGATAAGCAGTTGATATCGATAATGACAGACTGAGGTTGATAAAAAGCCCCAATCATATTTTTACCCATAGGATGGTTAACGGCTGTTTTTCCGCCAACAGAAGAGTCTACTTGCGACAAGAGTGTCGTTGGTATTTGAATGAAATCGACACCACGCTGATAACACGCAGCCGAAAATCCCACAAGATCACCAATCACTCCGCCACCTAATGCGAGCACAACAACATCTCGTCCATAGTTACCATCCAGCAAATAGCTCATCACTGAATTAAACGTATCAAGACTTTTGTATTGCTCACCATCAGGAAGTTCAAGCAGAGAGGCTTGGCATCCAACATGTTCAAGTAAAGATAGGATTTTATCCGCATACAAAGGCCCGACGGTCACATTGCTGATCACGACGACTTTTTGTTTTGCCGACAAATAAGAAAGGTACGCCGGGTCGTCAAATAACCCGGCGCCAATAGAAATAGGGTAGCTACGCTCTGCTAGATTGACCGTAATCCGTTCCATGGTTTGATCTCCAAAAAATGAACTTAACGTTCTTCTAGCATTTTTACGATCTGGTTGGCTACCACTTTTGCACTTTGATCGTCAGTACGAACCGTATAGTCCGCCACTTCATCATAAAGTGTATTGCGTTCCACTGCTAAGTCTTCTAAAACTTCGCGTGGGTTGTCAGTTTGAAGTAAAGGACGCTTCTTGTCGCGGTTAGTGCGAGCAAGTTGCTTTTCTATCGTTGTCTCAAGATATACAACGATACCACGTGCAGATAGACGGTTACGGTTTTCTTTGCTCATCACTGAACCACCACCTGTCGCAAGAACAATACCCTGTTCTTGAGTCAAATCGTTGATTACAGATTCTTCGCGTTTACGGAAACCTTCCTCACCCTCAACATCGAATACCCAAGCGATATCAGCGCCAGTGCGCTCTTCGATTACAGTATCAGAGTCCAAAAACTCCATATGAAGTTGGGATGCTAGGTGTCTACCTATTGTACTTTTGCCGGCGCCCATCGGGCCAACAAGAAAAATATTGCGTTTCTCAGCCATGTTTAGCAGTAATTTACAACGTTAATTCAATGACATCGCCACAAGGTGTTCAGTATAAAAACTGAAATAATAAAGGCCTGTGGCACCAATTCCTCACAGATATCTCGTGATAAGACCCGAAATTATCAAGGTATGATGCCACTAATGCAAATTATATTTTGATCTATGGCGTAAATTTTAGCAGTTATTGCACTACAACCTTAGGTGTAACGAAAATTAAAAGCTCACTTTTCCCAATGTTTTCATAGCTTCGGCGGAAAAGTGCCCCTAATAATGGCAAGTCTCCAAGCAGTGGAACTTTATCGACGCTATTGACCACGCTGTGCTGAAAAATCCCCCCTAAAACCACAGTTTCCCCATTATTAACCAGAACTTGAGTTCCAATTCTCTGTGTATCAATGGCAATTGCCTCTCCCGTTCCCGTTTTCACCACTTGGCCCGGACGATCCTGGGTTACACTCAAATCGAGCACCAAACGATTATCGGGCGTGATCTGTGGCGTCACCTTTAAACTTAGAACCGCTTTTTTAAATGATACCGATGTCGCTCCACTCGACGCCGCTTCTAAATATGGAATTTCGGTACCTTGTTCAATGTAAGCTGGTTTTTTATTGGTGGTGATTAAACGAGGACTAGAAATAATTTCGGCTTTTGACTCTTGCTGCAATGCCGAAAGCTCTAAATCCAACAGCGTATCCGATCCTAATTTCGCCACCTGGAACGCAATACTCGAAGCATTAGGCGATGTGGCGGCAAGGTTCACACTCAAAAAGTCATCAATACTGACGCCGCCACTGCCTTCATCACCACCATCGCTACCGCCATCACTGCCACCGCCATCGTAAATACCGATAGCGCCTAAGTTACTTTCAAGCGAACCACCAATTGTTGTAGACCCATTAGTGGATGAGAACCCCCAACGAACCCCAAGTTCATCAAGGTTGCCCTCTTTGACGGTCACGATCCTAGCTTCAATTTGAACTTGCTTCACCGGAATATCCAGTGAGGCAACAATGCTGCGTATCACTTCAATATTCTCTGGCAACTCTCGTATCAATAATGAATTGGTTCTTTCGTCAATCGTAAGGGACCCGCGCTCAGACAGCATCGTGATTTCCCCCTCCCCCATGATCATCTCAGCGATATCTGATGCTTTAGCAAAGTTGATGGTGAGGATTTCTGATTTAAGCTCAATAAGTTCATCATTCATGCGTAGCTTTTCTAGTTCCCGCTGCTCACGAAGATCCAACTCTTCTTTAGGCGCGACAAGAATGACACTACCTTCGACTCTTTTATCTAACCCTTTAACTTGTAGAATAATATCAAGCGCTTGCTGCCATGAAACTGAATCTAAACGCAGCGTTAAGTTGCCAGATACCGAATCTGACACCACCAAATTAAAATCATTGTAATCGGCAATCAGCTGCAATACGTTTCGTACTGCAATATCTTGGAAATTAAGTGAAATCAACTTCCCCTCTTTATCCAAAATACTCTGTTTCTTTTCGGGTACGGGCTCTATAACAGGACTCACCGTCACTTCTAGAAAACGATCTTTTAACGCATAACTGTACTGATAATCTTCCGATACGCGAATGTCGAGCTGTGTGTTGTGTTTATTACGCGATACCTCGATATTATTTACTATCGTCGAGAAATCTTTTACATCAATAATATTGAGCTGCTCATCCGATACCTGAGTATTAATCAGCTCAACTTGTAACCCTTGAGGCGTACTTTTCAAAGTATCGACCTTTGATTGCTCTCCATTCAAATAACCTCTCTTCACATCCACCACAATGGAGCGTGAGCTTAATTCAACAATAATGACTGCTTCTTTGTCCTTATTCAGTTTAAAGTCAATATTTTGTAGCTCGTTGAGTGTCAGGTCAGCTGCGCCTGCCGTTGAGGCCAAGCACAGTGCACCAACGATGGCGCTTCGAATAAACCAGCGCATTAATATCTCTATTCCATTCATCATATTTACGTCTCAATCCTAAAACCATTTCAAATCTAAGCCATTCAACCATAAGTCATTCAAACCTAAGCCATTTAAATCTAAGCGGCTTCAAATCTAGGCTACTTCAATGCCAACTTAACATGACGCTTATACCAGCAGCCCAAGCCATCAGGCAGCGTCTCATTAATTAATAAGTACTTCGCATTCACTTGAATCACTTGGCCATTATTGAGGCCCATGTACTGCCCATTTTTGACTTTCTCAACGCTTCCTAATGGCGTCTGCACAAGTCCCGATATCGCACCACCAGATCCCATCACTCCTTTTAGGCGTAATTTTCCAATCGGATAACGCTCCAACCGACCCGACTTAGAGCGAGATCTGGGCTGCCAGCAATCCGTCTTGACCTTAGGCTGAGTGTGAACCACAGCTTCTTTGGGTAGAACGAAGGGTTCTCGCCCCATTCGCTGTGTATAGGGCTGCACGGACAATTGAGCCGCGGGTTCAAGCTGAATGGCTTGTTTACGCACTTGCCGCTCAACTTGCTGGACGTATTCATCTAATGGCTCATGATTTGCCTTACAACCCATTATGAGTAGAGGGAGCACACAGAGTGCCCATATAGGGTTAGGGTTAGGGTTAGCCTTCACTTTTCACCTCCGGTTTGAATTGGTAGGTATAGGCTCGAACTCGAAAATGCAAAGTACTGCTCTCTTGACTGACCCTTTGCCAATCTACGTCATCAAAACTGATGATCCTTGGCAGTTTGGCAATCGCTTCAGCAAAGTCACCTATGTCGTGATAACTACCCGTTAACTCAATATTCAGCGGTAAGCGATACAGAAAATCCTGATTTTGCTTCTCACCCCAATCGATTCGAGTAAAGGTTAAGTCATGGTCCAACCCAAGCTCATTCACCGATGCCAACATGCTCGCTAGCTCTTTCTGCACGGGTAGCTGTTGCAACAGGTAATCGTAACGACTGGTCAACTCCGTAAGTTGAGACTGCAACATTGGCAACACAGCCACTTTATTGGCCTTGATGTGCAAGGTAGATTTAAGCGTTTGTTCCTGCTGCTTTAGCTGTTGTAAATCCTCATTTTGAGGCACCCAATAAAACCACGCTCCGACACCTTGAAGTACAAGGATCAGCACTAAAAGCACCAGTGACTGAGCAACCAGCGGCCACTCAGTGATTTCGTCCATATCAAGCTCTTGGAAGTTAACCATGCGATCCTCCTAATTTAGCTTGCGAAGCCACCAGCTCGTCAGTTTCTGTCTCTTTCTTTTCCTCAGACAAATTAAAAGTGAACGACACATTGAAGGTTTGAAAATCGATCCCAAAACGCTTTTTGCCCAATACGATTGAGTGCATCTCTACATCGACCAGCAATGAAGAACGCTCTAAATTATCGAGCATCGTTGCCAAGCGAGCTGTGCTATCACTGATCCCTGATAGCTCAAGATCCTGACCATTCATTTTGATTTTATCGACATACACCCCTTCAGGAATCAGTTGAGCAATTAAGTTCATGAACTCCGTCGTTTTATTTCTCCCTCTCTGCAGTTTTTCAACCATGTCTAAACGCATCATGATCGAATCATGCTCCTGCTTCACCACATCCAGAGCATCAATTTTAGAATCTAACTGGGCGATATATTGCTTAAGGTAAGTCAGCCGCGCTTGTTGCTGGCTCTTTTGATCAAAGAAATAGAGGCCCCCACCCCACTGAATGCCAACTGCCAGCAAAAAGCTTAGAATGACTAAACCGAAAAACCGGCGACGATGCTGTGCGCGCTTTGCCTCCCTCCACGGCAATAGGTTTACCCGATGTAATGCATGACTACTGTCTAACATGAGCCGCCTCCATCCATTGAATCCCACTCACCGCCAACCCCGCAGCTGTGCTGTATACCTGGCTATTTGCCCTAAGCACCTTCCGTTTCGATGTCTTATCCTCAAACAGACTAAAAAGGTTTAAAGTTTCACAATCTAGGCTCAATTCTCGACTCAAATGCTCCGACAGCATGGGAATGTTTGCCCCTCCTCCAGACAGCCAGATACCCTCCACCGTTTTCTGATTATTCACCGATGCATAAAGTTGAAGCTGTCGCCGAATCCGCTCAAATACTTCTTGGAAAAAGCGGTCTACGTTATGATCGGAAGCGGCATCAAGTGATGGGTTGTCATCTAAAGATTTGGCGTGGCGAGTCCCATAAGCGATATCTTTATGGAAAGGCGATTTTCCCTCAGGAATGCTGCACAGCGAGATCTGTGTTAAACCGACATCCACCAGCATCCAATTTTTCTTATCTGGATGTTGATGCGCGAGCAACTGCCATACTTGCAATAAGCTATGAGCCTGAACGTCCACCACATAAGGTGTCATTCCTGCCTTCAGTACTACTTCAGCACGGCTTGCTACCACCTCTTTACGAGTCGCGTACACTTGATAGCTCGTCATCGAAGCATGAGGGGGAGTTCGTGGTGTTCGAGAGACCGAATCGATTGACGCTGGCAGTGTGCCCGCTTTAAGCCTATGTTTATCATCAAGTTTGATAAAATCTAAACTGACCTCTTCAATCGGAAATGGAGACTGCTGGGAAAAGGCTTGATAAAGCGCGAATTCGAGCTCTCTGTCTTGTAGCTCACTGTCGATTTGCAACACCTTGCTGATTACGGCATTGTCCGGGATCGAAATAGCGACTTGACGACTAAATAGAGGTAGCCCCTTTCTTAGTTCGTTTAATTTCTTTACAATTTTCTGATAATTCAGGGTGTGGTTATCAGCGACAATACCATCTGTAATAGGCAACTCTTGATAACTCATCAGAGCATAACGTCCACCCATTGATTTCAGTACTACCGCTTTAATGCTGTGATGCCCGATATCAATACCAGTAATTAATGATTTACCCATACAACTTAGCTCCAGTGTATTACTTAGCTCAAAAAGGTTGTGAATATTGGTTAAATAAGCGTTAATTAACACCAGAGCTAAATATTTAGCCTAGAGTACAAGGGTTTACAGCCCGGCAGCCTCAACTAATCAGGGATTATCCGGTGAAGTTCATAAAGCGATTGTTCATATTTTCATTTATTTGCACCATTCTTGGAGTGAGTACAATTTTTGGGTTCTACTTATACGTGAAACCAGAGTTGCCAGACGTTGCGACATTACGCGATGTAAAACTCCAAACACCGATGCAGGTCTACAGCCAAGATGGCAAATTGATCTCTCAATTTGGTGAGAAAAGACGTATCCCTCTGAAACTAGAAGAGATGCCACCAGAGCTGATTGAGGCGATTATTGCGACCGAAGATAGTCGTTATTATGATCACTTTGGATTTGACCCCATTGGTATCACCCGTGCGGCGATCACTGTGATTGCATCTGGCAGCGCAAAACAAGGTGCCAGTACCATCACCCAGCAACTCGCTCGAAACTTTTTCTTAACTAACGAGAAAAAGATCATGCGTAAAATCAAAGAGATTTTTATCGCAGTCCACATTGAGCAGTTGCTTTCCAAACAAGAAATTCTGGAACTTTACCTCAACAAAATTTACCTCGGACACCGCTCTTATGGTGTAGGAGCTGCCGCGCAAACCTATTTTGGTAAAGAGCTAAAAGATCTTTCACTTGGTGAAATTGCTCTCATTTCAGGTTTACCAAAAGCGCCATCCACAATGAACCCTATCTATTCGGTTGAGCGTGCGACTCATCGTCGTAATGTTGTATTAATGCGAATGCTAGATGAGCAATACATCACTCAAGAGCAGTATCAAGCGGCTCGCGCAGAGGTGCTCACATCGAAATTCCATGGTGCTGAAATTGAACTCAGTGCCCCTTATGTGGCAGAAATTGCCCGAGCATGGATGGTAGAACGCTACGGTGAAGAGGCTTATACCTCTGGAATGAAAGTGTATACAACCGTTGATTCTACACTGCAAAAATCAGCCAACACGGCTGCGATTAATAACCTTATCGCTTACGATGAACGCCATGGATATAGAGGGGCGGAGCGCACTCTTTGGACGCCAGAACAAACAGCTTTCGATACTGAACAAATAGAAAAATCACTGAAGTCACAGCCAACCTATGGTGAATTGGTTCCTGCTGTCGTGACTAAGGTCGAGCCGAAATCGGCAACGATCTGGGTCAAAAACAGAGGTGAAGAGACGATCACTTGGCAAGGTATGAATTGGGCTCGTAAATTCATGACCGACGACCGTCAGGGGCCAGCACCACAAAGTGCGACTGACATTCTAGCGACAGGTGAACAAATTTGGGTTCGAGCGGTGACGTTAGCTCAAGCCGATTCGAAACCAACATCAGAAGAAAACGCCGATAGCACTATGGTTGAATGGCGCTTAAGCCAAGTGCCGAATGCGAATACGGCCTTTGTGGCAATGAACCCAGAAAATGGCGCTGTACTCTCTTTAGTCGGTGGCTTTAACTTTGTACACAACAAATTCAATCGAGCGACTCAATCGGTTCGACAAGTGGGCTCCAGTATCAAGCCATTTATCTACTCTGCCGCGATAGACAAAGGATACACACTTGCCTCTTTAGTCAATGATGCGCCGATCAACCAATGGGACAAAAGCCAAGGCACAGCATGGCGACCAAAAAACTCGCCACCAACGTACATTGGCCCTACTCGTTTACGCATTGGTTTAGCACAATCGAAAAACGTCATGGCAGTACGAGTATTACGTAATGTTGGCTTAGATGAAACTCGTGAATACCTCACTCGTTTTGGGTTTGATATTGACCAAGTGCCTCGCTCAGAGACCATTGCATTGGGCGCGGGCAGTTTAACCCCAGTTAAAATGGCGCAAGGCTATTCTGTTTTCGCTAACGGCGGTTATTACGTTGAGCCTTACTACATTAATCGTCTTGAAGGGCCTTATGGGGATGTCATTTTTGAAGCGACACCAACCACCGTATGCCGACAAGATTGCTTAACTGATAGCAATACGAATGACACTAATGATCTCGCTCTACAAGATAATGAGTTCAATGAACAAGATATCTTGCCTGACGGAGAGCAACCTAAATACGCACCACAAGTGATCTCTGAACAAACGGCGTTCTTAGTTCGTGAAATGATGTACAGCAACATTTGGGGTGGTGGTAACTGGCGAGAAGGAACGGGCTGGAACGGAACCGGTTGGCGCGCTCAGCCGCTTAAACGCCGTGATATTGGCGGAAAAACCGGAACCACCAACGACTCAAAAGATGCATGGTACAACGGCTATGGCCCAGGCATTGTTGCCACCGCTTGGGTCGGTTTTGATAACCACAATCGTAAACTTGGAAAATCAAAACCCAATAAGAACCTTGGAAAAGATCAAATCAGTGGCGGTGAAGCGGGAGCTAAAACAGCGCAACCCGCTTGGGTGAGCTTCATGCGAGTGGCATTAGAGAACACGCCAGCACAACGCAAGCAACTACCTGAGAACATTGTTCGCGTTAGAATCGACCGTGAAACCGGACTGTTAACCAACAAGTTTGATGGCTCATCCATGTTTGAGTACTTCTTAAAAGGCACAGAGCCAACGGATTATGTGGAAGAGAACTTGGGTGACAATATCTACTCAACTTCAGACTCAACAGAGAGTGAAGCACTTTTCTAAATACAGGTTAAACGTACTTAGTAAGTAAATAACCAAGCAATCAAAGCCAGTGATGATTTACCTCACTGGCTTTGTTCTTTTTACGGCGACCCAAAAATCGCCCCCGCTTACTCAAATTCAGGTAAGCAAGATTCAATTGCAGAAGAGAGTTGCTCAAAACGCTTTCTCAATGGCGATCCAGGACGATAAGCGAGAACAATTTTACGTGATGGTTCAGGGTTAACGGCTTTTAAATAACACACACCATCTTTCACTTTTTCCTTCGGCAAGCAGAGCTGAGGAAGTAAGGTGATCCCCGCCCCTGCCGCCACCATATTTCGTAACGTCTCTAGGCTGGTTGCTTTGAAACGTTCATCATCTTTCGCACCTGCCGCAAAACAGAAGCCTAGCGCCTGATCTCTTAGGCAGTGACCATCGCCTAAACTCAGCACCGTTTTTCCATTCAACGCCAACATATCCAGTTGATCTAATTCCGCCCATTCATGATCGCAAGGCACCGCAATACTCAATGGTTCATTGTAAACCTCAAGCTCCTTAAACGGAGCCGTCTCAGCAACAGAAGCCAGAACCAAGCAATCTAACTTCCCCTCTTCTAATTGACGGACAAGCTGATGAGTTTGAGCTTCATGCAAATACAGCTCTAACTCTGGAAACTGCTCTTTCAACTGAGGCACAATCTTAGGGAGTAAGTAAGGCCCCACGGTCGGAATAAAACCAATATGCATCGGGCCTGACATCGCATCGCCTTGTCTACTCGCCAACTCTTTGAACGTTTTCACTTCATTTAAGATGGTTTTCGCTTGCTCCACTAACTGCAAACCAGAATCCGTAAACAATACTCGACGGCTGCTTCTTTCCAACAATGTTGTGCCAAGTTCCTCTTCCAATTTTTTTATCTGGCCACTTAATGTCGGTTGGCTAACAAAACACGCTTCTGCTGCTTTACGAAAATGCTTATGTTCGGCTAAAGCTACTAGGTACTCGAAATCACGAATGTTCATAAAACCGTTTTCCTGTTTGAATTCATACTTGATAGGAAATATCTATCAAAACCATAGCACCAAACGATTAGAACTATCAAAGCAAATCTTCAATAATAGCTTCAACAAAACGGAACGATGAAATAAAACGTTCCAAACTCATTAAAGAAAATTGAAAAGGAAACATTATGTTTGCATCTAAAGAAGGCCAAAACGTACCACAAGTCACTTTCCCAACTCGCCAAGGTGACGCTTGGGTAAATGTAACTAGCGACGAGCTATTCAAAGATAAAACCGTCATTCTATTTAGCTTACCGGGTGCATTTACTCCAACATGTTCATCAAGCCACTTGCCACGTTACAACGAGCTATTTTCTGTATTTAAAGAGCATGGCGTTGACGAAATTGTCTGTGTTTCAGTAAACGACACGTTTGTAATGAACGCGTGGAAAGCTGACCAAGAAGCAGAAAACATCACCTTCATTCCAGATGGTAATGGTGAGTTCACAGATGGCATGGGCTTACTGGTAGACAAGAACGAGATTGGCTTTGGCAAACGTTCATGGCGTTACAGCATGCTAGTGAAAAATGGCGTGGTAGAAAAAATGTTCATCGAACCAAACGAACCTGGCGACCCGTTCAAAGTATCTGATGCCGATACCATGCTGAACTACCTTGCACCAAACCATAAAGAGCAAGAGTCTATTACGGTATTTACTAAGCCTGGCTGCCCTTTCTGTGCGAAAGCGAAACAAAACTTGATTGATAACGGTCTTCAATATGAAGAAGTTATTTTAGGCAAAGACGCAACAACGGTAAGCCTACGTGCAATCACTGGTCGCACAACCGTTCCACAAGTTTTCATTGGTGGTAAACACATCGGTGGTAGCGAAGAGCTTGAAGTGCATCTAGCAAAATAACGCTTAATAACTTTAAACCATTGCTTACAACTTGAATCGGTTTCTGGCTCACCTTAAGCGGTCGCCAGAAATCAATTCATCATGGTAAGCCATACAAAACATTCTATTGAAGTTAAGTAAACAGCCAGAGAACTCATTATGAAACAGATAAACGTTGATGTAGCCGTCATTGGTGGTGGCACCGCAGGACTTGGATCTTACCGAGCAGCAAAAGCGCACACAGATAGTGTCGTGATGATCGAAGGCGGTCCATACGGCACAACTTGCGCCCGTGTTGGTTGCATGCCTTCTAAACTACTGATTGCCGCGGCAGAAAGCGTTCATCAAATCGAGAAAGCACCAGCCTTTGGAATTCATCCGCAAGGTGAAGTTGTGATCAACGGCCGAGAAGTCATGGACAGAGTCAAACGTGAGCGAGACCGTTTCGTTGGCTTCGTACTAGAAGGCGTCGATGAGATCCCAGCTGAGGATAAAATCTCTGGCTACGCAAAATTCGTCGATAACACCACCTTAATTGTTGATGACCACACGCAAGTCAACGCCAAACGCATTATTATTGCGACAGGTTCACGACCTGCCTACCCTGGCGTTTGGAATGAACTTGGCGATCGTTTAGTGATTAACGATGATGTGTTTGACTGGGATGATCTGCCTCAAGCAGTAGCCGTATTTGGCCCAGGTGTTATTGGTTTAGAACTTGGTCAAGCTCTGCATCGTCTTGGCGTAAAAACCAAAATCTTTGGTCTAGGCGGTCAAGTCGGTCCAATTACCGATCCTGAAGTGATGGCTTACGCCAATAAAGCTTTCCAAGAGGAGTTCTACCTTGATGCTGACGTTAAAGTCGAAAGCATGAAACGTATTCCTTCGCCAACGGGTGAAGGTGATGACAAGGTTGAAATCCAGTTCATCAACCATGACGGCGAACTTGAAACCTTCATTGTTGACTACGTGCTTGCAGCAACTGGGCGTCGTCCAAATACCGATAAGTTGGCGATTGAAAACACAGGAATAGAACTCGACGAACGTGGTGTTCCAACCGCCGATCATTACACACTGCAAACCTCCGTCGGCAGTATTTTTATTGCTGGTGATGCAAGTAACCAAATGCCACTGCTTCACGAAGCGGCTGATCAAGGTCGTATTGCAGGCGATAATGCAGGACGATTCCCTGATATTCGAGCGGGACTACGCCGTTCAGCCATTTCAGCGGTATTCTCTGATCCACAAATTGCGATGGTTGGTGAAACGTACAAACAAATCACCACACGCTTAGGGACTTGTGGCTGCTTTGCAACAGGTGAAGTGTCATTTGAAGGGCAAGGTCGTTCACGTGTCATGCTGCGTAATAAAGGTTTGCTGCATGTGTATGGCGAACAAGGGACTGGCCGATTCTTAGGCGCTGAAATGATGGGACCGAATGCAGAACACCTCGCTCACCTATTAGCATGGGCGCATCAGAACAAAATGACCGTATCTGAAATGCTAGATATGCCATTTTATCACCCGGTTATTGAAGAGGGTGTACGTACTGCACTGCGTGATTTAAATGCCAAACTGCATTTAGGTCCAGAGATGATCAAACATTGCTTAGATTGTGGCCCTGGTTGTTAATACCTCCGTTCGCGGTTAATAATTCCGTTCACGGTTAATAACATAATGCTTTAACACAGCAGGGGCTTAACTACTCTGCTGTCAGATAAAAACGACGATGCTTTGGTATCGTCGTTTTTTTATTCTTAGAAAGCAGCCACTCGGTAGCAAGATAAGAAAAAAGCGCAGACAAACAGACAACAGGGTAAAGCCGGAATATAATTGAGTTCTTACTTTCACTTGAGCGGAACCCATGGCTTGTAATGATTGCCGAAGCGCTTGGTTTTGGAAAAAAATCGGACGCTGCCAACGCTGTATGGATCAACTCACCGTCCTATCCGTTCTATGCTGGATTGTCTGGTGGTTTGGATTTAAAGAGGCGCCCACCAGTATTGAATCAATCACATTGATCATGGCGGGGTTTGCTTTTAATGCTTTATTGTTTCTCCATTTATGGATGAAGTATGTGATCTTTCCTTGGAGAGAAAGGAAGCATAAAAAGTAAAAGGATCATGGTAGGCCGAAAGCTTAGCTCTCTATTCAGGTGCAGATTCAAGTCCCATTCCAAACCCAAATCGCAGATAGAAAAAAGCCCCTAATCCAAATTGGTTAGGGGCCTTCTTAGATTCTTCTAAGAAAAAGCAGTGGTACAATTAAGACTGCCGCTTTTTCAGTTAGTTCAAAAAATATAAAATTTATTTGTTAGCATTTGCTAATTTTAAAT